>JAYUUM010000276.1:0-6736 GCA_043754555.1 Arenimonas sp. | reverse complement strand
CGCATAAACGCAAAGCACCTAATAAATCTAGCGCATGGTGATAATCGCCAATACGAGTAGCTTCGCCGCTTAGTACCATCCATCCGATGCGCCAACCGCAGGCGCGATGCACTTTCGATAAACCACCAAAACTAAGGCAAGGATGATCACCGGCCAGCGGTGCGAGGGGTTCAAATTTTGCATCGTCGTAAATAATGCCGTCATAAATTTCGTCACACATCAACAATAAATTATGTTTACGGGCGATGCCGACCAGTTTTTCCAGCAAGGCTTTTGGATAACAGGCGCCGGTTGGATTATTGGGATTGATAATCACCAAGGCCCTGGTGCGTGGCGTGATTAATGCTTCAATCTGTTCCGGATCGGGCATAAACAAATTTGCAGCCGTGCAATCGTAATAACGCGGAATGCCGTCATTCAAAATAGTGGCGGCGCTCCAAAGCGGATAGTCCGGACTTGGCAGCAAAACTTCATCGCCAACGTTGAGCAAAGCGCGCAGTGCAATATCAATTAATTCGCTGACCCCGTTGCCAATAAAAATTCGCTCCGGCGTTGCGTTCGGGGTGTTGCGCTGTTTGTAGAATGCGCTCAATGCTTCACGCGCGAGCGGCAGCCCTTGTTGATGGGTGTAAGGATCGCTTTCGGGCAAATGGGCGGCGATGGCTTGCTGCAAATGTTCCGGAGCACGAAAACCAAAGGCGCCGGGATTACCAATATTGAGTTTAATCAGGGTGCGACCATTCGCTTCGAGTTCGCGCGCACGGCGGGCTAGTTCGCCACGAATTTCATAACGGACATCGCGCAGGGTTTCGCGCGTGACAATAGGCTGGGAGTGCATGGACGGTCAGGGATTCAGGAACAAAAAGAGTCTGTGAAGATTACCCGAAATTGCCCTAGCTTTCAGCTTCAACTTATGGGCACAGCAATTAGCCCTACGTTGTGGCGGTTTGGTTCCGCAAAGCCAACAAAGCAAGCGCGGCGATTACGCCTTCCCAAATTAATGCAAACCACAAAAAAGGTGTAGCAACCCCGATCACCAGCATGCTTGCCAGGCGAGCGAAACCCAGGCCGCCGTAACTGGCAAGGCTTAATTGCAGGCCAAAGCGCTGGCGTTTGACGGAAAAACAAGACAATAACAACAGCCCTAAGCCCAACTCAAGGCCACCGTACATGGCCCGAATTTCGACTTGTGCTTGATCGTCTAGCGCTTGAATGCCCACATTGGGCATCACCATGCTGGGCCAGCACAAAAAAATGATACCGAAGGCTATAAAACCAAGGCCAGCAATAGTGATGACGACAACATTTAGATTTTTCATTTAGATAAATTAAACCAGTTATCGTCAAGACCAGGTGCAGGAAAGGCTAGAATAAAGCCAATGCAGATAAACCTAGAACATATTTCCGCCTTGCGCCAGATGGGTTGGCCCGATGACGCGACTTTGAATGCCGCGGTAGAGGCAGCCACTGGCAACCGAGTAGCACGTGTGGTGGGGCAGCATCGCAGCGCCTACGTCGTTGCCACCGAGATAGACCAAAGCTTGCGAGTGCAGCCGCCCGCGCCCTGGACGCGGCCACGGGTTGATCCGGAAACCCGCGCCATTGTGGGTGACTGGGTGGTGCTGGACGAAGACTGCAAAAATATTCTGAGCCTGTTGCCACGACATTCAGTGCTGAAACGCGCCGCCGCCGGTGAGCATTACAAAGCCCAATTAATTTCTGCCAATATCGACCATGTGCTGGTGGTCTGTGGTTTGGACGGCGATTTCAATCCGCGTCGAATTGAGCGTTATCTACTATTAGTGCAGGCCAGCGGTGCAGGCCCTGTATTGGTGCTAACCAAAGCCGATTTGACCGAACATGTCGAAATGGCGCTCGAAAGTTTGCAGGAAATAGTCCAAAGCGGCATTCCGATTTTTGCGCTGAATGCAAAAGACCCGGAAAGTTTGAAAGTGCTGCATCCATTTTTAGGTATTGGCAAAACGGCCGTGTTGGTGGGTTCGTCCGGTGCTGGTAAATCGACTGTCACCAATACCTTGCTCGGCAGCAGCAAAATGAAAACCCAGGAAGTGCGCGGCAATGATTCCCGCGGACGCCATACCACCACACATCGGGTATTGATAGCCTTGCCGCAAGGCGGTTGCCTGATTGATACGCCGGGAATGCGCGAATTAAAACTTAGCGGCGACGAAGATTTAAGCGAAGGCACTTTTGAAGATATTGATGCACTGTCATCGCAATGTCGGTTTAGCGATTGTGGGCATAGTAACGAACCTGGCTGCGCGGTGTTGGCGGCATTGGCCGATGAAAGCCTGGATTCGGAACGCTTCGCGCATTATTTAAAATTACGCGACGAACGTGATGCCGCTGCGACGTCACTGGCGGCAAGACGAGCTGATGCAAAAGCGGCAAACGCAGCTTTCGTCAAGCGAACCAAAGACAAATACGGACGCCGGTGAATCAAACGCTTTCCCTCGATGTGCGACATCACGCTGCGTTGGACCAGCGCATGGAAAAAGCCGTCCGCAATATTCGTTTGTTACAGTCCGTCAGTTGGCATCAAGACGTACAAAAAAAGTTTCTGACTGATTGGCGAAGCGGCAAGAAAAAATTACCGGAAGTGGTGTATCGAACCGAACAACATGTCACGACCCGCGAAGAATTATCAAGTATCGCCAAAGCTGCCGACATAGAGCACCCGCTTGGCCGTTATGTGCAACGCACGGCTAATAGCTGGATCAATGCCACGCATTTATTGGAGGCATTAGGTACAGCCAATGTTACCGACTATGCGATCAAATTATTTGGTCGACCGGGGGACACTTTGCCTGGTAACGGGCCGACCAATATCGTCGCGGCGCAACATTTTATTTCTCTCGCCAACGAACTCGATGGCGAGTTGAACGGCATTGAAGCGGATTATTGTCTGTCGGCCCAAACCGTTCAAAAAGAGTTACAAGATGCACTGGACCGTTTTTTCGTGCTGCATAAAATCAATGTCGAACTGGACCCCAATCTTATTGCAAAAGCTGCTGCGGGCCCGACCCGTATACGTTTGCGCGACAACACCTGCTTTACTGAATATGATCGACATCAACTGCTCGAGCATGAAGCATTTGTACATTCACTGACGGCATTGAATGGTCGCGAACAACCACATTTCAAATCACTGGCGCGTAATTCGCCGCGCATCACGGCCACACAGGAAGGCTTGGCGACGTTCGCAGAATTAATTACAGGCGCCATTGATATCGAACGCATGAAAAGAATCAGTCTGCGAATTCTCGCGATTGATAAAGCCCTGCACGGCGCCGATTTTCTGGAAGTATTCCAGTTTTTTCTGGATGCCGGACAAAGTGAGACCGATAGCTTCAGTTCGACCCAGCGGGTATTTCGCGGGGTGCCAGTAACGGGCGGCGCAGCGTTTACCAAAGACACGGTTTATCTGCATGGCTTGCTGTCGGTGCATACTTTTTTCAGATGGTGTCTGCGAAATAAACGTCTGCGTCTTACCCGATTATTATTTGCCGGAAAAATGAGTTTGCAGGATGTGTTCGATCTGGAACCGATGTTCGATGACGGCGTTCTGCGTGAAGCCCTATATTTGCCGCCCTGGATACAACGCGCCAATGGCCTCGCCGGCATGCTCGCATTCTCGCTATTTGCCAATCAAATAAAACTCGATACCGTCGATGCCGATGACTTGGTGCTTGGCTTATGATCTGCGTCTGTGGGAGCTGCTTTAGCAGCGACGTGAAGCCAATTATTACTATGATATTAACAAGCATCGCTAAGTAACAATGACGGACGCAATCAGGGTCGAGTTGTAGGACAAGTTAAAGATTTAATCGCTGCTAAAGCAGCTCCCACAAGTTTCGTGGCTGCCACAACTCCACGATGTCACAAAACTTCGCTACACTGTCACATAGCCAAAAAGAAACAAAAAATCATGTCCGATTCCGATAAAGAAGCCTTCAAACAAGCGGCACTTGACTACCACAGCATTAATCCGCCCGGCAAAATAAAAGTTATGCCAACCAAGGCGATGGTAACGCAGCGTGATTTGTCGCTGGCCTACTCACCGGGTGTGGCGCATGCCTGTGAGGCGATTGTGGCCGATCCGAGCCAGGCTTCGGTATTGACGGCACGGGGAAATTTGGTCGCAGTTATTACCAACGGTACGGCGGTGTTGGGGCTTGGCAATATTGGCCCGTTGGCAGGCAAGCCGGTGATGGAAGGCAAGGCAGTGCTATTTCAAAAATTTGCCGGTATCGATGTATTTGATTTGGAAATCAATGAAAACGACCCAGATAAATTGGTTGATATTATTGCAAGTCTGGAACCGACATTTGGCGGCATAAATCTCGAAGATATCAAGGCGCCGGAATGTTTTGAAGTCGAACGCAAATTACGCGAGCGTATGAAGATTCCGGTATTTCATGACGACCAGCATGGCACCGCGATTATTGTCGGCGCCGCTATTCTAAATGCCTTATTTGTCGTTGGAAAAAATATCGCAGAAGTAAAATTGGCGACCAGCGGTGCTGGTGCTGCCGGTATTGCTTGCCTGGATATGCTGGTGTCGCTGGGTTTGAAACCGGAAAATATTTTTGTCTCCGACGTGGAAGGCGTCTTGTACGAAGGTCGTCCGAATTTGAGCCCGGCGATTGCCCGTTACGCGCGCAACACATCGGCGCGCGTACTAGCTGACATTGTGCAAGATGCCGATTTGTTTCTCGGCCTGTCAGCTGGCGGCGTGTTGAAACCGGAAATGGTCGCTACCATGAAAGCGCGCCCCATTATTTTCGCGCTCGCTAATCCGCATCCAGAGATAAACCCTGATGCTGCCAAAGCGGTACGTCCAGATGCAATTATCGCCACTGGCCGTTCGGATTATCCGAATCAGGTTAACAATGCCTTGTGCTTTCCGTATATTTTCCGTGGTGCGCTCGATGTGGGTGCAACCACGATCAATGAAGAAATGAAACGCGCCTGCGTTTATGCGATTGCCGAATTGGCACGCAAAGAAGCAACTGACTTGGGCAGCGCCTACAGTGGCGAAACGCCGGTTTTTGGCCCCGAATGTTTGATCCCACGCCCGTTTGATCCGCGCTTGTTGGTCTCGTTGACGCCAGCCGTTGCGCAGGCTGCGATGGACTCCGGTGTAGCAACGCGACCGATTGTTGATATGGCGGTTTATCGCGACCAGTTGAGCCAATGGGTGTTCCGCAGTGGCCTGTTAATGAAGCCTGTTTTTGATAAGGCACGCGCACACAAAAAACGTGTGGCTTATGCCGAAGGCGAAGAAGAAACGGTATTACGTGCCGTCCAAACCGTGGTGGATGAAGGCTTGGCATTTCCGATTTTGGTCGGTCGCCCTTCTGTTATTGAACGCCGTATAGCCCGTTTGGGGCTGCGTATTCGCAATGGTATCGATATCCAAATCACCAATATTGATGATGATCCGCGCTTCAACGATTACTGGCAGCTTTATCATCAACTGATGGAGCGCAAAGGCATTACACCTGCGGCAGCGAAAGCCGTAGTGCGCGCGCGTGATACCGTGATTGCTGCATTGATGGTCAAGCGTGGCGAAGCAGACGCCATGCTCTGTGGTGTGGTGGGACGTTACGTTCGCAAATTAAAATATGTCAAAGAAATTTTGGGTATTGAACCAGGTGTTAAAGAGTTGTCGGCGATGTCGGCGGTATTAAATGACAAAGGCGTATTCTTTTTTGTTGATACCCATGTGCATGCCGAGCCGAATGCCGAACAAATTGCCGAATCGGTAATGCAAGCAGCGTATCGTTTGAACTTGTTTGGTATCAAACCGAAAGCGGCATTGATTAGTCATTCCAATTTTGGTTCTAGCGACTCGGCAAGCGCACAGAAAATGCGTGATGCTTTGGCTATTCTTCATGCAAAAGCACCCAAGTTAGAAGTAGAAGGTGAAATGCATATGGACGTAGCACTGAGTGGAGACATGCGGGAGCGGATTTTCCCGAATTCACGATTGTCGGGTAGTGCAAATTTATTAGTGTTGCCAAATCTGGATGCCGCCAATGCGACATACAATTTATTACGTGTGATGACCGATGGCGTGGGTGTTGGCCCAATATTAATGGGGCTGGCAAAGCCAGCGCACGTATTGACGGCATCTGCGACGGTAAGACGCGTAGTCAACATGACCGCAATAGCTGCCGTTGATGCCATCGTACGTGATGAGCGCGGCGGATAGTTTTTTTTGTAGGAGGGCTTGGGGGTCCAACAAAACCACCCAGCCTGCGAAATGTTTCTCGTAGGAGCGAGCTCTGCTCGCAAAAGATCAGCGTAGAAGGTTCGGTCGCGAGCAGAGCTCGCTCCTACAGTCATACGATATCGCAATCTATAAAATAGACGACTGTTGAATCCGTGTTGCTCAGGTCTATACTTGTAGCGAATCTTTATCACTTAAAAGAGTTGAAATCCCATGCCACGCATCGCCATCCATTCTGATCAAGCACCTTCTGCCATCGGCCCTTACTCGCAAGCGGTTCGCATGGGCAATACGGTTTATTTTTCGGGCCAGGTGCCGCTGGATCCAGCAAAAGGCGAATTGGTGCAAGGCGATATCGCAACGCAAACGCGGCGTGTATTCGATAATCTGAAAGCAGTCTGTCATGAGGCAGGTGGAAGCTTTGACGATATTGCCCGGGTCGGAATTTATTTGATCGACCTGAAAGATTTTTCCGAAGTC
>JAYUUM010000275.1:0-6754 GCA_043754555.1 Arenimonas sp. | reverse complement strand
TTTGGGCGCAGCAAGCAAGCGCCCCTACGTGGTGGTTTGTCGAGTTACGGTGGGCGATGCCCACCCTACGAATAATTGGGTACGTACAAAGAAAACTCGCCACTCATGCCTTTCAGTACGGTTTTGGTAAAACATTGCGCCGGAATATTTCCGGTTTTAACAATAGTTTCGCTCATTAATATGGGTAGCTTATAGGTACTGCACTGGCTTTCAATACGTGAAGCAATATTGACCTCATTGCCAATGGCGGTGAAGTCCATGCGGCGCAAGTTACCGATATTGCCATATTGAAAACGACCGATATGCAAGCCAACGCCATGTTCGAAATTTAACGGGCTATCTGCCAGTGCCTTGTTTGCTTTCATCGCGGCGGCTACGGCGTTTTCACAGACTTGCTGGCTGTTGGTAGCGTCTGTAATCGGAAATATCGCGAGTATGGCATCGCCTATAAATTTTAATATTTCACCGTCATGGGCATAAATAATATTCACTACAATATCGTAATAAGCATTGAGCTTGGTGGCGAGTTCAACGGCCTCGGTATTTTGCGAATGGGTGGAGTATTTTCGTATATCGGAAAACCAGATGGCGCCTTCCATGTCAATCATGCTGCCCGGGCGAATATTGCCTTGTTTGATTTCATCGCCTGGTGAATAGCCGACATAGCAACTTAAAATAGTATTCAAGACCAGGTCTTTCACTGCGCTTTCGATCAATAAACTCAATGCCGTAAGCGAAATTTTAATTAACTCGATTTCTGTCGGGGTAAAACCATCAACCTCGTATGACACCAAACTTATGTACGCTTCCTTGCCGCTGAGCCGGGTCGCAATGTAATGGGTAGCGCCCAACACGGCGAGATCATCTAGTACCGCATATTCATGCTGCTGTCCGCGGGTGATTACATAAGACAAAAAATCTTCGCCTTCCACCAAACGCCAGAACGGACTTTGTTTGAACGGTATCGAAGATTTGGCGCCATAAGTAAGATGCGCTTCGTCGATAGTACAATTGTCCAGGTAATGTACTTTGCGATAGAACAGGGCCGGAGAAGGAACGGCATCTGGCGTAATAACCGTGTTATGCCAGACAAAGCGAATGGCCTCAATTTGCGGATGCAAGGTCATCAACGCAACATTAGCGCGACACAAATGGATTTCCTGAGCAGCTAAAAATTTGCAGTAAAGATGAATAATGGTCGTGATATCGCTACCTGCGGCAACCATGGTTTCTTTTTGCCAAATGAGCGTCTGCTGATAAAAATTCTGCATCGCGAATGTGCCGGACAGTGACAAACACTTTACTCCTGTGAGCTGACACCACGTAGTACGAATTCAATAGGCACAGCGGATGCAATAAACGCTAAACTAGGCGGTCCTTTACTCAACCCTCCGAGCCTTAATGTACAAACTTCCCGGCGATGCCAAGCTGCTTGTTGAAGACCGGAAAAACTATTTGTACGCCGAAGTGAGCGGGCCCGAGGATAACTTTGAAATCAGCATGGCGTATTGGACAGCGATTGCAGAGCAATGCCACAAGCGAGATAGTCGTCGCTTACTGGTACTGGAACGTCTGGGCGACTATATCGGTGAGCGCGACATGACTTTGATGATAGACAGCATTATTGCGCTTGGCTTCGAGAATATTCGGGTTGCTTTCGTTGATATTTTTATTGAGCATCTGGCAATTGCCGAACAAGGCGAAATATTAGCGATGGAGCGCGGAATTGCCGGTCGTGTATTTGGCAGCGTGCAAGAGGCCGAGCGCTGGTTGCGCCTTGGCTGACTAACGTTTTACACGCCTAATTTATCGCGAAGGTTGTACCACCATGCACCGAGCGCGGTGAATGGCACCCGGAATGCACGACCACCGGGAAATGGATAATGCGGTAATTTTTCGAATACCGAAAAACGTTCGGCTTGACCACGAATAGCTTCCGATAAAACCCGGCCAATCAAATGCGTGAAGGTAATGCCATGGCCCGAGCAGCCTTGTGAATAATAGATATTGTCGGATAAGCGACCGACTTGTGGCAGCCGAGATAAGGTCAGGGAAAAATTGCCAGTCCAGCCGAAATCAATTTGCACACCGCGTAATTGCGGAAATGTTTTTTCCAGGTTCGGACGGATAATCGATTCCACATGTTTTGGGTCGCGCGCGCCATAAATTACGCCGCCGCCAAACAATAAGCGCCTATCTCCGGTTAGCCGATAATAGTCGAGCAGGAAATTATTATCTTCAACGCAAAAATCCGAAGGAATAATGTCTTTCCATTTTTCACCCAGTGGCTCGGTGGCAATGACTTGCGTGCCGCAGGGCATGGTTTTTTGTGAAAGCTTGGGCTCCAAATCACCGATATACGCATTGCAGGCGACGATCACAAAATTTGCTTTAACTTGTCCGCGTGCAGTGTGCACGGTGGCTTTTCCGCCGCGCTCAATTTTCGTCACACGGGAGTCTTCATAAATCACTCCGCCTAGACTTTCTAGAGCCGTCGCCTCACCCAAAGCCAAATTCATTGAATGAAAATGACCGCCACTTTTATCAACTAAAATGGCTTCATAACTGTCGGTGTTGATAAATTGATGAATTTGACTTTTATCATGCAGGCTAAGTTGATCATTGCCGTAGGCTTCCCAGAGTTTTTTATGCTGCTCCAAATCATGAATTTTCTTCGTGGTTTTTGCTGCATAGATGCCGCCGTTCTTCAGATCACATTGAATATTATATTTTTCAATGCGTTCACGAATTATTCTTGCGCCTTCAAAAGCCATGCTGCCAAGTGCTTGCGCCGTTGCTTTACCATGACGCGCTTCAATCACATCCATGTCGCGTGAATAGCTATGTACAAGCTGGCCGCCATTGCGTCCCGATGCTCCCCAGGCAATTTTTTCCGCTTCCAGAACAAGCACTTTGAAACTGGCTTCGGCCAAATGCAAACCTGCTGAAAGCCCGGTGTAGCCGGCACCAATGATGCAAACATCCGCTTCAACAGGCTCTTGCAAGGCAGGCCGATCGGGCTGCGGAGTCGCCGTAGCAGCGTAATAAGAAGGTGCGTGCGTTGATTGTGTGGGATTCATTGAAAAGCTCGCGTTATACCCGGCCATTGTAGCGATTTAACCGGCCCACCTTCGTCTATCGGACATAGCAATGGTGGGAGTGACGTAAGCCCGAATAATGGCAAACAATTCGGGCCTTACGGCACTCCCAAGAATTTTGTTAGTTCGTTAACCAACTTTCTGGTATCAAAGCAGGCAAAGCATATTTATGACGGGCACTGTCACACTGCGGACTATGCTCGCCATTTTCATAGCTGGCTTTTAAATCGCGGCAGGGTGAAGGGCGCTGCGAATAGATGCTGCAATTAACTTGTTTGCCGACATTTCCTTGTAAGGCAATGCAGCGAATATCGGGACCTTCCGTGCCGCGCATGGCAAGTATGTTGGGTCGGGTGACAAGTGCTAGTTCAGCGGGCACGCCGTCGGGCTTTTCCGGTTGGGCTTCGGCCCAATAAAAGGCGACGCGAAAGGCTGCGCAGCAGGCGCCGCAATCTAGGCAAGGGTGGGTCATTGGCCATCATAGCAGCAACAAAAACGGCGTGTTTTAAGGCACGCCGTTTTTGAACATTGATGCGCGATATTATTTGATTTCGAAATCAACCGATTGTGCGGAAACGCCATTCAACATGATTTCAACTTTGTATTTACCGACAGGCCATGGCGTTGCTTTGCTTAATTTGAAATTACTCGTAACGTCACCGGCCGGCGCAATATTGCTGGTTTCTTCATTTACGGTTTGACCATCCTGATATGTCCACTTTGCCGCCAGTGTTGCATTGCTGGATGCATTTTTAGTATCGACAGCTGCGTATATAACATCTGTTACACCAAAGCTGACTGACGGGTTGGTCACTTTTTGATCGGCACCAACAGCGGTACCTAAATTAACGGCGGACACCATAATTGCAGCCGGTGCGGGCGGTGCCATCGCAGGTTCAACAATAACTGGTGCAGGGGCGGGTACAACTACAACCGGTGCGTCTTTTTTACAGGCGCTTAAAGCCAGTACCAAACCGGCGGCAACTAAAAACTTGTTCATTGCGGACATTGAGTATTCTCCAAAAATAAGTAAATAAATTAATCGTCGAGTTTGGGTAGTTTCAGTTCCTGTCCCGGAAAAATTTTATCAGGGTCTTTCAAAATATCTTTATTGGCTTCAAAAATAGCGTGATATTTACTGGATTTTCCGTAATGATCTTTAGCAATTTTCGACAGGGTGTCGCCTTTTTGCACGACGTAGGTCGTGTGGCTTGGCTCGATAATGGGCGCCTGGCTTTGAAAGCCACCGCTTACATCTGAAAAATCCGCTTTTTTTACTATGGGGGCTTCACTTTTGAAGCCACCGCTTACATCTGAAAAATCTGCTTTGGGCTTGTCGCCACTCATGATGCTCTCCTAATAACAACGCCCTTTATCAACACGCACCGTGGGATTTGCAGGACGGATTCACACCATAGCGCTGACCATGTAAGGCCGCAACAGCACAAACGTGTTATTTGACTTCGAAACTGACTGTTCTCTGAACCAAGCCATTAAGAGATACATCAAGGGTGTAGGCGCCAACTGGCCAGGCTTTGTTATTGCTAATACTAAAAGTACTGACCGTGCCTTTTATCGGCACCAAAGCTTGCTCGGTTTCAGCCACTAAACTGCCGTCGGGGGCGGTCCAACGTGCCTTGATGGTTAAACCTTGATGTTGTCCATTACTGAGCACGCTGGCATATATTTTATCTTTGGTGCCGAATTGCGTTCTTGGCTTTGTGACCAGATTATCGGAGTCGAGCGCTGTGCCCAGATTCACTTGCAGTAATTTAAATTCACCCAGATCTAGCTTGGCCGGCTCGGGTTCACTGGAAAAGATTCCGCCAAACAAGCTATCAGTTTTTTCACTGGCTGGCTCGGTGATTTCAGCGGCTTTTTCGTTAGCGGTGACGACGGGTTTATTTTCCGATGACTCTGGCTTGCAAGCACTTAGCGCGACGATTAATAAACATGACAAGCTGACTAATTGAGTGGGACGCATGAGGGCTTCCTTACTGTCTTGCGGTACGTGGATTACCGGGGTTTGGTAGTCCCTGGCTGGCGCGAAAAGGGTTAATGTCCAAACCGCCGCGTCGAGTGTATCGAGCATACACCGCCAGGCGCTGCGGTGAACACTGATGACTGATATCCATAAAAATACGTTCAACGCATTGTTCGTGAAATTCGTTGTGTTCACGATACGAAATTAAATAGCGCAATAATCCCGCGCGATCCAGACGGGGGCCGCGATAACGAATTTGTACACTGGCCCAATCGGGCTGACCCGTGACCGGGCAGTTGGATTTGAGCAAATGCGAGACCAGGGTCTCATCTACGATTAAATCCGAATCCGCTGCCAAATATTTTACATCGGGCGGCCCGTAAGCCTCAATGTCGATCGGTAAATCATCGATAAGCGTTCCATCAAGCAGCTCAATGTCGGCGCTGGCTGCAGCATTAATGGTCATCAGCATGACACTGACATTGGCGCCAGCGGCCTGCGATAAATCACGCGCGATTTGTTGTCGCATAACTTCGGTGTCGGAAAAACGCGTTTGCATATAGCTATTGAGATACAACTTGAAACTTTTGGATTCGATAATATGGGGCGAGCTTGCCGGTACTCGAAACTCGATCAGGGCTACTTTCGGTTTTCCGCGAGCATCAAGCCAACTAAACTCGTAGGCATTCCAGATGTCCACGCCTGAAAAAGGCAGTAATGCCTCAACACCGATTTCCGCACGTTTTTCAGCACGACTAATCGGAAATAATAAGCTGGCGTCGTACTGACCAACATACTGTACGTCTTTGCCCAAGCTGGAATGTTCAATCGAATTCATGGCGCTTTGTTCAAATAATCCAAAGTTACTTGCAGCAAACTGCGGGTGCCGACTTTCAATGCCGATTCATCAAGAAAAAACTCTGGCGAGTGATTGCTTGGCGCAATGCTGGCATCTTGCCCTTGCGGCGTAGCGCCAACAAAGAAAAAGAAACCCGGGATTTCGTTGGCGTAGTAGGAAAAATCTTCCGCGCCCATCACCAATGACATATTCACCACATTATCGGCACCGGCAGCCGTGATCAAGCTGGGTACGCTGCGAGTGGTTAAATCAGGATTATTGACAGTGGCAGGATTACCGATGGTGTCAGGTACTTCGCTGACCACGGTAGCGCCGTGGGCTTCGGCGACATTAGCGGCAATATTTTTCAGTTCGGTAAATACTTTTTGTCGCATGCCTTCATCGAAGGTGCGAATGGTACCAATCAATTCCACTTCGTCGGGAATAATGTTGTAACGGATACCGCCCTTGATCGCCCCAAAACTGACCACGACCGGTAGCCTGGAAATATCCATACGGCGACTCACAATACTTTGTGCCGTGCTCACAATATTAGCGGCAGCAACAATGGGATCAACGCCACCCCACGGCCGCGAGCCGTGTGTCTGACGGCCTTTCACCACAATACGAAAACGATCCGATGCGGCCATCGCAGGTCCGCTTCTATAGCCAACCTGGCCAGCATTCAATGCACTCCAGACATGCAGACCAAAAATGGCTTCGGGTTTGAAGTCTTTGAATAAACCTTCTGCCAGCATGGCCGAAGCGCCGCCGGTTTCACCATCGGGTGGGCCTTCTTCAGCGGGCTGAAAAATAAACATGACTTCGCCTTTC
>JAYUUM010000274.1:0-20322 GCA_043754555.1 Arenimonas sp. | reverse complement strand
TTATTTGTAGATGCCTTACAAACAGCAGACGGAAAAGCTATTTCTGGAGCTACCTGTCATTTAGACAATATGGCAGCGATTTTGATTAATCGTAATGAGTCAGAGGCGCGCCGTTACTTCGATTTAGCACATGAACTGTTCCATGCCCTAACGTGGGACACAATGGAGCCTGAACATCGTGAGTCTAACTCGGTTGAGGTGCGTTCAAATTCTCGCATAACTCGTATTGAGCAGCTTGCAGATAATTTTGCAGCCGCTTTACTCATGCCGCATAAATCTTTAGAGAAATTAATTGATTTAACAAAGAAGAACGACACAGCTCATTTGCTTCAAGTGGCTGCATTGCTTCGTGTATCTCCAATGGCTTTGGCATATCGACTTTTTAATCTTAAATTAATTACATTAGAAACAAAGCAAACTTTAGTACAAGAAAAACGGCGTGCCTCTGTTGCAGAAACACCAAAACGCTTCTCTATCAATTTTGTCACATTGCTGCATGAATCAATTGATAAAGGACGCCTTTCGGCAAAAAAAGCTGCCAAAACTATGGGCATGAGTTTGCCTGGATTGCTTGAATTGTTTGATCAGCACAATTTGTTTGCGCCTTACGAACTGTGAGCCGCAGACTACATGACAAAGCTCCGCGTATTTGCAGACACCTGTGTAATTATTGAAGCGTTTCGCACAGGATGTTGGAAAGCGCTGTGTAGCAAGTTCGCCATCGAAACTGTTGAAAAATGCATAGAGGAAGCACTTACTGGCGACCCCTTCGACAAAAATCGCACTAAAATTACTTTATCCCAATTAACGGATGGCTTGGCTGCTAGGCACACAGTTACGCGAGAACAAATCGCCGATTTAGTACTCGCACACCCAGATAATCCAGCAATTGATGATGGTGAGCTCCACCTATTAGCCTGGATTTTTGCCAATGAAACAGCATCAGAAAAAGTGGTTTTATTAACAACAGCAGACAAAGCTGCATTAGTAGCCTCTAGCAAGATAGGTTGGATCGACGCACTTGTTTCGTTAGAGCAATTGGCAGCTGAGTCTGGTGTTGGAAATAAAAATTTAAGCTCACTTTCAAATCAATATCGTAAAAAATGGCTGGATGAAATTCGAATGAAAATATCGATGGGAATTATTCCTTAGAGTACGGCATATTTATAACAAAATGGAGTCAGGTTCATTTGCTAAGCACTTAACGCAGGGAGATGTAAATATTTTCGCTGGCTCGTCCGCTTCTCCTCATGGCGCGCACGACAGCCAAAGCATGGCGTCTGAAATAGGGTCAGGTTCATTTATCGAGCGAATATCAAGCTCTTGTTTTAGTACAAGGTCTATCGAATGACAAAGGAATCAAATGAAATCAATGCCTCCAATTGCAGTGCTTCTACTTGGACTCGTTTGTAACTCGTGCACCCAGCAAAATCCTGAAAAAACACCTCCCGAACCACAACAAGCTGGTCAGCCCGTAAATTCAGCCAAAGTGGCAACACAGATTGCCGCCATACGCACAGCGGCAATTCTTGGCGACCAAAAGTCAGTTGAAAACAATATGAACGCCATGAATGAAGAGTTTCGCAAATCATTAAAACTGGCGGACCCGGCACGGGTTGTTGATCGAGAATTAGCTAGGCAAGCTGCCAAGAGGGTAGCCGGTGTTCGCTCAGTTGTGTGGCTTGATAGAGAAAATTTCTTTGTGATCGTCGACAAGAATGAATTTCGCAGCTACGAGACGATTGACAATATTTGTCTGGAACTTGAACCGCTTGGGGATACGCTTGGCGTGGTAGTAAATTTACAAAGCGGAGCGGCAACAAACGGCGATGAGCTGGAAATATTGAGCCGTAATTGTCAGCTGCAACCTGGCCAACGTGGCTTTTTACAACGTGAAAGAAAGGTAGATGTCATAGATCCCGAGATTCGTAAAATTCATAAGGCAAGCAACGCAACCACTTCGCAATGAGATGTCTCATTGAGGATTAATTCGCGCCTTACAGCGCTCCCACAAACGGAAAATAGGGTCAGTTTCATTTAATTCATGGTGATTCGTGAATCGCCCCTACGGTTAAGATAATTTCCCGCCAATCCATTCGCGCCTCGTGGCGCGCACGCCAGCCAAAGCATCGCGCCCAAGGGCGCTCCTACAAGAGCATTGCACTGGAAAAAAAATGGGTCAGGTTTATTTAATCCAGTAACATCATCGCAGAGTCAGGGCGCAGCAAGCAGCGCCCCTACGATCAGCATGATTTTTCGCAGAGTCATCGCGCTCATGAGCTCTACTGTGATCAGGAGATTTTTTGCATGTTTTTCGCGCCTGACAGCGCTTCAGCAGTATGGATAATCGGAATGGGGCTTAGCCTTACAGACTTCACCCACAATTCCCTACAGAAATTTCCTTGCTAGAACCTTAGATTGATTGTGAGTGCGGCGAAGCGATAGCCGGGATTTGGCTGCCTTATCGCTTGCTGTTAATGTAAGGAATAATTTAGTGATTAGGTTACACGCATGAGCGAGCCCTCCATTCCTTCTGGCGAATTTCTGCTTTATCAAACGCGGGATGGCAACACGCGCGTGGAGTGTCGATTTGCCGATGAAACCATCTGGCTGTCTCAGGCAGGAATGGCCGATTTGTATCAAAGCAGTAAACAAAACATTGCCAAACATTTGAAAGCGGTGTTTGAAGAGGGTGAGTTAAAGGCAGATTCAGTTGTCAACCAATGGTTGACAACTGCCGCCGATGGTAAGAGCTACAGCGTAAGTTACTACAATCTGGATGCCATTCTGGCCGTGGGTTACCGCGTGCGTAGCCATCGCGGTACGCAATTCCGCCAATGGGCAACGGCACGCTTGAGTGAGTATCTGGTGAAAGGCTTCGTGGTGGACGACGAACGCCTCAAAAATCCACCGGGCAAGGAGCAGAAGGATTACTTCGATGAACTGCTGGACCGAATACGCGACATCCGTGCTTCGGAGCGCCGGTTTTATCAAAAAGTACTCGACATTTACGCTACTAGCGTGGACTACACGCCCGACACGGAAGCAACACAACAATTTTTTGCAGCGGTACAGAACAAAATGCATTGGGCCACACATGGCCATACAGCTGCCGAGATCATTGAACAACGTGCAGATGCAAGCAAACCGCAAATGGGATTAATGACAACCCGATCCTCCGGCATTGTACGAAAAGAAGATGCCGCTATCGCGAAAAACTACCTTACCGAAGACGAGCTGAAAATATTAAACCGGATTGTGAATCTGTATATCGAGTACGCCGAATTGCAGGCCTTGGAACGCAAACCGATGACGATGCATGGCTGGATTGTAAAACTCGATGAATTTCTGAAAATATCGGGGCGCGAATTGCTGGATCACGTAGGTAAAATTTCCTCCGAGAATGCCAGGGCAAAAGCCGAGCTTGAATATGCCCGTTATAAAGTCTTGCAGGACTCACAGCCTCGAACGATAGATGGGGATTTTGAGCAGGCAGCGAAGCGCATCCAAAAATTCCCGCGTCCGAAAAACAAAAAATAACGCCGGAGAGTCAGAGAGTTAAAAAAGGGGTCAGGTTCATTTAATTTAGGGCAATTCGTGAATCGCCCCTACGGTTAAGATAGTTTTCCGCAAATCCATTCGCGCCTCATGGCGCGCACGACTGCCAAAGCATCGCGCCCAAGGGCGCTCCTACAAGAGCATTGCAGAGGTGATTGCTCATACAAAAATCTCTCTAATTTTGCGATGATGAAGGTTCTAGCAAGAGGCCTGCAAATGAACGATATGCCTTCAAATGATGTAGTGGTTGCCAGTTTCAATCCGTTGATCCGGCCATATCTGGTGCTGCAGATCGCGTTGGTAATGGTCATGACGATTATCGGAATTCCCTTGGCATTGATTTGGATTTTGGGCGTTGGCCAATGGTGGGCTCGGCATTATTTCGATAAGCTGCATTGTGAAATCAGCGATATAGAAATCCGCTTTCGCAAGGGCATTTTGTTCCAGGTGGAGAAAACTATTCCGTTGGAAAATATTCAGGATGTGACCTTTATCGAAGGCCCATTATTGAAGTATTTCCACCTGAGCATTTTAAAGTTTGAAACAGCTGGGCAAAGCGCGAATCAAGCCCATGACATGCAGTTTGTCGGCATTATTGAGGCTCATAATTTTCGCCAATTGATTTTGCAACGAAGGCAAGCGGTACGAAATCGTATGCAGCCCCACAAAGCGATTGGCAATAGCGATGCCGATGGAGCACAGCTGGTTGCGTTGCAAGCGATACAAGTTCAGCTGGAAGAAATAACGGCACTACTTCGAAATAAGCAATGACACTCAAATGGCTGGTTTATCTTGAAGAAAATCAACACTTGAAATCGCTTAGATGATCGAGTTCTATTTCAATTCAAAAAATATAGTCAGGTTTATTTAATCCAGTAACATCAGCGCAGAGTCAGGGCGCAGCAGCAGCGCCCCTACGAGCAGGATAATTTTTCGCAGGGCTTTCGCGCTCGTGAGCGCTCCTACGAGCAGGATAATTTTTCGCAGGGCTATCGCGCTCGTGAGCGCTCCTACAATCAGGATACTTTTTCACAAAGTAGGACGCAGCAAGCATGCACGATTACAATCAGGATAATTTTCGCAGAGTTATCCCGCTCGTGAGCGCTCCTACAATTAGGATAATTTTTCACAAAGGCGGGCGCAGCAAGCATGCACGATTACAATCAGGATAATTTTTCGCAGGGTTATCGCGCTTGTGAACGCTCCTAAGGATTGTAGAAATTAGCACTAAGGAAGCATCTTCCTGACGCAAACCACAGGCGAAAAAAAACCGTCTTGCGACGGTTTTTTAATATGGTGCCAAAAGAGGACTCGAATTTGAGCTCCATAGCTTATTAAATAGCCTTATGCCGTATTCGGCTCTGGCACATACCCTCAGAAATACCCGTGAATGACGTTTGCTCCTATGCTTTCGCTTTTTCAGCCAGGTAAGAGCTCATCTGAGTAAAAAATGACCAGTTTTAATATGGATTGGTGCTAAATTTTGAACCTTTCTCGATCATATCAAAAGATATTTGCGCAAAAAATGTCCCGAATTTGCGCAGTTTTTGGTCGTGACAGGGATTTGCCTGGCTGTAATATGTAACTGTTTAAAAAGGAATGAACTTGAATAATCTGCAGACTCAGGTGCTCAGCTTTGCAAGGCCGGTTCGGTTGGCTTTCTTTTTTGATTTGGCCGATGATGCGGCAGATAAATCGCATTCAATTCTTGACGAAATTTTCAGATATTCATTTTCTATTTGGGGAGGACGCTTTTCACTGCTAATCCCGTGCGAAAACGGAATTCCGCTTCCGCAATTCATTCCTTGGTTAAAAGCTTTTGACCCAGACGTGATTTATTCATATGTAAATCTTTCAGACGAATTGCAGAATAAAATTCACGAGGATCTATATCCTTCATTCCTTCAATTTCACGGCGAAGCAGGCAACGGTCAATATAATGACTACAGGCCTGAGCCGAACATATCGTCTTTAGTTGTCACTACACTATTGCCGATCCTCTGTTCGCCAGGCCTACTTGATAACAAACGCGGTCTTAACATTATTAATTTAGCAGGACGCCTATCGGCGGATAGATTCCTTACTGACAGTTTTGGCTTACCGTCTGGCCTTGTCGAGAGTGCAATGAGAAGGATGTTCGCCGATTCCGGAGCGATGTTAACGGCAATTGATATCGAAGATGCCAAGACGAAATCGTATTACATCCCAAAGGATGAAGGCACAGTAACTGGAGCCATCGAACTTTTAACAGCAATGAGTACAAATAATCGTATACAAGGAGTTAATCAATTATCTGCATTTCATGCGCCTCGACTAAATTTGAATTCATCGCGTTGGACTTCTGGATTCAATATAGTTGTAGGAGATACTGTTTCGGATCGTGTCCTATATTGGAATTCACGCTCCTTAATGTCCCCGTATAGAGACGGCACTGATGTTGACTTGTGTATCCCTCGTGCAAAATTCGAGGATCCTTTATTCGTCGCGGCTCTAAAACAATTCTTAAATAAACGTAATCAAGTGAACGGTGATAGTGGCGGTCCTCATAGAGCAATATTCCGATCGATAAGTGTTTCTAAAATCGAACTTGCAAAAATAGCCGAAATATTCAAAAAAAATCAAAGTTGGATTGGCTACGAATCTGAGCACCTTGCATCAGTAATTGATTGCATTCCTGATGCAGCTACTCTGGAGCGTAAATATTTTGTTGGGCTTTCAAACAATTATTTCAGCTCCGCAAACATGTGGAAAGAATCAATATCAACAGGAACAGAGCTAAGGATTAGTGTTGCGCAGCCTGATCACCTCAGGCATGCCCCTGCATCATTGGCAGATCCGCATTCAGGAGCTTGGGCGGTAGATCTCGACATAGAAAGAACTATTGATAATTCTGATGATATCGGTGACAAGAGTCGTTGGCGTTTCCCACGCCGTTTACGCGTTACTCAAGCCTTTATAAAGGCTTATCAAATTAAACAGCCACACGGACAATTTGTTGAGCCAAGAATAACTGCAGCTGGACGCATTTCAATTTACTCTGTTGCAAATGTGTCACCACCAAAGATTCATATACCGACAGATCATCATGCAATCGTGACTGGGCTTGTTCGAGGCCGGGACTGGCATCCATTTGAACGCTTTACGGACACTTCCAGTAATGCACAAATCTGCTACAGGGCTGAAAGATCTGGCGCCGGACGATATTTTTGGGGTGTGTATCAGCTCTTTGGTGACTTAAATGTTGCCCGTTCTTTTTTTCTTCATGAATTCTGGCGAAAGCAGCTAGAATATTTAGGCGCTACAGATCAAAGAACTGATGTAAGGCAAGATCTGATTAAGACTCAACTTCTGCGCCGGATTGGTGGCCGAGTAGTCGATCTTTCAAACGATGCACAACTTTCTGATTTATCGGATTTAGTAATGCAAGAGTCGGATTCTGTCCGAACAAAAATCAGATCGTTAAAGTGGACGGATCTTGTTGCTGATCATATTAGCTTAGGAAAAAAATATGACGAGTTACACCCGTCTCTATTCGAAGAAAATGAAGTAGATGAAAGTGTGCGAAGATTAAAGTCGCTACAGGGCGTTGTAAAAAATCTTTGCAAGATAGGAGTGTTGCACCAAGGATACGAAATAAAATGTAGTAAATGCCTCTACAAGAATTGGTTTGGCATTGAAGATCTTAAGCGCGAATTGGCTTGCAGTGTTTGCAAACATATACAGCTTGCTCCAGTGAGTAATCCATGGCAATTCCGTCTTAATGGGTTCTTGCATCAAGCATTGCAGCGTTATGGGATAGGACCACTTTTCTGGGTATTAGGTAGATTTCAACAGCGAAATATCGATTCGTTTTGGTTTGAAGGCCCACTGGATATATATTTTGATAAAACTTCTTCAGAAGCAAATAAAGTCGAAACGGATATTGACTTGACGATTATTAACGGCGGAAAAGTTCATATGTGCGAAGTAAAACAATCGGAAAGGGCATTTCAGAACCCAGAAAAACTCGCTGACGTAATGACTAGGCTGCGCCCGGATGTTGCAATTATTGCTGTGATGGAAAATAAAACTTCATCACTTGAGGCAAAATTTGAGATATTCACATCTAAGTTAAAAGACACTGGTATTAAACCGAGGTTAATAACACTCGATGCATCAAATGATCTAGAAATACAGCCATATTTTTATTTTTAAAAAAATTGCTCGTAGCAAAATATTACTTCATACGGAGCAACTGATCCCAGCGCGAGGTGTACGCCGGCGAGAGGTTTTCCTGCCGCATACCCCAAAGCGGCTTCTCACGCCAGCCAGACGAACCGAAACCCATCGTCGCCTTGCCGAACTTATTATTCCCTGTATCGAGCACGCTCATAAGCTTCGCCGATCGCGGATCAATAGCTGCAAATAAATCTCCTACGCCTAGATGAGAATTATCTCGATAGCTCAGAACTTCTCAAGCTGCAATAGTCTGTCGGCCAGCCGGAAGTAAGCCTGGGCGTCTCTGGACGCCGCTCGTGCCGTGAACCAGGCGCCGTTCTGAGCAAGCGGCCAAGCTATGCCGGCAGGCACCTCAGCGAGCTTCGGGAATTGATTGATTCAATTCACACGAAGTAGCTGATCCTCACATGTGGCCAAAGATAGCGACAATGCTTTAGAAGCAGGATACCGTTGGACGTCTTGCGCCCAGCCACCTCCCCGCGACGAAAATAAGGCGTGGATTTCACGCCTTATCCATTATTTTTCTTTTGTTACGCCTTTGAACGGTTTTTTATCCGACTTAACATCCATAAATCTCCCGTTGTCAGAATTTCTTTTAACATAATTTCCAGAAGGCGTTTGTGTTTGGGTGCGATCTTTTACTGCACCAATACGATGCCCATCACCTTTTGGTGGATTCTTAGCCATTCGCTCTTCTCCTGTATGCATAGATGAACTTACTAACCTTAGGTGCCCTCTACGAGCAGACGATTTCACATTCCCAGTGTTATCGTTTCCAAGAGAGACTGCAGTAAGTCCAAATATCAACTTGTGGAGCTCTTCTTGGGGAAAACGTAAATCCTTAGCAATTTCCTTGATGCCTTTACCTTGATCTTTTAGAGCAGAAAATACTTTTTTCAAAACTTGGGATGTTTCTCGCTCTGAGCCGTTTGGTTCGTTCGTGCGGTAACCTTTCGTGCTCATATCAATACACATTGCTCGATAGTTCCACTCGGTCATAAGGTCAAGCTTATGCAATCTATAAGCTAGAGCCATTGCTGAAACGTTCCAGCGCTTTTTATAAACCAATATGTCACCAAGCGATTGACATCTAAACGCGTTTGCTTGAATTTCTGCACGCGGCATCAAAAAAGCGCTTGCGAATTGGTTGGCTTCTGCTTCAACTTCTTTGCCTTTAGGGT
The DNA here is from genome assembly GCA_043754555.1 of Arenimonas sp. GTDB lineage: Bacteria > Pseudomonadota > Gammaproteobacteria > Xanthomonadales > Xanthomonadaceae > Arenimonas. The sequence goes on along the minus strand of JAYUUM010000274.1, from coordinate 11,365 downwards.
CGCCATGGCGATGTAAAACTAAATGCCCTAGTTCGTGAGCCGCGTCGAATCGACTTGATTCCGAAGATTTTAAAGTGTTCAAAAAAATGAAAGGAAGGCGGCCTTTACTCCACGACGAAAACGCATTAACTTCTTTTGAATCCTCAACTAATGAAAATACACGAACACCGCGTGACTCTAATAAATGCACCATATTTTTGATGGGCATCAATCCTTGATTCCATTCCTTTCTTACGATTTCGGCGGCAGCCTCAGGATCAACCCCTGAGAGATCAGGAACATCAACGTTTGGCATGTTGAATTGACTATCGATCCATTCTGAAAAGGAAAAAGCAATTCCACCAGCCGCTAAGGCAGAATCGCGTTGCGCAGACGTCATCCGTGAAAAAGAGCGAAAGCTCGCGTTAGACGCATTCGGCGATTCTAAATCGCTGCCGTAAAAAAAATCCTTAGGAAATCCCAGGCTAGCGCTCAGACGATCGACAATGCTATCTGATGGAACTCGCGCACCTTCTTCGTAATGCGTAATAGTTTTAAAGACCAATTCGGTTTTATTAGCTAGTTCCGATTTCGTTAACTTTGCTCTTTGCCGAGCAAACACTAGCCGCGATGGATTGAATTTGATTTCCATAAGTCACAAGTATTTAGGTGTGATTTCGATATCGATTTCTTCCCCATCCGAATCATCTGGATTTTCGAAGTCGTCAGTACCGAAACTTAGTGACGGCATGATAAGCCGCATTGCCCAGGAGTCAATTTTTTGTGTCTCGGACATGTTAGTAGGCTTCGACAACTCAAATCGAACCTGTCTATTTTTTACGTCAACGTAATAAAGTAGTACCCATAACTCCTGTCCGTTCATTATAGAAACGATCGGAGTCTCGGGTTTCAATTCAGGAAAAAGAAGCATCTGCTTTGAGTTGTAGTCGACACTTTTCGCCGTCTGATCCCCTTTGTGATTTCTCGTTTGGGGCATTGCGTCGGCATTTCCAGTATCAGGATTGCCGCTACTGACCGTAATTGCCAACGTAAGATCATTCGATACAACTCTAGGCTGTCCTTGTGGATCCTCGGTGTGCCACCCCTTGCTGACGAGAATCTCACGCAATGCACTAGTTCCGTCGGCCCATGCCTTCGTTCCACGAAATCCTTTCGGGTGCAATGCAGACACACCCGCGAACGCCGAAAAGATGGCCGTCGCTACCCCCTGCAACTCAGGCAAAGTGAGAGGGAACTGGCGCTGCAGCAGTGACGAAACCGTGCTTGGGTCGTTATACGTAACTCTTTGAATTTGCAGTGCTTGGTATGACATTTCTGCTTCCTTGCGCCATGGTGTTCCGGTTTTTATACATCAAATGATGTTAAAAAACAAGAACGCTCTTAACGTATGTCATGTCGCCATTCAGTTTCTGTCGTATCTGCGTTGGACGGGCAGCGCAGTTGATGTATTGATCCAATGAGGGCCTACGGGGGCTTGTACAAAGGGCTATTCTTACGTCTCATCATGCAATGTGACTGGTAATTTATTTGCTCTTCGTTCAGCTCGGAAGTTGCGAATGTCTTCCGGCAGGAGTATCTTTACCCCCGAAGGGTTTTGACTGCCTGGCTCCGCAACGCAATTCAGAGTGTTGCCTGAGACTTCCAGGGTGTCGAAGCCCTTTTCTTTGTCTGCGTATCTGAGCCGGCCAGATGCAATCTGCTGAGACACCCAATGCTCCCCTGTTTTTGAATACGCGCTCGTAATTAAGTTTACCTGCGTATTTGCGTCGGTCCTATTGGCTTCGATGCTTGCGATGATAAGTCCAGATGGATTGCGAGCTGATGTAAGGACAACAAGCGCTCCTGCGATTGTCGCTGAATCAAATATTGCTAATGGCTCATCAATCAATTCTGGCAATTGAACTAAATGGCGCTTCTTAACGCCTTCACGCTCTCCGCCCTTACCAGTATGAATTTTGTGCAGTACAGATAGAGGCATTCGCAACGGGAGTTCTGGGAATCCAAGCAACAAAAGACATGGCGGGGTATTTCCCATCCAAAGCATAGGTCCGCGTTTATCTTCTTGTTGCAGATAATGCTCTACTTGCTCAGCGAACGGACGTATTCGCAAATCCAAAAAATTCCCCTTCTTTGATTCACTCAATTCAAGTATGGCAAATAATGTCTTTTTGCATACGTTGTTGCTTTCAATTTTGCAGACAGATTCTACCTGAGCAAGAGGCCAAGCTATGCCGGCCGGCTAATATTTAGCACCGTTGCGAACTGCTTTTCTCAAGGCTTCCGCCACTGCGCCGTTATTGTTCAACAGCAAGCGTTTGAAGCTGTCCGCATCGGTGGCATGAATGTGCACGTTCATCGCGCCGCCGGCGCCGCCATTGTTTGCCATGTCACGGATTACGCCGGCCTGCTCCGCCGGCAGCACCATTTCCTGGGCATGGAGTTGCGTCAACGGGTTCAGACCGGCAGGGATGTCCCAGCCACCTGCAGCCGATGGCGTGCCGCCGCCTTTGCCTTTCATGGCCATAACGGCCGCAAAGATCATAGCCATCGCCCCGATTGCGAGAACCGGACCGATGATGGGAATGCTTGCTTGGGACTCTGCAGCGCCTGCACCGGCCGCTGCGGCCGACTGGCCGATCTTTCCTGCAGTTTCAGTGCTCTTTGCTCCGATGGCTTGCGTAGCGCTCTGAATACCAAGAATACGCAATACCGCGGCTATCATCTTCCCGACGGCAATCTCTAGCGTAGCAAACACTTTATGGGCTGCCAGTTTCTGAGTCAGATATTGCACGAACGAAGCGAGCATCTGTTTTAAAATGTTGTTCAACGCCTGGCGCATAGTCTGCTGTCCAGTGATCAGCATCGCAATGTTCTGAGCCCAGCCTTCTTTCATCGATGCCATCATGTCTTGGAATGGAGTGATCTGTTCGACCGACGCTTGTGCTGCGAGATCCTGCATTTTCAGATCATGGCTTTGCTTTAGCTGTTGCATCTGTGCAAGCTGCACCGCATAGGCTTCGGTTTCGATATTCAACATCGCCAGGCGCTCTTCCAGGTATTGATATTGAATCTGGAAGCGTTGTTCCTCGAATTGAATCTGCATCTGTATGCGCTGCATTTCAGTAGCTTGGCCAGTGGCCAGCAGATAGCTTGCGTTCTGCTCTGCGACCTCTAATTCAAATAATGCAGCATCACGAGCTGATTGTTTTTGAACTTCTTTAATTCGCGCCCGTTCGGCGGCAAGTTCTTTTTCAATTTTAACGATGTCGAGTGATGCCTTCCTAAACTCACTAGATTCTTCACCGAATAAAGCTTTGGCCTTTGCACAGACCTCGCGCGCTATGCGTAATCGTTCGGCATAGGTTTGTTCAGCAGTTTCGAGCTCCATGCGTTTAGCGTCTTGGAATGCTTTGAATTCCTCACGCATTGCCGCTTCGCGTTCGCGCTGCGCTTTAGCAGCTTCAGATGCAGCCTTTTTCGCGTTTTTGTCAGAAGCAGATGTGTCGACATAATCTTTGCCGCCACTTTCGGCAGTGCCTTCCGATGCAGGCTTAACGAGCCCGGTGAAACTACTGACAATTGCATCGCTTGTTTCGCGCGCATCCGCAGAAATATTTTTGAAGGCCTCGCTAAAATTAGCACCCATCATGCCGAGAAATTTTGACGACGCTGCCTGTGCTTCGGCCCAGTTACCGGAAAGCACGTTCGACAGCACCTCGCCGAATACGCTGGCATAATCGGCCATACTGATAAATGCGGCTGCGACGATTTCATAAACAGCCTTGACAACAAACGCTAGCCCGCGAAACAGTGAAATCAATATCGCAAGTGATGCACGAATTGCGAGCACTGCAGTCGGGCCAATCTCTGCAAACCAGCCGGCGAGTTCCGTTAACACCGGCATGAGTGCATTGCCAACGGCTAGCATCATTGCATCCATAACATCGTTCACATCACCCATCGCCTGTCGATAAGCAGCATTCGCTTCGACGCTTTCGGTACCGACGACGACGTTCAGCGCTTCGGCTTTTTTCTGTCCCTCTTCGATCGATTTATTGCTGAGCGCCATGATCTCGGCGTTTGCCTGAACGCCTTGACCGAACAAAGTCTGAGCGGCCAGATTGCGATCGGTTCCTTCCTTGTAACCGCGCAGAACTTCCAGCGCGTCGACGACTAGATCCTTTTGATTCTTGAAATCGCCGTTCGCGTCACGAGTCGCGAGACCCATGTCGTTCATGGCTTTTTCATTTTTTCGGAGCGTCGTGTCGATGCCTTTTGCCAGCTTCAAGAATTCATCGCTGCTTCCGTGCACATCTCCCAGCGCCATAGCAAGGCCGGATGCCGAATTCGTCGTGATGCCTAGACCTTTTGCAAGTTTCTGCATTTCGGTCGTGTATTTCGACGCATCGTCGATCGCCTTTGCAGCAGCCATGCCGGCGCCGATCACGACACCGAGTTGCGCCCACATTGTTTTGACGCCAGCGATTGCACCGTTGACGCCTTTGAAACGGTTCTGCACGATGTTGCCGAATTGCTCGACAGTCGATTCGTAGTTTTTCGAATCGACCTTCGCCTCGTCGCTCATTCCTTTGAGTGCGTCTTTCATTCCGCCACAAGCTTCGGCGACGAAATATTTTGCTTTTTCAAAGGCCGACTGGAATTGTCCGTAGCTAGCTTCGAGCTTTACTGAAACGACGTTGTCACTCATGAGCTAACTCCCAATGTCCATATTTAAGAATTTAATCGCCGCATTTTTGCTTCGATTTGTTTTTGCTTCGTGCCGTGCACATCCATTACAGCTTCAATAAGCTTTTCCAGATTGCCAAAATCAATCCCTTCAGCAACCGCTTCTCGTGTCATTCCCGGGTAATTTCTAATTATTGCCGAATAGATTGCATCGATAAGAGCGGGAAGGCTGGTCGGATCGAACAAGTTGCCGGAGAAATTTTTACTTCTTTGTTGCAGTTTTTCGAGCTCAGCCGTAGTAATCGCCGGGATGACAAGCATCTGTCCGCCAAGATTAAATAGAATTCCTCTGTGCTTGGTCTGCGTCATATAGGTTTTATTTGATCAATTAAACGGCGGGGAGTGTTACCTCCCCGTTGCCGTGTCGCTTCACCCAGGGAAAAAGAACCCGATAGGTAACCCAGGCAGCGACTGGCGCAGTTATTTGGCTGTACGGACACCCGCGCCTTGTCCGCTTTCATGAGCAACTTATGAATTCAAAATATCTGACTCGTAAGCACGTTTCAGATTTTCTTTGCGTTTAATTTCCATCGCGTAAGCGACAGATTCCGGATGGGCGTCGAGCGCTGCTCTATGATCGAAAAGCGAGTCTTCTGTCACTTCAACAATGTCGTTGATTTGACGTTGCACCCCATCAATAGAACCAGCAACCAGGACGCGGGCTTTCACAGTTTTCATTTTTAGCTCTCCAGCGCAGCGCGCAGTTAGGAATAGGTTTTAGTGATGATTTCTAGTCGACGGATTTGTTCACGCATATCGTCGCGCCAAACAGGAAGCTGTTCTGTCAGTCCGTATGCAGGAAATTCGAGAATCGGAGTTTCGGCGCAGCCGCGACCGTAAAGTTTCTGAACTTTTTCACGCATCGATTTGTTGTTTTCGATGATTTGTTCAACAAGCTTCAGAGTTTCTTTTCCTTGCTTGATATAATCTGCCGAGTTGCATGCAATGACTCTATAGCCTGCATTTCTCATTGCGATGTCGATTTTATCAGTGTGATGTCGAATCGCTTTTGCGACCTGGTCTAGCTGGCCTCGTAAAGTTGTGTGTCTTTTTCGAAGAAATTCGACGGTGTTTTCGTCTGAGTCTTGCCCAGGCTCAATTCTTAATGCACGATCGATGTGATCTTCATCCATCGGAACTATGCCAGTCGAGAGCCTTAGCTCAATTTCGGAAATTTCTTTTTCAATCAGAATTTTCTTTTCGTTCAACTCGTTGTTGATCCGGGTCACATCTGAAAATTCAGCATCGTCATTAATATGTTTCATAAAATTCTCTTTGTAATAGTGGTTAAAAGACTTTTAGCGAGATGACAGTGCTAGGTCCAACTTGCGCAGTCGATCTGCATGGCTTGAGTGCATTTGTGCAATAGGCATTCGATCTCGATCAACTAGATCGAGCTTACGGAGTCGACCTGCATGTTCAGAGTCATCATTGAGTAGTGCAGCCGGCGGCTTGTCATACGCAGCCATGTTCCAGGCTTGCGCTTTGGCCTTAGTGTCCTTTTGATCAGCAGCTATTCGGTTCGCTAAACCATGCTTGACCGCTTCCGCAGCAGTGAACCAGGTCTCTGCATCCATCCATTCAGAGAGTTTTTTGACGCTGAGTCCGCTCTTTTTGTGATAGTCGTCGGCTATAGACGCATCGATTTTTTCGAGTAATCCGATCGTGCTTGCCATGTCATGACGATCGCCGCACACGCATGTCCAGCCGTTGTGGATCATCATGAAGCTGCCGTCGGTCATTTCGATTTCGTCGGCGTGCATCACCAGGAACGAAGCTGCAGATGCTGCCAGCCCGTCGATGTGTGCGATCACTTTGCCGGGATACGACTGCAGCGCCGCGACCATTGCGCGACCTTCGAACACGTCGCCGCCTGGTGAGTTGACTCGCAAGTGCAGCGTCTTGTTGCCAAGCGCGACGAGATCCTTCGCGAATTGCTTGGCTGTGATGCCCCCGCCGGACCAGAAGTCATAGCCAATAATGTCGTAAAGATACAAAGTTGCCTCGTTGCTGGCCGCAACTGAAACGATTTTGTATTCGCGTTGCGTATCGCGGTTTAATGCGAGAAGTCTGACGATCCGATCTGTCATTGGGTTCATTGTGCTTTGCCCTTGGTGTTTGCCTTATTTGATTCGCAGTGAATCATGCAAAGCGGAACTGAACTAAGTGTTTATTCCGTTTTATTTTGTATATCTTTTACGAGCTTGCGAATGTATCGAACAGATAGGCCTACATGCTTAGCGATTTTCTGTGCACTGTCACGGTTATATCCTCGACGTTGAAAGTCGTTGATCACAATTTCTGCGTTTTTCCTTTTGAACGATTTTTCTCTACGGGCGAAACCTGACTTCAATCCGCCTTTTCGGCACCCTTCGCGCCGAATTCGCATGAACTCGATGGCGACTTCTGCATCAATTTGATGTTTTTCGTCCATTATCTACTCGTGTTCACCGGTTTCCGATGCCGTTGAACTTGCCGGCGGGGCTTTTCGTTTTGCCACTGTCTCGAATTTTCCCTTGAGCGACCGGAGTCAGGCCGAAGTCATTCACCAGCGCCCGATATTGGGCAAGCATGTGGCCCGTCGGTGTGTCTTTTTTGGCAAAAAGCGACACAATTTCGCCGTGTAATGCACACAAAATGGCCAGCGGTGAGAGGCTGGCTTCGGTCAAAAGCTTGTTCGCGTGAAGGATCTTCGCCAAGCGATTGAACTCTTCTTTCGCGTATGAATTCTTAATCCACTTCGGCGGCGTCGGAATCGTCTCAGCCAATGGCAGCGCGACCGAGACCGGTGCAGCACGATCAGGTCGATCGGTGCCGGCGACAAGTTTCAGCGCCGTCGGTTTTCGCTGATTTCCCATTTTTGAAACGGCCTTTTACTGAATGACGTGGAGCAATTTGCCCGTGAAACTGCGTTTTTCTCAACTGACGGTGCAAAATAAAAGGAGGACACGCGTGTCGTATAGCGATTGTTCTGAACTTTTGACCTCCCCCTACCCATAAAATATTTTCGTCCGAAGTCATGAAGTCGATGTGCTTCGTTGCAGTTGCTGACCTGCCGTCGTGAGGCATGGACTACCATCCGGTCCGAACCTCCAGAGGTGATGCCAGTCTTCCTCAAGTGCTCGGCAAATTACACGCGGCCAGTCTTTATATTTCTTTGCATCATCAGTCCACTTCTGCTTTACCCAGGCTATGTACAGCTCAATCAATTGTTCGGGCACATCGACGCGCTTGCCATACTCAAAGAGCTTGCTGTCCAATCGATTGATCTCTTCGTCGCTTACACCATCCAACCATTTGTCATAAGTCAGCAGGGGTCGGTTCGTACGAACCGGCTTGATAGGTTCTGCTTCAGGTTTAATAGCTTCAGGTTCGGGTGACAGCTGGCCCACTAGGGGTGGTGACACCTGCACCACTAGTTCAGTGGTCTGACTGTCACTAGTGACAGCCACGCCACTAGTGGGCCACGTGACACTAGTAGGGAACACAGGCCGATAGATATTTGTTTGGCGTTCGCGGCCTTCGATAGTCAAGTAACCTAAACCCTGCAGACGCTGCACAGAGCGAATCACAGTGCGTCGATCGACGTGGGTCATCCTGCTCATGCGTTGATAGCCTGGCTTTGCTCCGCCGCTGCCGTGGTGATCCAGGATGCAGGCAAGCACGGCTAGATCAGTCCTGTTGAGTTTAGGATCTGCGGCTGCGTTCCGGAGAGCGAGGAACTTGCCGACCCAGCCGTCGCGAACTGGTGCGTCATTTGTCGACATCGGCCGCATGTCCGCCGGCTTCACGAATTAGCGCCTCACGCAATTTAAGAACGCATCTGCGAACACCTTCCAGTTGTAGTGCTAGCATCTCGGCCCCGTCTGCTGTCGGCCTCATAGCGAGCTCGTGAAGCTGTCCCTGAAGTCGACTGCCGATCTCAGGCATTGGCTGAATTAATTCGCGTGAACTTGGGCAATAAAGCGATGCATAGGCAGCAGCAGATTGAGTGCCGGCATTCATTTCGATTTGCCTTTTGTCGCCTTGAGGCGATCGGGCAAGGTTCGTAGCGATTCGAGCATGACGTATCGGCGCGTGCCGATAGTGAACGTCTCAAGTTTTTTCGATGCCGCCAATTCGAAAGCAGTTGTTCGCCCAATTCCATGAGCTTTGCAGCCATCGACCAGGGGAACATAGGCCGGGTCAATCTTTTGTACTTCCATACATTTACTCCGATTCCCGCGAACTTGTGCGGACTTGGAGGCATATGCTGGATTAGTAATCCATTAAATAATATTCACTAATGCGACCGATTACTTCCGAAATTTTGGATCAACTATTCCAAGGGCATTATCAATCAGTGACATGGTAGATCCACGCTGCCGCTTTTTTATTGCTTTCGTGATTGTACAAACTTCAGGCGCATCTTCTCGGCCGATAAGATATTCCTTTATTGCCGGGTCCAGTCTTATGTTCTTATTGACCATTATTTTTGCAATTTCCCACGCGATAAGTCCGTAGTCATGTTGCGATCTCTGTCCTCGCATTTTTGTTGGAGTTGAAGGTACAAGCGCGGCCCAGTTTCTCAGAATGCTAGCGATACCAAAACGGTGTGGAAGCGGTAAGTCATCGAGTTTTTTGCCGCTTACAATGTAAGAGGCCATGTATAAACTAAATTCTTTGTCTTTTTGAAGTTCTTTAAATTCTTCATTCGGATCTGCCGTGCCAATCGATAATGAATACTCGACTGGCTCCGACGATCCCTCTCCAGGTGTTGACCCCTTTGTTTTCTTGTTCGGCATAAAATTATTTATAGATATCTGCGGACATTCTTATTCCTTCAGCGCAATGCATTGCGAACCGACACAGAAATGCGACATCGCCGTGCATTGGGTTATCGATCGCTTCTTCCAATAAAACTTTGACAGCCGAGTCCAAACCGTCGGCTGTACGCAGGGCAAAAGTACAATTTACGCCTTCATTTACTGAAAGTAATTTGGTTTCATTCTCAGGGAACCAATAGAATTCGTGTGCTTGAGTGGTCTTGTTAGCGTTGGTTGAGTTATCTTTTGTTGCCATTGTCGTTCTCCAGTAGGTCGGTGATGGTAGGCGGGGAGGTGTTAGTGCACTTTCCCCGCCGCTTTTTTCCCTTTCGGGGATTCTGTTTTTCGAAGCATGTCTAAATGATCTGCCCAGTCCTGCATCATCTTTTTTCGTTGATCTAAATACGTTGCTTTGTTATATGTCCCACGTATTACATCGGGATCGCCGTGGGCAAGCTGTTTTTCGACCCAGTCAGCTTCATATTCTTTTTCATTCAATGCAGTGCTGATCAAATGCCGGAAGCCGTGAGCCGTCTGTTTGCCGCCATATCCCATTGATCTAAGCATTACTCCGACGGCTCCGTCGCTTATAGGCTTGCGCCAATCGTTGCGGCCGACAAAAACATATTCATACTTTCCGGTAATTTTTTGCAGTTTCTTTAGCATTGCGATTGCCTGAGTAGGCAATGGAGTGATGTGTTGATACCCTCGCTTCATTCCTTCGCGGCCTTTCTCTATGGACCATAGTCCGGTTTTAAGATCAAGTTCAGTCCAGCGTAGGGTTCTTGTAACGCCTGGTCTATTTGCCGTCCACAGGGAAAGCTCCGCGCAATGTTTTACGATGATTGAGCCGTCATATGCATCTAGTGCTTTTAGAAAACCGGGGAGTTCTGCTGGCTTAAGATGCGGATGGTTTTTGACCTGGGGCTGCGGTATTGCAACAGAAGAAATATTTTCGGCAGGATTTGACTTTGCAAGTCCCTTTGCGATCGCGAATGAAAAAATAGCATCGAGCCATTGCCGAACTTTCTTTGCAACATTAAGTGCTTTGCGAGCTTCGATTCTTCCAACAACTTCAGCAAGTTCAGGCGGTGTAATTAATGCCAATGATCGATGTCCGAGAATAGGCAATAAGTCCTTATCAAGATATTGCCTAACTTTATCCTGAGTCGCTTTTTTCCAGCGGATGGCGTTATGGTCGAACCACTTATTAGCGGCATCGCCAAAGGTGCGAGCGACGCTGAGACGTAAATCGAATTTCTTCTGTCGCCTTGATTCAGTTGGATTGATTCCATCGAGGAGAAGTCTGCGAGCGGTTTCAGCTTCGTGCCTTGCCCTTTCCAACGTCACAAGCGGATACACACCAATACTGATCATCTGTTCTTTGCCGCCGTATCGATAGCGTAAACGCCAATACTTCGAGCCATCTGGATTAACTTGAAAACAAAAACCATTGCCAATAGATATTCGATACATCTTTTCTTTGGGTTTGGCGTGTCTGGCTTCGATGTCTGTAAATTTCTGCATTTGCGCCTGAATATTTAGGTTCGATTATCAGGTCATTAAAACCTGAGTACCCACATATCTACTCTCAATATTTACCGGCTGCAAGCGAACTTTTACGTACTGGCAAGAACGCCACGCAATAAAAAACCCCCAGTTACGGGGGTTTTAGATAAATTCACGAACTTGTACGAACGTCAGCGAATAATGTTTGGTGCCCAAAAGAGGACTCGAACCTCCACGATTTTACTCGCTAGTACCTGAAACTAGTGCGTCTACCAATTCCGCCATCTGGGCCTGTTTTGTGAACT
>JAYUUM010000273.1:0-6786 GCA_043754555.1 Arenimonas sp. | reverse complement strand
ATTGCCGATGCGTTTCTTGATTCGGGTGTGATTGTCAGTACCCGTGGTCGCATGGGTGACTCCAATTTAATTTTGCGTGCATCGCCCGGCGATATTTTAGCGGGCGCGCCGATTATTGTTTTAGTCGATGTGGGCAGTGCCAGTGCTTCCGAAGTGGTGGCCGGCGCACTGAAAGACCAAAAGCGTGCATTGGTCATGGGTAGTCGTACTTTCGGCAAGGGCTCAGTACAAAAAGTATTCCCGATGACGCGTGGTGACGGCATCAAGCTGACTATTTCACGTTATTACACCCCTAATGGAAAGTCGATACAGGCCAATGGCATCATGCCGGACGTTATTGTGACCGGCACAGCAAACAAGGGAATACGTGAGCAGGATCTAGTCGGACATTTGGCTGGCGATGAAGAAGTTGACGATGGGTTCTCGCGCGGCGAATCGATCAGCGGTGACGATATTATTAATCGTGCATTGGCACGATTAAAATTGGCGAGTGCCCCCAAAGTTAAAGCCAAAACTAAGGCCAAAGCCACGACTAAAACGACGGCCAAAAAGAAATCGTAGGTGCGAGCTTTGCTCGCGAAAGGCCTGCGACATGTAGAACTCGCTTATTCCTTTTTTGAAAACTATCGGACAGGCTTTGAGGGCATCGGAAACGGCATCACGACTTTTTCACCCGTGGTGGCATCGCGAATAGCGAGCTGACCCTTTCTATCGACTTCTTCTATTCGCACGATACTCTGCATCGGCAAATGTAATACTTTGGTATTGGAAAATTCATCACGCAAGCGCTCTTCAGTCGGATCGACCACCAGTCCTTCGTTCACATCGAAAACCAGTTCGCTGATTTCGGTAAAGCCCCATATATCGCCCGACATGATTTTACGGGCATAGAGTTCGTAAATTTTTCCGGCATTGAAGAAAGTAATTTTGTAGAGCTTTTTCATAAGTTTTATTTGAGTCGCGAAAGTTTAATAAAAGGTCGCATTAATAAGGCAATTATAATCCCTGCGGCAAAGCCGCTGACATGTGCCCACCATGCAACATGGCCAAATGCGGGCCCCAAAAAGGTGAATAACCATTGCAGCAGCGCCCAGACGCCAATCAATACCACGGCGGGTAGCCGAATAAATTCCAGCCACAAACCTAATGGCAATACGATTCCCAAGCGGGCACTAGGAAACAACGCTAGATACGCGCCAATCAGTGCGGAGACGCCACTGCTGGCACCAACGATTAATCGGCCCGGGGTTTCCAACATCAATGAAGCCACCAGATTGGCGATCGCTCCGCCGATTAAAAATACCGTGAGTAAGCGCCAGGGACCCAGCGATTTTTCGGAAGGGTACGCAAAGATCAGCAAGAAAATCACATTGCCCAACATATGCACCCAGCTGATATGGATAAACATCGCACTAAGTAAAGTGAGTGGTCGGCCATCGGTAAAATCGACACGCCATTGCTGCAAACTGCCCGACAGCGTACCCCAATGGTCTAGATAAACGTTGACTTGCTCCGCGCTTGGCCACCACTGCAACCACAAAAATGCGGAAACAATTATCGCGGCTAATAGTGGTGTCGCCCAGCGCCGACTAATTTTATTTCGTGATGGCAGATCAACAAACATTTATAAAACGGTCATGGTCGTGGCAATAAATAAGATTGCCCTTGCACCGACAATACCACGCCATCTTGACGAATTTGTTCAACGACCGCAGTGCCAAGCACGCTGCCTTCGTTCACGCGTTGGCCGTCGATAATCGCAAAGCGTTTACTCGCTTCTGGTGAATACACATGCATGCTCAGTTTAAGAGTGGGCAATTGTTGTCGCTGTTCAGTCGACAGTTCAGACAAGCTCGCCACGCGTGTTGCAGCTGTCACTTCTGCAATTACGGCGGGTGCTTCGCTTATCTCGGGAGTCGCCGCTGGAACAATGGGCGACGGTGCAGCGACAGCGACAGGCGGCAGAGTGGTGCGTTCAATAGCCACAGGCCTAGGTGCAACGATAACTGGCGGATCAACAATTGCAGGCACTGGCTTAGATTCTTCATTCACTGCCTGGAGAACCGCTGCGGGCGATGAAGTGGCGGGTGGTTTTGTATAAAAATAACCAAGGATCAAGGCAATCATTAACAACACACTTAATACTTGGAACGGCAATCTGGATTTTTCATTGGCGCGTGCATGGCTCGGTGCAGCAGCCAGCGGACTGAGTAGCGTCGGTGCCTGTCCACGCAAACGTTCGGCTTCGGACTTTTTTAGCGCATCAAGAATTAGCGACATATTCGACTCCCATGGCCTTAGTCAGCGAGCCAAAAAGCGCGAACACTCAAGCCAATTGTCACCGCGAGTAGCAAGGCCAAGACCCAAAAAACAATCCGGCGAATGGTGTAATAATTTTGCATGGGTAAAACTTCTTTCGCTGCGATAGCCACTAATTTTTTGTCGATGATTTTATTTTCATGCACATAGGCCGCCAGCAATGCCCGGTCGGCAATGATGTTCAGTAAACGTGGCACTCCTTTTGAATGTTGAAACAAGGCGGCAATAGCATCAGCCGCGAACGGAAATTGCATCCCGCCAGCGACTGCATAACGATGTCGCAAATACTGTTGTGTTTCGGCCTTATTCAAAGGCGTTAGATGGAAGCGTGCCGTGATCCGTTGAGACAATTGCCTTAAATCACGACGCGCCAGCAAATCACGTAATTCCGGTTGTCCCAGTAAAATTATCTGCAATAGTTTTTGCGTATTGGTTTCAAGATTGGTTAGCAAGCGCACTTGTTCAAGCGCATCGGCCGAAAGATTTTGTGCCTCATCAATAATCAGCACCACTCGCAGCCCTTCAGCATAAGCCTGTAATAAATACACATTCAGGGCGTCGATCAATCGTTTCTGATGGCCTTGCTTGCCACGTAATGGAATATGCAATTCCTTGCCGATGGCTTCAAGCAATTCAATCGGCGACAGCATTGGATTCAGAATCAGTGCCACGCGGGTATTGGCCGGCAATTGTTCCAGTAATAGACGACACAAAGTTGTTTTACCGGTGCCCACTTCGCCGGTTAATTGCACAAAACCACCACTGCTACCTTGGCCAACGCCGTATAAAAGATGCGCTAAAGCATCCCGATGGCGATCGCTTAAGAAAACGAAACGCGGATCTGGGCTGATCGAAAAGGGCGGTTCACGTAGCTGGAAGTACTCGAGAAACATGCAGTCAATAGTTGTAAAAGGCCAGTATAGCGTGGCTGACAGTAAAACGTAGAAGGGCCCTTGGGTTCCTCCCCCATGCTCTAGTTCCACTATTGGGGAGGGTTAGAGTGGGGGCAGCCTTACGATGATATTAAACGTGGTCGCGATTTTTAGTCGAGCCTATATGGCCCTCATGCCACAGGTGGCAATTCATGAATCGCCGCTACGTTCTTAATCGCTTAGACTTCATGCAACCAAAGGAAAGCCAATGTCCACATCACCTCTGATTAGCCAAAAGAATCTGCAATTTTTATTGCATGAGGTTTTTCCGGTTGAAAAACTTTGTCGCTATCCGCGATTTTCAGAACATGAAGTTTCAACTTTTGATGCCGTCATCCAAGCTGCGCATGACTTGGCATTGAAACAATTCCTGCCCCACAACCGTCTGTCAGATAATCAAGAGCCCGAGTTTGATCAAGGCCGTGTAAAGATTATTCCGGAAGTAAAAACTGCCTTGGATGCTTATGCTGAAGCTGGATTTCCGGCAGCGTTTGCCGACAGCGAAGATGGAGGCATGCAGTTACCGTTTAGTATTTCGCTGGCCTGCGATGCCTTGTTTGCCAGCGCGAACGTTTCTACCATGGGTTATGCGATGCTGGCACGCGGCGTCGCCAATTTATTGAAGGCGCATGGTACCCCCGAGCAACAAGAAAACTTCATGCAGCCCATCTTGCAGGGTCGCTTTTTGGGTACGATGTGTTTAAGCGAAACGCAGGCCGGATCGTCATTGGGCGACATCAAGACTATTGCAACATCGCACGCGGATGGTAGCTATCGGATTAGCGGCTCGAAAATGTGGATATCCGGTGGCGAGCACGATCTATCAGAAAATATTATTCATATGGTGCTGGCAAAAATTCCCGGTAGCCCAGCGGGCGTTAAAGGTATTAGTCTGTTTATAGTGCCCAAGTACTTAGTGAATGCAGATGGCAGTTTAGGTTTGCGCAACGACGTGCAATTAGCCGGCGTGAATCACAAGCTAGGCCAGCGCGGCATCGTCAATACTTTCCTAAAATTCGGAGAGCAGGAAAGCTGTGTCGGCTATCTGGTGGGCCCGGCACATCAGGGCTTATCGCAAATGTTTCATATGATGAATGAAGCACGCATTGGTGTCGGCGTCGGTGCGATCATGTTGGGTACGGTCGGTTACTTGCATAGTCTGGAATACGCTAAAGAGCGCAAGCAAGGTCGTCATCCGGAACAAAAAGATCCAGCTTCGCAGCCCGTTGCACTGATTGAACACGCCGATGTGCGGCGCATGTTATTACAGCAAAAGTCTTATACCGAAGGCGCATTGGCCTTGGCATTTTATTGTGCACAGTTGATTGATCTGCGTGACAATGATTCCGATAAAAACAGGGCACGCGAGGCATCATTGTTGCTCGATTTAATTACGCCGATTCTGAAGGCCTGGAGCGGTGAGTGGTGTTGCAAGGCCAATGATTTGGCTATTCAAATTTTGGGCGGTTACGGTTACACACGCGAATATCCAGTCGAACAATATTACCGCGACAATCGTTTGAACCCGATTCACGAAGGTGCCAATGGCATTCAAGCGCTCGATTTGCTGGGCAGAAAAGTGCTGATGGAAAACGGCGTGGCCTTGCAATTATTGCAGCAGGAAATCCAGAGCGATATTGCACGAGCAAGTGACTTAGAAACACTTAAACAATATGCCGATCAACTAGCCGAAGCTTTGCAACTGGTCGGCAAAACAACGCAGTTGCTTGTCACACAGATGCAGGCCGGTAGCATTAGATTAAGCTTGGCTAATGCTGCGTACTATTTGAATATGATGGGCCATGTGTGCATTGGCTGGATGTGGTTAAAACAGGCAGTAGTGGCCACTGAATCTGCTGGACACGGACAAGATTTTTACCAAGGAAAACTGCAGGCCTGTCGTTTCTTTTTTACCTATGAATTGCCGCAAATAAAAACTCATGCAGCCCTCTTGCAAAAAATGGACGACACCACGCTGAACATGCCAGAGGGAGCTTTCTAATGAGCGAATCATTTTTTACTGTTGAACGCGACGGCCATGTTTTATTGATGGGATTTAATCGTCCCGAAAAACGTAATGCCTTTGATGTCGATACTTATCGCGCGCTTGCAGCGGCGTATGGCGAACTCGATCGGGACCCTGATTTACGTGTGGGATTATTATTTGGCCATGGCGAACACTTCACCGCCGGACTGGATCTGCCGCAATGGGCACCCGTGCTTGCTCAAGGCCGCTTGCCAGATTTGCCTGAAGGCAGTCTGGAACCTTTCGGTGTCGATGAAACAAGACGACTAGGCAAGCCTTTGGTGATTGCCGCACAGGGCGTCAGTTTTACCGTTGCGATGGAATTGATGATGGCCGGAGATATCCGCGTCGCATCGCGTACTGCACGTTTTGCACAGCTGGAAGTGCAGCGTGGTTTCTTTCCCTGCGGTGGTGCGACGGTGCGTTTAATGCAGGAAATCGGCTGGGGCAATGCGATGCGCTATTTGCTGACGGGTGACGAGTTCAGCGGCGAAGAAGCTTATCGACTCGGTTTTGTGCAGGCGCTCACCGAGCCAGGCGAACAATTCGAGTGCGCATTGAAGATTGCAAGATCCATTGCAAAAGCCGCGCCTCTAGGTGTTCAGTCAGTGCTAGCATCCGCTCGCCTGGCAAGGCATGAAGGCGATATCAGCGCATTGAAAGCCTTGATGCCGATGTTACCCGGCATGATGAAAACTGAAGATATGCAGGAGGCGATCATGGCCTTTAAAGAAAAGCGCGCTCCGGTATTCAAGGGTAAATAAGCGTAATCAATGAGGGATGTTATGGCGAAGCGACTGAAATCATTAAGCGGGCTGGATGCCGGGTTTCTCTATCTCGAAAATGCCGGTACGCCGATGCATGTTGGTAGCGTGATGTTGATTGAAGTGCCGAAGACGCGCACAAAGAAAAAATACGATTTTCAATCGGAATTGATGCAGCATCTGCATGATCGACTGCCACGCGCTGCTGCATTACGACGGGTACTAAAAGAAACACCGCTGGATTTAGCCCATCCCATGTGGGTAGAAATCGAACAGGTCGATTTAAAAAAACACGTGCTAAAAAAGACTTTGCCTGGCAATGGCGGCATGGGAAAATTGCATGCTTTGACCGGAAAATTACACGCTGCATTACTGGATCGCAATTTGCCGATGTGGCAGTTCGTGGTGATTGAAAATGTCGAGCCCGGTGTTATTGCACTTTATTCAAAAATCCATCATGCACTGCTGGATGGACAAGGCGGCGTGGCATTGGCGCAGGTGTTGCTCAACGTCGAAGCGCAAGCGCCTAAAAAAGCAAAAAAAGCAAGCTCGAAAAAACCCACAGAAATTTCCGAGGCTCCGCGTTTACGCAAGCGTGACGTCACACAAACTGCATTGCGCTCAACGGTGCATCAATTTGCAAAATTATTACGTGCTCTGCCCAGTACATTGAAACTTGCTAGTGACTTAAGTACGCCCGGCAAACTTAGAAACCTGCGTGACAGTATTTTGCTTGCTCCACGCA
>JAYUUM010000272.1:0-6832 GCA_043754555.1 Arenimonas sp. | reverse complement strand
TTTCAGTGTAGGAGCGAGCTCGCGACCGCCATGGACGGTGGGAGTGCTGAAAATGCAGGAGCATTTTTCAGCCTCGCGAAAACCTGCGACGAGGCATTTCGCGAGCAGAGCTCGCTCCTACAGCCACTAACGTGACAGGTTATTATCAAAATGTTCGATACCACACCACATCTCAATTGCGCTGGAAAAATTCTCAAGTTCGATATTGTTCGCATCATGGGCATCGTCAATGTCACCCCGGACTCTTTTTCGGATGGCGGCCAACACAACACCGTAGACGCAGCCATTGCCCACGCCTTGCGTCTGGTAAGCGAGGGTGCCGACGTGCTCGATATCGGAGGTGAATCAACACGCCCCGGTGCCGCTGAGGTCTCAGAAGCAGAAGAGCTGCAGCGCGTTATTCCGGTGATTGAAGCGCTTGCGAAACAAATAGCCATTCCGATTGCCATTGATACTTCAAAACCTGCTGTTATGCGTGCTGCCGTCAATGCAGGTGCCAGCATCATCAATGACGTATTTGCATTGCGACGTGACAATGCACTAGATGTCGCCGCTGAATTAAACGTGCCGGTCATTTTGATGCATATGCAGGGCGAGCCAGGTTCGATGCAAGCTGCGCCGCATTATGACGATGCCGTCGCCGAGGTACATAGTTTCTTGACGCAACGTATTTTTGCTTGCGAAATGGCCGGAATTTCTAAAAAAAATATCGTGATTGATCCGGGTTTCGGTTTTGGGAAATCGCTGGAGCATAATCTGGCTTTGCTAGCCCAGTTGCAGCGTTTCGCTGAACTTGGCGTCCCGGTACTGGCAGGACTTTCCAGGAAATCGTTTATTGGTACCCTGAGCGGCCGTGATGTAAATGACCGTGTTTATGGTTCGGTTGCCGCCGCATTGATTGCCGCACAAAATGGCGCAAAAATCATTCGCGTGCACGACGTAGCAGCGACCGTTGATGCGTTGAAAATTTGGAACGCAGTTGCCAAGCAAAGCAAACCAATATTGAAATCAAATAAGCCAACAGGAATTATTTGGCCGGAAGATTAGATATTTCGTATCCCGGGCTACTTTATTCCATCAAGTTAACTGCTCTTTAAACTTGCGCACCTTCGGGTCCATCACGCGATGCCAGAGCGGTGGACACAAGGCGAGCACAAACATCGCAGCATAACCGCCAGGTAATTGGGGCGAATCTTCATGGTGCCGCAGAATCGCATAACGACGTTTCGGAAACGCGTGATGATCGGAATGTCTTTGCAGTTGGAATAACAGTAAATTCGATAGTGCGTAGTCTGAATTCCAGGAATGCAGATGCGTGGTGCGCTCATAGCGGCCATCGGCCAGTTTTTTCCGTTCCAAGCCGTAGTGCTCTACATAATTAATCACTTCAAGTGAACAGGCAGCAATTAAACCTTGCACGACAAAAAATGCCAAGCCAATCCAGCCAAACATTAAATAAAACACGCCACAAAAAATAAGCCACAAGGCAGTCCAACCGAGCATTTCATTACGCCAATGTATTACCGGCATGCCAAGTTTTGTCAGGCGCTCGGCTTCGAGCTTCCAGGCATTTTTTGTATTGCGGTATAAGGCTTCCGGCATGAACATCCATAGGCTTTGACCAAAGCGGGCACTGGACGCATCTTCTGGCGTCGAAACATGCACATGATGGCCACGCAGATGTTCGATTTTGAAGCCGTAATAACCGACCGAGGTTAGCAAAATGCCACCAAAGGCCCTTTCTAGTTTCGCATCTTTGTGTATTAGCTCATGAGCAACATTAATGGCAAGAATGCTGCTGACAATGCCTTGAGAAAAAAGCCAGCCTACCATGCCAAACATATTCAAGTCCTGGCCGACAAACCAGGTGCATGACCAAATCAGGGTCGTGCATTGCACTGGCAAAACCAGCAAGGTGAGTGCCTTAAACCAAATTTGCTTGCTCACCTTGCTTTCGTCCGCTTGCGCAATATTGACCGGGTCATGGCCGAGCAAGAAATCCGTCAATGGAATCAGAACAAACAAGAAGAACAAGGGATACCAAGCCATTAAATTCAACCACCCGGTCTGTATGCTCAGCCAGGCCGCCGTTGGCAGTGTGGCAGGTACAAGAAAAACAAAGAGGAAGCCCAGCGCTTTTAATCTAATCATGGCTGGATAATAACGCGGGTAAAGGTCGATGCAAGTGAATTAAGCGTTGAATCTGTAAAATGGCGAGATGAAAGACATACGACCACTGGCCATTGCGTTGATGGGCCCGACGGCCTCGGGGAAAACTGCTTTGGCAATCGAATGGGCGCAGCGTTTGCAAACCCAGATTATTAGCGTCGATTCGGCTTTGGTCTATCGCGGCATGGACATTGGTTCGGCAAAACCAAATGCCGAAGAACAGCAGGGTATTCCACATCATTTAATTGATATACGCGAGCCTTGGCAAACCTATAATGCTGCCGACTTTGCTAAAGACGCCTTGCCGCTGATGTCACAAATAAGCCGACAGAACAAAATTCCTCTGTTGGTTGGCGGTACCGGTTTGTATTTTCGGGCCTTGCTAGATGGCTTGTCCGATATGCCAGCTGCAGACGAACACACTCGTGCTGAAATTCAAGCACAAGCCGAAGTGCAGGGCTGGCCTGCGTTGCATGAAACACTAAAAAAAGTGGATGCTGCCGCAGGTGAGCGCATTAAGCCCAATGATGTGCAGCGCATTACGCGCGCGTTGGAAGTTTTTCAGCTAACAGGCAAACCCATCACCGAGTGGCAACAAAATAGCTCACGGAAAAAAATTCCCTACCGGGTTTTGCGCGTGTGCATCGCACCGTTTGATCGATCTACATTGCACGAAAGAATTGCACGGCGCTTCGAAAGCATGCTTGAACAAGGATTTTTAACAGAAATGCAAACATTGATGAAAAACCCGTTATTAAATGTGGATATGCCATCAATGCGCGCCGTGGGATATCGTCAGGCGTGGCGTTATTTAGCGGGTGAAACCAACGCACAGCAATTTCACGAAGAAGCCGTTGCCGCAACGCGACAATTAGCCAAACGACAACTAACCTGGTTTCGTGGCGAGCTTGATTTACGCTGGTATGACCCCCACATAAATCAAGCAGAATTAGAAAAAGCCTTGTCAAGTTTCATCACTCGCTGATAACGAGTATTCGCGTTAAACTTGCCACTTCGCAGCTAAGGACCGTTGGCTGCAACCCACGCAAATGTGCGTGATCACAATAAAAAAAGGAGTCCTCATGACCAAGTCTCAATCGTTGCAAGACCCGTTCTTGAATGCACTGCGCCGCGAGCGCGTGCCGGTCGCCATCTATTTGGTGAATGGCATCAAGTTGCAAGGCACCATTGAAAGCTTTGATCAATTCGTTGTGCTATTGCGCAATACCGTGAGTCAAATGGTTTATAAACACGCGATTTCAACGGTGGTGCCTGCGCGTAACGTGCGCATTGGTCCAAGCGGTGGCGAAGTGGTGGATGACGAGCCGCAGGATTCCATTGTTAGTTAACTCTCTGTCAGGCAGCGCTCATGTTTGAACGTACCCGCAAGGGTGAAAATGCCCTACTCATTCAGCCATATCGTCCGGGTCTGCAAGATCCAACGCTACTGGAAGAATTCATTGAGCTTGCCCGTTCGGCGGGCGCGACTGTGGTTGGCACCATCAACGCGCGGGTTGAACGCGCGAGCCCATCGCATTACATCGGCAGTGGCAAACTCATTGAAGTAAAAGATGCCTGCGAAGCCATGGGCGCCGATTTGGTGTTAGTCAATCATGCATTAACACCCGGGCAGGAGCGTAATCTTGAAAAAGATCTCGGCCGCCGCGTAGTAGATCGCAGTGGTTTGATTCTGGATATTTTTGCGCAACGTGCGGCATCACACGAAGGCAAGCTGCAAGTTGAACTTGCGCAGCTCAAACATATGGCAACGCGTTTAATCCGCGGCTGGAGCCATCTTGAACGCCAGCGCGGCGGTTCGATCGGTTTACGTGGCCCCGGTGAAACCCAGCTCGAAACCGATCGTCGCTTATTGCAAAAGCGCGTTGAAATGCTGCAATCACGGTTAGACAAAATCGAAGTGCAACGCACGCAAATGCGTCGTGCACGGTTGCGTAATGCAATTCCGCGAGTGTCCTTGGTCGGTTACACCAACGCCGGTAAATCGACTTTGTTCAATTCGCTGTCGGGCTCGGGTGTGTATGTCGCCGATAAATTATTTGCCACGCTAGACCCGACCGTGCGACGTTTGGATATTGCCGGTGGGTCCAGTCTGGTATTGTCCGACACGGTCGGATTTGTTCGTGATTTGCCGCATGATTTGATCGCCGCCTTCCGTTCGACGTTATCAGAAGCTCGCGATGCCGATCTATTGCTGCACGTAATCGATGCTGCCGATCCGCTGCGTGACGAACGTATCGAGCAAGTCGATGCGGTACTCAATGAAATTGGTGCCGGCGACATTCCGCAAATATTGATTTTCAACAAAATTGACCGCCTGGAAGACACCGATGCCCGGCATGATATTCCTGGACAAGGTCATGAACGCTTTTGGTTGTCTGCCAAAACTGGTGATGGTGTTGAAGCCTTCCGCCATGCTTTAGGTAATCGGTTTTCACAGCAACGCTATTTATCGACGTTGCAACTGCCGCCTGATCAAGGCCGTTTGTACTCCCGTTTATATGCCGCTGGCGCCATTGTGGCAGAGCAAAGCGATGAACACGGCTGGCAACTGGAAATTGATATGCCGCTAGCACAGGCGGAACGTATGGCAGTAGAGCCGGGCGGGCATTTTTTGCAGGAGGCCTTGCTTGTTGGCCTGGTTGACCCCAATTAGAATCCTTAATCACATAAAAATGCGGCTAAGACCGCAACGAACGGAGTAGGCATGGCCTGGAATACGCCCGGTAAAGGCAGCGGTAGCCCCAAGAACACTGGTAACCCGGTGGAAGACTTGATGAATCGCATCAAGGACGGTTTTAACGGTCGTGGTGGTTCTCAAGGAACCGGGCCCGTACCGATTATTATTGGTCTTGCGGTAGTGCTGATTGCATTCAATAGCTTCAAGTTAATCGATGAAAGACAGCGCGCTGTCGTATTACGGTTTGGTGCTTATGATCGCGTGATGCAGCCCGGTGCGAATTTCAAACTGCCTTGGCCGATTGAAACGGCTTATGTGGTTGATGCCACCAAAATTGAAGAACTCAAAGATTCTGTCAGTGTCCTGACCAAAGACGAAAATATTGTCGAGATCGAGTTCAACGTTCAATATCAAATTAGTAATCCAAGACTTTATCTGTTTGGCTTCCGCGACAAAATTGATGCTGATAGCAAGCAAGGTGTAGAAACACTGAAGCATTCAGCCGAAAGCGCCGTACGTGAAGTTGTCGGTAATAACACCATGGACAAAGTGTTGTTTGAACGCAGTCAACTGGCTATCGAGGCGCAAAAGCATTTGCAGGAAACCTTGAATTTATATAAAACCGGCTTAACGGTTTCACAATTTACTTTGCCTAATGCGCGTCCACCCGAAGAAGTGAAACAAGCATTCGATGATGCCATCAGCGCACGCGAAAACAAGAACCAACTTGAAAGTGAAGCCAAGGCTTACGCCAGCAAGACCGTGCCTGAAGCCAAGGGTGTTGCATCGCGTATTAAAGCCGAATCCGAAGGCTATAAATCTGCGGTGGTAGCCAAGGCACAAGGTGACGCCAAGCGTTTTAGTCTGCTGGTAGAACAATATCGCAAGGCACCGGAAGTCACCCGCAAGCGCTTGTATCTTGAAACCATGCAAGAAGTGCTTTCTAAAAATCAGAAAGTTATTTCCGGTCGGGATAATAATGTTTTTTACATGCCATTAAATGGCACCGGCATGCCAAGTCCTGAAAATGCAGCGACTCGCATGGCGCCAGTACAAGCCATTATTGGTAATGAAGCTGTAAATAAAGCTGAACGATCGCCGCGTCGTGAAGGCAGAGAAGGAAGTCGATAATGCGTAATCTCACCAATATCCTGATTGTTGTGGCACTAGTACTACTCGCCGCTTTTAGCAGCGCTTACATCGTTAACGAAAATCAGACAGCGATTGTTTTGAACTTGGGTAAAATAGTTCGGACCGATATCAAACCCGGCCTGCATTTCAAATTCCCTTTGGTAGAAGAAGTGCGCAAGTTTGATCGCCGTATTTTGAATATGGAAGACAAGCCTCAGCGTTATTTAACCGCCGAGAAAAAAGACGTTGAAATCGATTTCTTCGTAAAATGGCAAATTAAAAATGTCACCACTTTTTATAAAGCTTCCAGTGGCGGTGATGAAGATGCAGCAAAACAACGCCTGCTTCCTATAGTTAAAAGCGCCCTGAATAATGAAATTAATCAGCTGACTTTATCGCAGGTGGTTTCCAGTGGTCGGTCTAATTTGACAGACCGGTTATTGAAAAATATCAACCTGGGTGCCAGCACCTTGGGTGTTGAAGTACTTGATGTTCGCATCAAGCGTATTAACTTGCCGCAAGAAGGCGATATTTTGAAGTCGGTGTTTGATCGCATGCGCGCAGAACGTACACAGGTCGCATCGCGTTTAAGAGCTGAAGGTGCCCAAGGCGCCAATGCGATTCGTGCTGCAGCGGATCGCGATAGTCAGGTAATCCTGGCGAATGCCGAGCGCGACGCGCAGACCTTGCGCGGTGAAGGCGATGCCGTTGCATCAGAGGTTTCCGCCAACGCATATAACCAGGATGCCGAGTTTTACGGTTTTTATCGCAGCATGGAGGCCTATCGCGCCACCATGGCGGACGGCAAAACCGTGATGGTGCTCGACCCGGATT
>JAYUUM010000271.1:0-6866 GCA_043754555.1 Arenimonas sp. | reverse complement strand
TTTTCAAAGCCTGCCAAACAACGTAACAAGGTCGATTTGCCGCAACCAGAACCACCTAATAATGCAAAAATCTCGCCTTTGCGTATCGATAGGTTGACCGAATCAACCGCTACAAAACCATCAAATTCTTTGCGAACATCAATAATGCGGAGATAATTTTCGCTACCCAATTTATCCGTTCGCGAAGCGTGATCCGATGTTGCAGTGGCCATTTCAGCACTCATAATGATTTTCCATCGAAAAAAAAGGGCAAGTGAGTTTGCACTTGCCCCCTATAGATTAATTGGTAGTTTTAAGCTCAGTCCAAACTGCTGTATATTTTTTCATAACCTCGGGAGGCAGCACTGCCAAACCGTACAATTTGGTGTTGATGGTTTCTTTGGTCGGGCTAATCATCGGATCATCGGTAATAGTCTTATCCAGTAATGCCGTGGATGCAGAATTGGCATTGGGATAGGAAACATAGTTTGAAACTTCAGCAATAATTTCCGGACGCATCAAGAAATTAAGAAATAGATGAGCGTTCTTGGGATGCTTGGCGGTTTTTGGAATCGCCATCATGTCAAACCACATGGCAGACCCCTTAGCTGGAATACTGTATCCAATGGTGACTCCATTTTTTGCTTCGGTGGCGCGTGCTTTAGCTTGGATAATATCGCCAGACCAGCCAACGACAATGCATACATTGCCACTCGCCAATGATTCAATATATTCCGAGGAATGAAAGTTGGTAATGTACGGGCGTAGGCTCTCCAGTTTGGCAGCGGCTTTATCGATCACTACAGAATCAAAACTATTAGGGTCTTCACCCATGGCATATAAAGTGGTGGGGATAATTTCCGAAGCGGCATCGAGAAATGTCACGCCACAGCCTTTTAATTTCGCAAGATTTTCGGGTTTGAAAATCAAATCCCAACTATTGACGACGTCGGTATTCCCAAAAATCTTGGTTATTTTTTCGACGTTATACCCTATTCCTGTCGTGCCCCATAAATACGGAACAGCATGGGCATTGTCGGGATCTACGTCGGTCAACTTGCTTAATAAATTGGTGTCGAGATTTTTCCAATTGCCGAGCTGAGCTTTATCTAATGGTTGATAAGCACCGGCTTTGATTTGACGACCAAGGAATGAGGAGGATGGCACCACGATGTCGTAGCCGGTGTCGCCTGCGAGTATTTTAGATTCCAATGTTTCATTGCTGTCCATTTCGTCGTAAGTGACATCAATTCCGGTTTCTTTTTCAAATTTGGCAACCGTATCAGGTGCAATATAATCGGACCAATTATAAATATTCAGCACTTTTTCTTCTGCGCCGGCTGCGCCAGCATTAGCGCCAGGAGCGGAAGCTTCTTTGTTACCGCAGGCCACTAGCGTTAGTCCAGCAATGGCTAATGTTAAAAGACGTAGTTTCATAAGACCTCTCACGAAAATTGTTGGAAAGAATGTGACGACAGGAATCACTTTACAAACAGACTATCTACTTCATTGATTCTTTAAAGCTTCCGCGGTTTGGTTCAAAGACTTCCAGGTTTTTTCAAACAATTCGTCGATCTGCTCGCGTGTAATAATCAGTGGCGGCGAGAGCAGCATCGCATCATTGGTTGCTCGCAATATTAGACCGTTTTTGAGCGCGATATCACGGCAGAGCTGCCCTACTTTGCCACGATCATCAAAAAACTGTCGGCCGGGCTTATTGGGCACGAGTTCCAGCGCTCCCACCATGCCGACAATGCGGGCTTCGCCGACGAGAGCATGCTCACCGAGCTCTTGCCAGCGCTGGGCCAAATAAGGCCCTGTGTTGCTCTTAATGTTTTCGACAATCTTTTCGTCTTGCAATATCCGGATGTTTTCCAGAGCCACGGCTGCACAAACAGGATGACCCGAATAGGTGTAGCCATGTGCCAGCTCGCCACCTTTGTCTCGCAGCACATTAGCTACGCGGTTGTTAAACATCACAGCGCCGAGTGGAATATAACCAGAGGTAATGCCTTTGGCTAAAGTCATAATGTCAGGCTCAATACCAAAATATTCCGAACCAAACCAATGACCGGTTCGACCAAAGCCGCAGATGACTTCATCAGCAATCAGCAGTACATCATATTTGCGACAGATACGCTGAATTTCAGGCCAATAATTCATCGGCGGAATAAACACACCCGCAGCCCCTTGAATAGGTTCGCCAATAAACCCGGCTACACGATCTGCACCAAGCTCGAGAATCTTCGCTTCAAGTTCCTGTGCGCGCTGCAAGCCAAATTCTTCCGGCGATAAATCGCCGCCTTCACCAAACCAGTAAGGTTGATTAATGTGATGGATATTGGGAATCGGCAGTCCTCCTTGCGAGTGCATGCCTTTCATGCCACCCAGACTCGCACCGGCCACTGTTGATCCGTGATAACCGTTGAAGCGGCCGATTAAAATATTTTTTTCCGGTTGATCTTGCACCGCCCAAAAATGTCGCACCATTCGCAAAATGGTGTCGTTGGCTTCGGAACCGGAATTACTGAAGAAAGCATGATTCAAATCGCCTGGCGTCAGTTCAGCGAGTTTCGCAGCGAGGTGCACCGTGGGCTCGGTCGTGCAACCGAAAAAACTATTGTAGTAAGCCAGGGTTTCCATTTGTTTGGCGGCGGCCTGACCTAATGTTTTTCGACCATAGCCAATATTGACGCACCATAGTCCGGCAAAGGCATCCAGCATTTTATTGCCTTCTGCATCCCAGACATAACAGCCCTCGCCCCTGGTCAAAATACGCGTGCCTTTTTTTGCCAGCGCGGCATTATCATTGAACGGATGGATATGATGCGCGGCATCCAATTTTTGCAGTGCTTGTAGATCTGAATTTTCCACGCTGGCTCCGAGTATTTGTTTCGCTGGTTTTTATCTCTGAGATTTTTATCTCTGAGATTTTTATCTCTTACTATGGAAGATCAAACATTTAGCAACAGAAACTCGCGTTCCCAAGAACTGATCACGCGGAAATAGGTTTGATATTCTTTTTCTTTGACATGGATATAGGCATTGACGAAACGTTCGCCCATCAAGTTCTGTAAAGGATCGCAACTGCGCAACCATTTCAGAGATTCTTCCAGACTCCGCGGTAATTCATAGCCCTTATCTTGCGCACTGGTAGTGAGTGGCTCGGTCGGCTTCAATTTTTCAATGATGCCCAGATAGCCGCAAGCCAAGGTCGCAGCCATGGCCAGATAAGGATTAGCATCAGAACCGGCAAAGCGACTTTCTACCCGGGTATTTTCCAGCGAATCCATCGGCACCCGCAAACCACAGGTACGGTTGTCAAAACCCCATTGCACATTAATCGGAGCCACATCGCCAACGGCAAGGCGTCGATAAGAGTTTACGTTCGGTGCAAAGAATGGCATTGCCATGGGCACATATTTTTGCAGACCGCCGAGATAGTTTTTGAACAGTTCGCTATGCTGGTTTTCCTTTTTTCCGGCAAATAAATTTTTCCCGGTTTTTGCATCGAGCATGCTCTGATGGATATGCATCGCACTGCCGGGCTCGTTTTCCATCGGCTTGGCAAGGAAAGTCGCATAAATCCCATGTCGTAGTGCAGCTTCTCGCATAGTTCGTTTGAATAAAAATACCTGATCGGCACGCGACATTGGGTCCGAATGTACGAAATTCACTTCGAGCTGTGCAGCACCGGATTCGTGAATCAGGGTATCAACGTCAAGTTCCATTTCTTCGGCATAGTCGTACATCAAATCGAGAATCGGGTCGAATTCATTTACGGCATCGATTGAATAAGACTGTCTTGCAGTTTCTGGTCGGCCCGAACGGCCAGCGGGGGGTTGTAGTGGAAAATCAGGATCGGTATTTTTTTGAACGAGAAAGAACTCAAGCTCGGGTGCCACAATCGGCTTCATACCCATGGCTTCATACAAAGCAAGAATATTACGCAATACATTTCGCGGTGATAAATTATGGGGCTTACCATCGCGGGTAAAACAATCGTGAATCACCTGAGCCGTCGGATCGGTTGCCCAAGGCACCATCCGGACGGTATCGGCATCGGGTCGCAAATACATATCCGAATCTGACGGCGCGACCAATTCATAATAAGCATCGGGATAATCACCGGTCACCGTTGTAACAAAAATTCCTTCCGGCAACCGAGTTCCATAATCATGCGAAAATTTGGCAGCCGGAATTATTTTTCCACGCGCATTGCCAGTCATGTCCGGCACTAAACATTCTACTTCGGTAATTTTTCGTTCTTTTAACCATCGTTTCAAGGAGCTTTCCTGCTGCTCGGCGTTCAATGGTTTCTCACTATTTTTTTTGCGACTCATATAGATTTCCGTTGGCTGTTACGGGCCAGACAAGCTCGGCCAAACGCTTCAAAAAGACTCAGATAAAATGGATTCTCAGCAAACTTCCATTCTGGATGCCACTGTACCGCTAAAAAAAATGGATGCGAAGCTTTTAAAGATACCGCTTCGATCAAGCCATCGGGCGCCGTGGCTTCGATTTTCAGATCAGCAGCCAAGGAATTAATACCCTGACCATGCAATGAATTCACCATGACTTCCGGCTTTCCTGCCAGAGTAGCCAATAGTCCGCCCGACACCAGGCTTATTAGGTGCGAATCGGCATATTGCGCATTTAAATCATCATCAAGACTTTCCCGGTGATCATTCAGTCCGGCAACCTCATGTATTTTTTGATGCAGACTACCGCCAAGGGCGACATTTACTTCCTGAAACCCGCGGCAGACGGCTAAAACCGGAATTTGCATCTCGATGGCCAATGCAATGATCGGTAAGCTATTTTCATCGCGATGTTGATCGTGCAAATTACCTTCGTAGCTGGGTTCATCGGAATAATGGTGCGGTTCTATATTCGAGTAAGCCCCGGTTAAAAATAGACCATCCACAGTTTCAAGAATCTCGCGCAACGACAAGGTCGGCGAAAGGCTGGGCAATATAAAAGGCACAACATGGGCACCCGATACTAAAGCGGACAGGTATTTTTCACCGGCCGAATGGTAAGCGTGTTGGCCCATCATTTTTCGATCTGCCGGGACGATTACCAGCGGTTTTCGATTCATAGTGCCTCCGCATAAAGCCCTTGAACCATAACCGCACTGTTTCATTTTATCAACAGGTGTCGGCAATCCAATACTACTCAAACTCGCCAAAAGGCTTTGTTTCAGTCTTTAACTGAAATACGACAATTTTTTGGATGCCTCGGGGCAGACGATTTGGCCAAGACGTTGAGTATTTTTTACACTCAAAACATCCTCTGGTAGTATTCAACTTGAACCCACGACCGATGCCCTGCTTATGAATTCCTATCCGCTGCCTGATGACGATGCCGCTGAATTACAACAGATTGCAGGTTGTGAAATGGTCGACTTGCTTCTGCCTGACATGAACGGGTTATTACGCGGCAAGCGCATTACCCGCGACGCGCTCGAGAAAGTTTATGCCAACGGCGTTTGCCTGCCGATGTCCTTGATTGCAACCGACATAACAGGCAATACCGTCGAAGAAACCGGTCTGGGTTATGACATTGGTGATGAAGATCGGATCTGCCGCCCAGTGCCGGGCACCTTGAAAATTATTCCCTGGCAAAAAAAGCCAATGGCGCAAGTTCTTTTAGCTATGGAAGATGGCCAGGGTGCAATGTTTGAAGCCAATCCGCGCGAAGTATTGAAACGCGTGCTCGATCGCTTTACTGCAAAAGGCTTAACACCTGTGGTTGCGGTTGAATTGGAGTTTTACCTACTGGATAAAAATCTGCACAAAGATGGCCGTCCAAAAACGTCAATCAATCCGGCAACTGGAGAACGCAATACCACCACGCAGGTTTATTACATGGA
Source organism: Arenimonas sp. (assembly GCA_043754555.1). Classification (GTDB taxonomy): domain Bacteria; phylum Pseudomonadota; class Gammaproteobacteria; order Xanthomonadales; family Xanthomonadaceae; genus Arenimonas. Next base: position 1,012 of record JAYUUM010000271.1, on the reverse strand, counting down.
AGACCTGAACGATTATCAGGGCTTTACCGATGCCGTGACCGATGCCTGTCGTGCACAACATATCCCCGCGGATACCGCCGTTGCAGAATATGCGCCAGGACAATTTGAAATCAATTTAAAGCATCGTAAAGATGCCCTGCTCGCCTGCGATGATTCGATCATGCTTAAACGTGTGATCAAGGAAATAGCCTCACAACAGAACCTGCTGGCCAGTTTTATGGCAAAGCCGTTTGTCGATCAAGCCGGTAGCGGTATGCATATTCACGTCAGCGTGCTGGATAAAAATGGCAAAAATATCTTTGCAGGCACACCGGAAAAACCTGCCGATGTGATGCGCCATGCTATTGGCGGTATGCAAAAATCGTCAAAAGATTGCATGCTGATGTACGCGCCGCATGCCAATAGTTATCGTCGGTTTGTGCTAAATGCGTACGTACCATTGAACGATTGCTGGGGTTTTAATAATCGTACTGTTGCAATGCGTATTCCGCACAGCGACCCGGAGAATATGCGTATTGAGCACCGCATATCGGGCGCCGATGCTAATCCCTACTTGGTCACTGCGGCGGTGTTGGCAGGCATTTTGTATGGCATGGAAAACCAATTTGACCCAGGCCCACCGATTGTCGGCAATGCCTACGAGCAAACCGAACAACGTACTTTATTCTGGCGCGATACCATCGATGATTTTATGTCGAGTGACTTTATCGTCGACACCTTTGGTGAAAAATTCCGTCATATTTTTGGTCAACAAAAACTGAAAGAAATGCGTACCTTTTACACGCAAGTCACCACACTCGAATACGAATGGTATTTGCGCGCAGTATAGTCGCGCATTTTTTTTCATGTCAAAAATGCAAGCCCATGTAAATTCCTGGTATGCCGCCAGCGTGCCGGTTTTTCCGGAGCAGCTTCCACTGTTGGGAGATGAAGTGGCCGATGTCTGCATTCTCGGTGCAGGCATAACCGGGTTATCAACCGCGATTGAATGCGCTGAAGCCGGATTGAAAGT
>JAYUUM010000270.1:0-6867 GCA_043754555.1 Arenimonas sp. | reverse complement strand
CAGCACCTATTGGGAGCGCTGGTTTTATCCTGTCAATGTGCTAGCACTATGTCTGGCTACTTTACCGTTTGCGTTTTCGTCATTGCGCTCAGGCGGATTTGGCAAACGATTGTTTTTCGGCATCGTGATTGGCATCAGTTTTTTATTATTGCAGCGTCTGTTTGTCGATTTAGCAAATGTTTATCGCTTTGATGTCCGACTTGCGCTGGCTTTGCCGCCGCTCACGCTGATGGCGCTGAGTTTTGTTTTATTCCGGCGCTTGCAATAGGCTCTTTGCGTACTATTAGGGTGCCGCTTGCAATGTCATGCAAGCCCCGTTTTTGGGTGTCGAATAAACACCACAGTAAAACCAGACCGCCGCTAAGCGAGGCGATGGCATAACGCAAAAACAGGGCTTTCAAGCTCGCATTTTTTCCTTCAGGATTTATTACCATTAAACGCCATGGCCGCATGCCCATGGTTTGTCCGCCACGGCGCCATGAAATGACCGCATATGCGCCGACTACGCACCAGTATCCTAATAGGGTGACAAACCCCCAAACGGTGCCCGAAGCTGCCGGCTTGCCACCATGCAATGCAAGTAAAACAATGCTGCTGACGAAAAGTAATGCGGCGCAAGGTAGCGCGTCGTACGTCATTGCCAATAGTCGCCAACCTAAATGTGCGGGATACGCTGAATCACGTTGTGTAGATGTTGTATGGGTATTCATTCACATAGCATAGCGAGGTTTTTGATTTTTCGTAGGGGCGCTTGCTTGCTGCGCCCAGGATTGATCGGATTTCTGCACGCATAGCGGTGCATGCTTGCGACCGCCACGGATGCCGAGAGTGCTAGTTTTTAACAGGTGCATGTCTGGTCAAATGCAGGAGCATTTTTCAGCCTGCGCCCGCACACCGCTACAAAGCTGCGCGCAGCAAGCAGACACACCTACGCACACCAGAATATTGGTTACTATATAACCGTGAAAAATAAACCCAACACCATCACTGACCGCCGAATGCAAGCTCAGTCATTACCGCCGGTGCTAGCGTCGGAAGTAAGACTTATTGAACAATTTCTGGAACGCAGTTGGGCAGAAAACGGTTTAAGTAAAGCCACGCAAGCAAGTTATCGACACGATTTGGAAGGTTTATCGCGCTGGTTGCAGTCGCGCTCGGGTCATTTGTTGAAAGTAGAACGTCAGGACTTATTTGATTATCTTTCCGAACGCAGCGGACAGAACTATGCCGCACGCAGTAATGCACGTTTGTTATCGGCATTGCGATCTTTTTACGCACAGCAGCTCCGCTTCGGAGTCGTTGAGCAGGACCCGACTGCTTTGCTCGAGTTGCCAAAATTAAGTAAAGGCTTACCCAAAGCATTGTCAGAAAGTGACATCGAAGCGCTGTTGAACGGTCCCGATGTCAGTACGGATCTTGGGTTACGTAATCGCGCAATGATCGAATTAATGTATGCCACTGGGTTGCGCGTGAGTGAATTGGTAAATTTGCCGAGTACCGCAATTAACCTGCGGCAAGGCGTGTTGCGGGTAATGGGCAAGGGTAGTAAAGAGCGTTTGGTGCCGATGGGTGAAGAGGCGCAGCATTGGCTAGAGCGCTACATACAACAGGCCAGGCCGGTGTTTACCCAACAAAAAAACCAGCCGCTATTGTTCCTTAATGCGGGTGCAGAACCGGTAACGCGGCAGCAATTCTGGAGTTTGGTAAAAAAAATGGCGGTTCAAGTCGGCATTGATAGTGCCAAGGTCAGTCCGCATGGATTACGCCACAGTTTTGCCACTCATTTGCTTAACCATGGTGCTGACTTAAGAGCGTTACAAATGCTGCTCGGGCACAGCTCCTTATCGACCACGCAAATCTACACATTGGTGGCCAAAGAGGGTCTCAAGCGCCTGCATCAGGCCCACCACCCGCGCGCATGAATTTCCATTCACGCGTAACAAACACGCTATTTCATGTTTCATGGCAAAATGTTTGGAATCCTTTGCATCGGCATGGGTTCACTAAAAGCTCTCTATAAGGTTGCTAGATAATGCGTTTACTTAGAATTTCGATGTGTCTGTTTTTTGTGTTCACTGTATCTAGCGCATTCGCGCAGCCGCGCGTCAATAAGCCAGTGCAACCGATGATAGGGGCCGCTAACGATGCTGCGATTCGGGTAGCGATCGGAAAAGCGATGCCTGACGCACAAATTGACAGCATTAAAGCCTCCCCTATAGCTGGCTATCGTGAAGTGGCCATCGGCGGCCGCGTAGTCTATGTTTCTGCCGATGGTCGCTATTTGATTCAAGGCAGTTTATTTGACTTGAACACACGTACCAGCCTGACTGAAAGCAGCCAAGGCGTCATTCGTAAAGGTATATTGGCCAAGGTCGGACCTGAGCGGCGCATTATATTTGCTTCAACAAAACCCAAGCATCGCATCACTGTATTTACCGATATTGATTGTGGTTATTGCCGCAAAATGCATCAGCAAATGGCCGATTACAACAAGCTGGGTATCAGTGTGGAGTACTTGTTTTATCCGCGCGCGGGTATGGAGTCTGAGGCTGCTACTAAGGCGATTAGTGTCTGGTGCTCGGCAGATCGTCGTAAAGCCATGACGGATGCTAAAAATGATCGTCCAGTTGCGAAAAAGACTTGCACCAATCCCATTGCGGCCGATTATGCCCTGGGCCAAAAAATCGGGTTTGATGGTACGCCCGCCGTGTATGCGGCAGACGGCTCACAAATTGGTGGTTATTTAGCGCCCGCGCAAATGCTCGCTGCATTGGACAAATTAGCGAAAAGTGCTGTTAAATAAGGCTTTATTGCCGCACGATTACTGAGTTATTGGGCGATTCTTGAATCGCCCCTACTGGGCCAATAATCCTCAGCCTGTTAGAATGCCAGCCCCGAATACACGGATTTTTTGGACATGATCGTCCTTGAGGGCCTTGCCGCTCTGTCGCCATTTCGTCGCGACCGTCTTGAAACACGTTTACGCCAGCTAGCCCCAAATATTCGCATACAAGGTGCTTGGCATATTTATTTTGTGCAACCCGAGCTTGGACACTCGGTGGACAGTGCTGCTGTCGGCAGAATTCTGGAAGGCTGCCCAGCGACGGAAGCATTACAAAACGGTGCACAAAGCGTCTTCGTAACGCCACGTTTGGGTACGCTCTCACCCTGGGCCAGCAAAGCGACCGAAATTGTGCGCGGTGCCGGCCATCAGGTAAAACGCGTCGAGCGCGGTCTTCGTTTAGATATTATCGGCATGCCGTTCGTTACCGATGAAAGTTTCGAGAATGTGCAACGTGTCTTGTTTGATCCGATGACACAATCTTTGCTCTTGTCACGTGAACATGCAGCGCAATTATTTACTCATTTGCCAGCGGGGAAATTGCAGCATATTGCGTTGGCGCATTTGTCCGAAGCTAATGTGCGTCTTGGCCTGGCTTTGTCGCCGGATGAAATTGAATACTTGCAAACCTGTTACAGCGACATGAGGCGCGACGCGACCGACGCTGAGTTAATGATGTTTGCACAGGCGAACTCCGAGCATTGCCGCCATAAAATTTTCAACGCCAATTATATTATCGATGGCGAAGTTGAACCGCTTTCGCTATTCCAAATGATTAAAAACACCCATGCTCAATCACCGCAATTAACTCTGAGTGCTTACAAAGATAATGCGGCGGTCGTGCAAGGCTTTTCAGCGATCCGTTTTCGCCCAGACCTGCATACCGGAGAATATCAACGCAGCGCTTCCTATGAGAGCGCGTTTTGCATCAAGGTTGAAACTCATAACCACCCGACTGCAATTTCTCCATTTCCCGGAGCGAGCACAGGTGCCGGTGGTGAAATTCGTGATGAAGGTGCGACCGGTCGTGGCGGTAAACCCAAAGCGGGCTTGACCGGATTTTCGGTATCGCATTTACGTATTCCGGGCACCCCGCAAGTTTGGGAAAAACCCCGTTCATTAAATCCACGCATGGCATCGGCATTTGAAATTATGCTCGATGGTCCGCTGGGTGGTGCTGCCTTCAATAATGAATTTGGCAGACCTAATTTATGCGGTTATTTCCGTAGTTTTGAATTACCGACAACAACGCCCGGTTTAGTACGAGGCTACGACAAACCGATCATGTTGGCCGGTGGCATGGGCGCGGTCGAGCCGAATATGGTGAAGAAAATTTTACTGTCGCCCGGTGATTCTGTTGTCGTGCTCGGCGGCCCAGCGATGTTGATTGGTTTGGGTGGTGGTGCGGCTTCGTCGGTGGCATCAGGGGAGTCCTCAGTAGCGCTGGATTTTGCTTCGGTGCAACGCGACAACCCGGAAATGGAACGTCGTTGTCAGGAAGTGATTGATCGCTGTGTCGGCTTGGGCGAACACAACCCCATTTTATGTATTCACGATGTTGGCGCCGGTGGTTTATCCAATGCTATTCCCGAGCTGCTGCATGACTCCAATGTCGGCGGTATTATCGAACTCGAAAAATTGCCGAGTGATGACCCATCATTATCGCCGATGCAATTGTGGAGTAATGAATCGCAAGAGCGCTACGTGATCGGCGTTGCAGCGAAAGATTTGCCCGAATTTGAAGCTATCTGCCAGCGTGAGCGTTGTCCGTATGCCGTTGTTGGTATTGCTACCGAAAACGAACACCTGATATTGCAATCATCAAGCGGTGAGAAAGCCGTCGATATGCCGATGGCTGTGCTATTCGGCAATGCACCGAAAATGTTGCGTGATACTCATCAACCCGCAGTCATTCGCTGGCCAAAACTCGACACCACGGAAATCTCTCTACATGAAGCCGGCTTGCGTGTTTTATCGCACCCGACAGTCGCTGCTAAAAACTTTTTGATCACCATTGGTGATCGCAGTGTCGGCGGCATCAGTGCGCGCGATCAAATGGTTGGACCATGGCAAATGCCGGTCGCCGATTGTGCCATTACACTGAGCGATTTTTTTGATCATGCCGGCGAAGCCATGTCGATAGGCGAACGTACACCATTGGCATTGATTGATTCTGCAGCCGCCGCACGCATGGCGGTGGGTGAGGCGATTACCAATTTAGCGGCCGCGCCGGTGGCGAGTTTGTCCGAAGTAAAACTGTCGGCAAACTGGATGGCGGCGGCGTCTTTTCCCGGTGAGGATGCGCTGCTGTTTGAAGCAGTAAAAGCTGTCGGCATGGAGCTTTGTCCCGAACTGGATATCAGCATTCCGGTCGGTAAAGATTCGCTGTCCATGCAGGCGCAATGGCAGGCCGATGGTATCGAACAAAAATCAGTATCGCCGGTATCATTAATCATTACTGCGTTTGCCCGCGTTAGTGATGTGCGCATGCAGCTAACACCGCAGTTGCAAAAAAATATTGATTCGGATTTATGGTTGATAGGTTTAGGTGCGGGTAAATCGCGTTTAGGCGGCAGCGTTTTAGCGCAGTGCTATGAAGCTTTTGGCGGTGCATGCCCCGACCTCGACGAAGCCCATTTACTCAATTCATTTTTTGATTTGATTCAACGTGCGCGTGCCGATCAGTTGTTGCTCGCTTATCATGATCGTTCCGATGGTGGTGCATTTGCCGCTCTTTGTGAAATGGCATTCGCGGGTCGTTTAGGTTTGGATTTGCATCTGGATGCCTGGGGCGAAGATGCGTTCAAGGTATTGTTCAATGAAGAACTCGGCGCCATTGTGCAGGTCGCCAGCGAAGATCGCGCAGCCTTCGCCGATTTGATCAACCGCTTTGACTTGACCCATTGTGCGCAAATTATCGGCAAGCCTCTTTCACAAGCTATTATCCGCGTCAGCGAAGAGCGCGAAGCAGTCGTTGAATGGTCTTGGCAAGAAGCCTTTGATGCCTGGTGGCAAGTCACCCATGCCATGCAGCGTTTGCGTGATAATCCGGAATGCGCGGACAGCGAAAAAGAAATTGCGAGTGATTTTGAAGCGCCAGGATTAAAGCCACAACTTTATTTTGATGCAAATGAAGATACTGCCGCACCTTATATTAATCGTGGCGTTCGCCCACGCGTTGCGATTTTGCGCGAGCAGGGTGTGAACTCACAAATGGAAATGGCAGCGGCATTCGATAAAGCCGGATTTACGGCGGTCGATGTGCATATGTCAGATTTGATATCGGGCCGCATTAGCCTGCAACGATTCAAGGGCTTTGCTGCCTGCGGTGGCTTTAGTTATGGCGATGTTTTAGGTGCTGGCCGTGGCTGGGCAACCTCGATTCTGGAACGCCCTGCCGTTCGCCAACAATTTGCAGAATTTTTTGCCCGCAGCGATAGTTTTAGTTTAGGCATCTGCAATGGTTGCCAAATGCTTGCGCAATTAAAAACCATGATTCCCGGCGCAGAACACTGGCCACGTTTTTTACGTAACCGTTCCGAACAATTTGAAGCCCGATTGTCATTGGTCGAAGTGCAGGCATCGCCATCATTATTTCTTGCTGGCATGCAGGGCTCTCGAATTCCGATTGTTGTTTCGCACGGCGAAGGCCGTGCTATTTTCGATGCGCCTGAGCATATTATGCAAGCCCAAATTGCGCTTCGTTTTATTGACGGTAACGGCGAAGTCACCACGCAATATCCACTGAATCCGAATGGCTCGCCCGAAGGCATTAGTGGCCTGACCAGCACCGATGGCCGCAGCACTTTGCTCATGCCACACCCAGAGCGCGTGCATCTAAGCGTACAAATGAGCTGGTATCCAGACGATTGGCAAGAAGCCTCGCCATGGCTTCGGATGTTCCGCAACGCCCGAGTTTGGGTAGGGTAGATACCATCTCTCCCATACGCCAGCAAGTCGTTTCAAATGGCTTGCTGGCAGTACTCGGTTTGATGCTTCAGCACACCAAAGCACTGATGCACCAG
>JAYUUM010000269.1:0-6890 GCA_043754555.1 Arenimonas sp. | reverse complement strand
GCACACCGCGTATATCGGCTTCAATGCCTGCAGGTGCTTTCCACACACCACGGGATCCATCAGTGCGAGCCATCAGGCCGGCAATTGCACCGCTAGGGCCAATCTTTTTCTTCAGACCTGCATCATCAAATACCAAGCGAGGATAGAAAACGGCAGAATGGGTTTTTACGGATACGTTCAGAGTATTGAGAAAGCTTGATACATTGCCGACAACCGCAGGCCTGCCGTCCGTACCGGTCCATGTAGAGGGAGCGTCCACGAGTAGAAATGCGCGTCGCGATGCACAGTAATTACTGGCCGGCCCCCAAAGTGTTTGATGGTCGATAGTTGTCAAACCTTCGTCAGCAGGCAAGACCATCAGATTAAATAAATCAACTGGATCCAAAGCATGAAAGCCGGTTTGCGGGATTGGGTCGCCGAAATATTCTGTGGGCGTTGGTGCAATTCCATCATCACCATCAACGCCCCCAGTGCTAAAAAGACCAGGTGCTGCAACACCCAATGAGTACCGGCGCAGATTAGAAACCAGTGACCCATCGAAAGCGGCATTGGTCGTAAGAAAAGCAGCTGGTGCCGCATTGAGCGTCAGTGGCTTGCCGATGATAGCGAGTTGATAACCCCAGACCTGAGCCGTAAATGCAAGATCAGTTTTTGCATTGATCACCTTCGCCATGATTTGCAATTTTTCGCGGACACCGTCATTGTCACCTGAGACAGTGTTGTAGCCTGCGGCACTGCGATGCCAAAGTTGTGCTCCAGCAGTGGTGACGATGGTTTTATCAGGTGCAACATTTAGTGGTACGGCTATGCCGCCGATAGTAATTTGAGAAAAAGCGTTTTGCGTTAGTGCGGTGAGTGCATTTAAATTGGTGACTGCGCCCATTGCGCCAATGGTGAATAAGGTAGCCGTGGGTGCGGGGCGCAGATTACTAAAGCGTGCAATTTCATAGCCGCCTTGGTCATGCCCCAGCATCAAAGTAGCGGAAATGTCCTGGGTTCCTGCGCGCGTGATGCGTACTGATTTTTTATCACCAGAGCTAGCGGTAATGGAGAGAATATGTCCCAAGCCTGCAACGAGGCTGAAGTTTACTGCCACCGTTTGCACGGGTGATGCCTGCATCAGAGCCGCATCTATTCGTGCCTTCAATTCTGATTCGATTAACGCAATGGTAGCGGGCACTGCCCAGCCGGTGAGATTGACAAGTTGTGGCGCACTACCATTCACACTAATCATGAACGAAGTTTGTGCCGGTGCGGGAAGTGCAGGCAGTGGCGGAACCGGTGGAGTAATCAGCTGATTCAACGCGGTTACCGCCGTTGCCAGCGTAGCATCCAATGGACGGCGAGATTGCGAGAAACCATCGAAACTATTGGCAGCAGTTGCATAAAAAGCTGGTGTCAATAATGAAGAGACTGCCAGATCAATCATATCCGAGCTCTGTGTAACAAAGCTTGGCGCAAATCGTGGAGACACTGGGTCCATCGATAAATTCAGATGGGTTTCCGTTGCCACAATAGCGCCACTCTCTTCTTGTATGACTTTCAGATTGAAAGTTTCATGTGGCAACAAGGTGTTGTAATCCACCTCGAGTCGTACTTGATTTGCCCAGAGGCCTTCGGCTTTGGCGGTAGCCACCAATACCGGCTGAGCAGCACCGGCGAGGCTGCGCAATGTAATGGTGGCTAATTTTGCATTCTTGGCCAATCGCACTACATAGCAATCGGTTCCGCCGTTTGCGAAGAACTGGCGGACAGCATGGCCTAAGTCACTTTGCGGATGCGGCGCGCCGAAATTGCGTGTGAAATCAGATGGGCTAAGACATCGAATAGCTTTGTTGAGTTTGCCCTTCGATGTTCGGCCGAAGAATGCGGCGATGGATGTGGAGACGCTGGTAATCGTGTGCACGCCACTTGATACTTCGTCTATGTACACACCGGGATAGCTGACTGTAACGGGCATATTTCACTCCTTGATACTGGGTAGTGCACTGGCATGCACATGGGCTTGTCGATAGCGATAACTTTCAGAAATTGTGTTATTTAATTTGTATCGTCTCTGGTTTGATGCTTGAAGCAAACTATTGAAGCCGATACGGATCGCGCATAAAGTTCAGCGCCATCAGGTAAAATGATTAACTGCATTTCGCCTGATATAACCAGAACCATCAGCGCCTCACGTAACTTTTCAATCGGTGTCGTACGCAACTCTTCCGTCAACCACCAGTGACGAATCCCTTCCGGGCTATCCGCTGCTTCTGGGTATTTCTCCAGATAACGTCTAAGCGACGCTTGCAACGAAAGTGACATTCGTTCCGCTTCAGTTGACATGTGATCCTTACATCAATGTGTATCCCACCTTTGCTTGCACGCAGGGTATATAAAGCAAGACATGTGCCATCGCTAACGCCAAAAAAAAGTAAACATAATCAATGGGTTGTGATGGCGTTTGCAAACACATGGGGGTTAAATGACCCGCTAAAAACCCGGCCAATAACTTGTATAGTCAGTACATACAGGCTTTAGTAGGTGGGTTGAATTAGCCCCATACCGGGTCTTGAAAAACACATTGATAATCAGCGCAGGAGGCCGCCTGCTTTGAAAATAATTGTAGGGGCGCTCGCTTGCTACGCCAAAATTTACAAGCAGGCCAAGGGCGCAGGCCGAAAAATGCTCCTGCATTTTCGGCACTTCCACCATCCGTGGCGGTCGCAAGCAGCGCTCCTACGCAACAGGATGTTTTTAAATAATTGGATTGTATTCAAATGATGCACTGACCATTTGATGATGAGGTCAATCGGTTTCTTTATCGATACCGTATTTTTTCAATAATTTTCCGAACGAACGTCGTTCTTTGCAGGCAAGTCTTGCCGCCGCAGAAACATTGCAATCACTTTCCTTGAATAATTTTAACAAGTAGTCACGTTCAAACTCGGCAATGGCATGGGCTTTGGCGTCATGGAAGTTCAAGAAACTATAATTTGATGCTGTCCCCAATGACTGTGGCAAGGGTGGCACGCACTCATCAATAATGATTTCATGTTCATCGCTCAGTAAAACATTCCGATGTATCACGCTTTCCAGTTCACGCACATTGCCGGGCCATTCATACCGCATCATCCAGACCCAGCTTGAAGAATGTAGTGTTTTTACCGGCAAGTCATAACGCTCGCAATAGGTTTTTAAAAAATGACGGGCAAGCAAAACAATATCGGTTTTACGTTCGCGCAATGGCGGTACTTGTAATCGAATAATATTCAGGCGATACATCAAATCGCTACGGAATGCTCGGCGCTCAACAAGGTCCTGCAAGGGTTGATTGGTGGCAGCAATCACTCGGCTATTGGAAACCTGTTCAACACTTTGCCCGATCGGGCGATAACGTCGGTCTTGTAGAAAACGCAACAAAGCCACTTGGCCTTTGCAGGGTAGCGAATCAATTTCATCTAAAAACAAGGTTCCGCCATCGGCTTGGCAAATCACGCCGTTACGATTGGTTTTGGCGTCGGTAAAGGCACCACGTGTATGCCCAAATAATTCCGATTCAATCAGCGTTTCCGGTATTGCGCCACAGTTTAGAGAAATGAAAGGCTTGCTGCGTCGCGCACTCAAGTAATGAATGGCCCGAGCGGTGAGTTCCTTGCCAACGCCGGTTTCGCCTTCTATCAATACACAAGCATCGGTACGCGCTATTTTGCCAATTTGTCGGAGCAGGTTTAGAAAAGCAATCGAGTTGCCGATCATCCCGTACATCGATATGGGCGAGTCTAAAGACATATTGATATCTTGGGCGGCACAATCATCAGCCCCATCGTTAATGGATAATGATGTTGGAATTTGATGGCTTTCTGTGCCCATAAGCTAACTCCCGAACAAGTCAGTTTTGGCTAGCGCCCCTACGCCAGCATTTATGTTTGTAGCTGCCTGCCAAGAAAGAAAGCGTAAGCTTCGTGCATGACAATATCGCAACTATTTTATTAATATATATTTCCTCCTGATTGTTTTGTTTGCACAAAATAACCGGAGGTATTCTTAATAACGCCAGTTCGAGGTCCAGCAGGACACACTTGCAGATATTTTTTGAAAGACGGACTTACTTCTACGTTAAATGGGTCGTGTTTTTTTCTGAAATAACAGTCAAGAGGGTAATAGATCGTTAAAATAACCGCATGACTTCCGCCTACGCTGCATCCCAAAAGCTCTCCGTCGCGCCGATGATGGACTGGACTGATACGCATTGCCGTGCTTTCCATCGCATTCTGGCGCCGCATGCGCGCTTGTACACCGAGATGGTGCATGCACAGGCGGTGATTCATGGTGATCGTGACCGTTTGTTGGGTTTTGATCAAACAGAACATCCTCTCGCTTTGCAATTAGGCGCCAGTGATCCGGCACATCTGGCTGAAGCCACGCGTATCGGCGAGCAATGGGGCTATGACGAGGTGAATTTAAATGTCGGCTGCCCATCGGACCGTGTGCAAGCCGGGCGCTTTGGTGCCTGCTTGATGAAAGAGCCAAGCTTGGTTGCTGACTGTGTTGCGGCAATGATTGCATCGGTAAAAATTCCGGTCACGGTGAAGTGTCGTCTGGGTGTCGATGAGCTGGAAACCTATGAACACTTTTTGAGTTTCATCGATACCGTTGCAAAAACAGGTTGCAATACTTTTGTTGTGCACGCACGCAAAGCTTGGCTAAGTGGTTTGTCGCCAAAAGAAAATCGTGAAGTTCCGCCGCTACGTTACGATTGGGTTTACGATTTGAAACGGCAACGTCCGGAATTAAGAATTCTGTTGAATGGTGGTCTTAGTACTGTGGAATCAAGTCTGGAAGTCTTGCCTAATGTTGATGGCGTAATGATTGGACGCATGGCGTATCACGAACCTTATCGGTTACATCAACTCGATCGTGCCATTTATACGCCAGAGCTTCCGATCGAAACCCGCGAAGCCTTATTGTTGAAATACAAAATTTATGTTGAACAACAATGTGCAAAAGGCATAGCCGTCAAACATATGACGCGGCATATTTTGGGATTGTTTCATTCGCAACCGGGTGGCCGCATGTTCCGGCAAGTGTTAAGCGAAAAAGCCCATAAATCGCAGGGTTGGGAAATTATTGAGGAGGCTTTGCAGGCAACAAGAGCCATTTCGTCGTAGAGGCGCCTGCTTGTTGCACCCATGCTCTGCACGCAATCTCTGGGCGCAGCATGCAGGCGCCCCTACGATTTAGATTACATCTGGGGCGGTGCGGCCAATTCTTTCGCGCTAAGAAAACCATCATGATTACGATCTTGTTTGCCAAATTGGATGGCAAGTCGTTCGTGATGTTCTTTCAGGGTAAATGTTTTAGCTTTGGGAATTAATTGTTCTTGCGGCGATAAAATACCGTCGGCGTTTTTATCCATTTGCTCGAATGCCCAGCTCATCGCCCTTTGAAACTCGACAAGGGATACACGTTTGTCGCCATCGGCATCGAAGCTGGCCAGATAGTCATTTTGATTTCGTGCGAAGGCTGGGCTATGGCCCAACAAAAATATCATTGCAGTCTGGAATAAAAAACGATGAGCCGGGGCCCAAGCTGCAACGTTTTTTCTATTTTCGCGCTGGAGCCAGTGCATAACCTTTCAGCCTGAATGAAAATTCTTCCAATGCTGCGATGCCGGAGCTTTCTGCTTCCGCACACCAGATTCGAAGTGCAATCATCTTAGCATCGACTTCGGCGGATCGCAGCTCATAAATGGCCAACAAGCGGGTACGGTAAGCCATCAAGGTTGCGAGCTTGGGACTTGCATCAATAAAACTTTGGAGCTTTTCGCGATGGGTATCGTCCAGCCATTTGCCTTCACTACGAAAAGCATTGCGTAACCGGCGCGGAAGATTCTTGGCGTCCTGCTTGAATTGCGGTTTCAAAACGACATGAAAATAATCGGTCGCCACTTGCCAACGGTGAGTCATGATCGCGCGGAGTGTTTCAGCATCGGGCACATTAATATTCGGTCGCACATCGAGTTCCGGTGCTACACGTAAAACTTTGGCGAGATGTAATTTGCGCAACACACGAATGGCGAACCAGCCAATATCAAATTCATATTTACGTAAGGCAAATTTTGCCGAGCTTGGAAATGCATGGTGATTATTGTGTAATTCTTCGCCACCAATCCAGATGCCCCATGGCGTTAGATTCGTCGCGGCATCGCTGGTGTCGAAATTACGATAACCCCACCAATGACCTAGGCCGTTGATAATGCCGGCCCCATGAAACGGCATCCAACACATATGCAAGGCCCAAATAGTTAAGCCGGGGGCGCCAAATAAGGCTACATACAAAACTAGTAAAGTCGAAACACCTAGAATTGGATATTTCGAATAAAGATTTTTTTCGATCCAGTCATCAGGCGTGCCTTTGCCGTATTGCTCGAGCATGACTTTATCAAGGGCAGCATCGCGATATAAATCCACTCCGCGCCACAGCACATTGGACAAGCCTTTCATGTGTGGGCTGTGGGGATCTTCGGCGGTTTCACATTTCGCATGATGCTTGCGATGAATGGCGACCCATTCCTTGGTCACCATACCAGTGCTAAGCCAAGACCAAAAACGAAACCAATGGGTAAGGATCGGATGAAAATCAACGCCCCGATGAGTCGCGCTACGATGTAAATACAAAGTGCTGCTCATCATGGTGAGTTGGCAAAGCAGCAATAAAATGAGTGCCATCTGACCATAGCTGGCTTGCGTGAGTCCGTGCGTAAACCAGTTCAATAGGGCGGTGGGCATGTCAAAGCTCCGTGCTAGTGCGTAGTGAAAGTGAATGCAGAAAGTGAATAATGAGGCTTTGCCAAGCCTTCGTCACCCTTCATGGGGGTATGGAGTCTTGAATGCAATCAAACTGCG
>JAYUUM010000268.1:0-20696 GCA_043754555.1 Arenimonas sp. | reverse complement strand
TAGGCGGCACCATAAGTTGCAGTAAGTGTTCCTGCACCCGGAGTCAGTGTGAGTGTTGGCGCAGCAATGGTGACTGCATAAGCGCGGCTGCCCGTTTGACCATTGGCATCCGTTGCAGTGACGGTGAAGTTATAGGTACCTACCGCGTTTGACGTGCCCGTCAAAGCGCCACTCGAACTCAGAGTAATACCAGTAGGCAGGCTACCGGCAGTGACGGTGAGTGCATAAGGTGCAACACCACCACTCGCCGTCAGCGTCTGGCTATAAGCCACACCCGCAGAAGGGTTTGGCAACGAGGCCGGATTCACCACAATTACCGGCGCTGGCACATTGAGCGTGTAGTTTTGAGTAATCGAGAATGGCGCGCCTGCACCGGTCAATACGGTGTCAGTGGCAGTGACGGTAATTGGATAACTGCCCGGAACGGTCGGCGTACCCGACAGCGTATTACCGCTGAAAGTGACACCGGCCGGTAATGCACCCGTTAGCACGTAACTAAATGGACCCGCGCTTCCACCAGCAGTAAACGCCTGCGTGTAAGCAGCACCATAAGTTGCGGTCAGCGTACCTGCACCCGGTGTCAGGGTCAGCGTTGGCGCAGCGATAGTCACAGTGTAAGCGCGGCTACCGGTCTGGCCATTGGCATCGGTGGCGGTGATTGTGAAGTTATAGTTTCCCACTGCATTCGAGATACCCGACAAGGCACCGCCGGTGTTGAGTGTGATGCCTGAAGGCAGACTACCAGCCGTCACAGCAAAACTATAAGGCACCACACCGCCGCTGGCAGTGAGTGTTTGACTATAAGCCACACCCGCAGCAGGGTTTGGCAACGAGGCCGGATTCACCACAATAGCCGGTGCCGCCACGTTGATAATGTAATTCTGCGCAACGCTAAACGGCGAACCAGTACCGGTGGAACTGGTATCGGTCGCTGTGATCGTGAAGTTGAAACTACCGGGCACCGTTGGTGTGCCGGAAACCGTGTTGCCGCTGAAGCTCATACCCGATGGCAAAGTACCCGTCCGCACATAGGTGTATGGGCCGATACCACCACTGGCGGTAAAGCTTTGCGTGAACGCTGCACCATACGGTGCATTGAAAGTAGTTGCCGCCGGTGCAAGCGCCAGTGTCGGGCCAGCAACGGTTAGCGTAAATGCCTGACCCACCGAGTACGGGCCATTGCCGATACTACTATCGGTAGCCGAGGCGCTCAGCGAGAAGCTACCTGCCTGTGTCGGCGCACCGGAGACGGTGACACTGTTGGTGGTGGTGCCGGTGACCGACAAACCCGCTGGCAGATTAGTGACTTGGAAACCACTCCAGGGCTGTGCTCCGCCGTTGAAGGTAAACGTCTGGCTGTATGGCGTGCCGACAGTAGCGGCAAAGCCACCGCTGGCAGTGATGGTGATGATCGGGTCGCTGACCGTTACCGTTACCGTGGCTGGTGCCGAGGTACCACCGGTGTTGGTAGCGGTATAAGTGAAGCTATCCGAACCGGCATAACCGGTGTTCGGCTGATAGGTGATCGTAGTGCCGGTAGCAATCGCTGTGCCGCGAATCGGCGCGGTGCCGATGGCAACCAAGGTTGGCGCGCCACCGGTGATATTCAAGGGCACATTGGTTGCGGCAGCGTTGTAAGCAACGGTCAGCGAGGAATTATTCGCAACCGGCGGCATGGCGACGATGACGATGCTGTAAGCGCGGGTTGCCGTGTATGGACCCGTACCCGTGCTGCTGTCAGTCGCGGTGATGCTGAAATTGAATGTACCCAGCGCGCTCGGCGTTCCGGTAATAGCGCCGGTCGCGGTATTGAGCGTCAGGCCGCCCGGCAGTGCGCCGGCGGTGACCGCATAGGCGTAAGGCGAGGTACCGCCGGAAGCCGGTGTAATCGCGCCCGAATAAGCTGCGCTCAAGGTGCCGCCAGCCAGCGCAGTGGCAGGCAGCGAAACCGTCGGCGCAGCAATCACGAGTGTGTAAGCCCGCGTTCCCGCGAACGGACCGGGGAGCGGACTGCTGTCAGTGGCAGTGATGGTGAAGTTGAAGCTGCCGCCTGCTGTCGGCGTGCCGCTAAGCGCTCCGCCCGACGACAAGCTAAGCCCCGCGGGCAGCGCCCCGGCCGTAACCGCAAATGTATACGGAGCAACGCCGCCGCTGGCCGTAATGGCCTGGCTATAAGCCGTGGCGACAGTGCCATTCGGAAGCGTTGCCGGATTAACCGTGACCGGCACGTCGTCATTAGTAATGGTGACGATGCCGGTGGCCGTTGCTATGCTTGCATTGGTGGCACCACTTAGAACGACCGAAAAGATTTCGTTGGCTTCAGGGGCAATATCACCGTTGACCAACACAGTAACGGTGCGCGTGGTTTGGCCGGGTGTGAAGCTCAGGCTACCGCTTTGGGGAGCATAGTCCAAAGGCGAAGTCGCCGTGCCATCAGCCGATGCGAAGTTGACACCGACGGCCTGACCGCTCGCGGCACTGAGCGCAACGGTGAATACGGCATTGACAGTACCCGCATTACCTTCGGTCACCGTGACGTTGTTGATCGCAAGGCTTGGCAGCGAGTCATCGTTGGTGATCGTGCCGATGCCTTGACCGTCAACGACGACCGCACCGGTCACATTGGTGACGTTGACGAAGAAGGTTTCGGTCGGCTCGTTGAGCGTGTCGCCGTTTACCTGCACCGTGAAGGTATAAGTACTGCTGCCAGCCGGAATGGTCTGGCCAGTCAGGCTATTGGCAACATAGTCCACGCCCGCCGTGGCGGTGCCATTGGCGCTGGCGATGTCAAATGTCACGCCGCCTGGACCCGCCGGAGAACTGAGGCTGACGGTGAAGGTAGCGTTGGTGGTGCCGGTATTGCCTTCGGCTAGCGTAACGTCGTTGATGGTCAACGTTGGCAGATCGTCATTGAGGATAGTGCCGTTGGCGCTGGCTGGTGCACCAACGGTGTAACCGGTGCCTGCTGCAACGGTCAAAGTCGCTGTCTCGTTGGCTTCGATAGCGGCATCCACGCTCGGATCGATGGCGATGGTCGCGGTAGTCGAGCCCGCCGGAATGCTAACCGTGGCCACGCCGCCAGTGTAATCGTCACCCGAAGTTGCAGTGCCGCCTGTGGCGATATTGACCACCGTCGGCGAAGACAAATTTAGGCTACGGGTGACGGTGTAAACCAAATTGGTCGCGCCGTCTTCAGCAACCGAGACAGGAGCAACCGCGATAGATACCGACGGTGCCGAGCTGACTGTGAGCGTGAAGGTCTCGAGTTCGAAATAACTACCCGGACCCGTACTTGAATCGGTGACGCGCAAGGTAACAGGATATCCACCCGTTCCGGCACTGGTGGTGCCGCTGATTACGCCCGCCGGCGAAATACTGATGCCGACCGGAAAGCCGCCGGATTCGAGCAAAAAGCTGTATGGGGCGACGCCGCCAGTGACACTCAGGGTCTGCGAAAACGCAGCGCCCTGAATGGCAGTAGCACTTGAGGGCGAAATAGACAACGCGGGATTGGCGACCGTTCCGGTGTAGCCCTTTACGGTAAATGCTCCGAGAGAATCCTGCGAACGCACACTGAATGTGTAGGTTCCCCGAAGGATTGGCGTCCCGGAGAGAACTCCGGATGAGCTTAAGCTGATGCCAGTGGGAAACGCGCCACTTGAGAGGCTGTAACTGTATGGCCCAGCGCCACCACTTGAAGTCAGGGTTTGAGTGAACGGCGTACCCGCCGTCATTGACGATAAATTTGCAGGTGAGACTAAGATAGATGACGTTGGAGGCGCAATCGTTATGTTGACCAGGATTCGATTGTTTGGCGGTGCATCGCCGTCGTTGACTTGAAAGCTGTCAGTCGTACCGCTAGTGCCATTGTGGGTGTAATTAATCGTTTGGTTTGGTCCAAAAGGACCAACGCTCGCTGTTCCGTGTGAGGGAGTTGTGAGAACACCGCCCAAACCGAAACCCGCATGGCAGTTACCGGCATTGATGCTAACCGAACCGCCATATGACACCGTTGCATTAAGTGCTGGACAATAGGCGGACGTTCCAGAAGCATCATCATTGCTTATCGTTCCAGTCGCGATCGATGGAGAACCGACGGTATATCCCGTGCCAGGTGCAACTGTCAGAATGACAGTTTCGTTGGGCTCCACGGTCGTGTCTGACGCAGGGTTAATGGCAATGCTCGCCGTGGTCGAGCCCGCCGGAATGCTAACCGTGGACACGCCGCCGGTGTAATCGACGCCCGAAGCCGCAGAGCCGCCGGTGGTGATATTGACCACAGTCGGCGAAGACAAATTCAGGCTACGGGTGACGGTGTAAACCAAATTGGTCGCGCCATCTTCAGCAACCGAGGCCGGAGAAACCGCTATCGATATCGATGGTGCCGCGCTAACAGTCAGCGTAAACGTCTCGAGTTCGAAATAACTACCTGGACCCGCACTGGAATCGGTGACGCGCAAGGTAACAGCATATGCACCCGTTCCGGCACTGGTGGTGCCGCTGATTACGCCCGCAGTCGAAATGCTGATGCCAGACGGGAAGCTGCTAGATTCGAGCAGAAAGCTATATGGAGCGACACCGCCGGTGACGCTTAGGGTCTGCGAAAACGCAGCTCCCTGGATGGCCGCAGAACTGGTGAGAACCAGCGTCAGGCTGGGGTTTTGGACGGTACCAGTGTAACCCTTATCAACGAATTGGCCGATATTATCGGTCGAGCGAACACTGAAAGTGTAACCGCCGCGCTGCGTGGGACTACCGCTAATCACGCCACCCGAGCTGAGAGTAAAACCAGGCGGCAAAACACCGGCCTGCAATGAGTAGGTGTAAGGGGCAACACCTCCTGAAGACGTCAGCGTTTGCGAGAACGGCGTGCCTGCGGTCAGTGCCGGCAGCGTACCGGGAGAGACAGAAATCGGTGAAGCTGACGGAACAATAGTGATCGTGACACGAACTATACTTTGCGCCGTAGCATTGCCGGATGCGTCAGTGAACTCGAACACGTCGCTGGTGGCGCTGTTGCCATTGTGGCTGTAATCGACGAACCAATTGGCACCGGTGATACGGAGATTAGCACTACCATTTACAGGCAATGCTGGACCGTCAACCATTCCAACTCCTGCAAAACCGATCCCGAGTGGCGTGCAGTCAGTCACATTGATTGAAACGGTACCGCCACTAGTTACAGTTCCAGTTTTGGCAGCACATGCCAGAGAAGTATGTGCAGCGTTGGCCAAGACCGACCAGAACAGACCAGCACAAAGCAGCATGAGTTGCACGCTTAAAAAAAGAACGAAACGCGATGAACGCGTGCGAACAACAGACTGTTGCAACATTTCCTGCTCCCTTAATCCCTGTTACAAACTTGAAACAACAAACCTGCCAATAAAAATGGCGACGCAGAGATGTCCCTGTTTCGACTCGTGATTTAGTTTTATCTTTAAAATTTTAAACGCGGCGCACCAAGCACAGAATCTAAATTTATTAATGTCTACTTCATGTCGATGCAGACTTGTAGTCAGTTTAGAATAATTGCGATACCCATACGCGGGAACCTGTCACTTCTGACAGTAATGACTGCGCTTGCCAGAGGCATATATAGGCATTCATAAAATGAAGCTTATTGCGAAGCATTTGTAAACATGGAAATTATTCAGACAAACTTGCAACTAATGGTTTTCTTTGATGACATCTCTAGCAATCAAAATTTGACAACAAACATCATTTTTGCACTATGCATTCATCATTAAAAAACATGTTTTTTGTGTATATCCATCTAGAATTGTCATGTCTGATATGTTCCTTGCTGAATGTGAAAGACAATCATAGTTCCCCAACGTACTGTGAGTTCTAGGGTAGCCCGTAGTGGGGCGTAAACGCAGGCGCTAAAAACGTCTGCGTTTTTTATTGCGCGTAACAAAAATAAACCATCGACATTTGAACTCCTTGGCAACATTATGCCAACTGCAGGTTTAAATTTGATCTGCTACTTATTGAATCTAAAGAAATGTGTTGCAGCAGCTTATTGCCGAATCGGGTAAATGCATCGCAATAATTAGAGATTTATCCCATAAAAAACGCGGCTCGAAGGCCGCCGTTCAAGTACAACGGTGACAGCAGTAAATGTGAACTTAATCGCACCAGACAGCTCATTGATATTATGATATTTACTCTCTCTCCAAAAGTAATATTTACTTATGCGTGTTAAATCTGTTTCAGATAAACAGATTCATGTTAGTCATCCATTAAGAGGATTATTTCTTACATCAATCCTGTGCATTTAATGTGCATAAACTGATGGTTGGGTGCGCCCATAAAAGCTAAAATCTCATATGACGTGCTGAGTAAAATTTTAGTATCGAAGGTTATTTTTTAGCTAATAAATAATCTAACGCTGGGGTGAAGCTATGCCGGGTTTTGACAAGTGAACACTTTCATCGGCATTTGCTATCGGGGTTGTTGCAATTTGTGACGCGTATAATTTGAGGCATAATCCCCTAGCTTTCTATCTTAATGAGTGCCGAGAAAGCTCCTCTAATTAGCAACGATAAAGAGTCATTAAATGCGATTCAGAGTGGCGTTAGGCAAATGTACTATGTACGTATATGTCCTTCGAAGCTCATGTCATAATTGGTTGTACGAGATACAATAATTTTTTTCGCATTCAAATAGCCATGCCGCCGTGACTATTAGAACCTTACTGAGGATCGAGGATGCGCCTTCGAATTTGCAAGCACAGTGGAGCCACAAACCGATGATAATTGGCCTTTTTGTAAGCAAAATTTTTCAATTGACCCAGGATAGGAAGAATTGCATATGAGAATTATGTCAACTTTGTTGTTCTTAATCGCGACTGCAGGACTTGCTTCGTGCCAGCACCCACATACCGTAGAATCTGCATCAGAGCCGGACACTTGTGGCATGAAGAATTACAATTGGATAGTTGGCGAGGACTACAAGCGAATGCCGGTGGCACCAGCGGGCAAAGTGATTCGCATTGTGTGCTCAACCTGTCCTATGACCATGGATTACAACGAGTCCCGACTTAATGTCATATACGAAGAAAGTACTGGGGTAGTAAGCCGACTAAATTGTGGCTGACCGGTTGTCTTGTCGGAGCTATTTGCAAGTGTCGCAAAGTCATTGGGTGTAACCTCGACAAGCGATGCATGAAGATGTCCCACGAGCGATGGTCCTCCGCTAGATCAGTTTTTCGGTGATCAACACCGCTGCCAATTACGGCGGTGTTTTCATCGCAAGCACTGGCTTTGTGTGGTGGCACCGGACACAAGTCACCAACCCGTGGGATGTCCAGGTTTGAGTCAGTATGATCTTGTTAGTACTACTAGCAGTCTCAGTTCTTTGGCCCATGTTTCATCAGATTTTGGCGTCTCGTGCTCTTCTGTGGCAACGCATGGCGCTTGCTGAGGGGAACGCGCAAACATACGGATGGGCTAAGTAAGGCCTAACTATTTAAGCCAACTGTAATATCTAGAACGATGACTTCTGCTTCAGGTCTGAACCAACCTTTCATCACCGGCGATGTGATCGGCTTGTGTCGGCGACGATGAACGTATTATCTAAATATGCATGCCATTTCAGGGCTTGGCTTCTACAGGCTCTTTCTTTTTTGGCATTATGCGCATAGACACACTTCTGCCGTTTCCGCCACTGTTAAGCCGACCTGTTTTCAAATCGTATTTGATGGGATCACTAGTCATGGATCCTCGGAGTGTACGATAATTGCGCTCCCACTAAACAGAATCACATCTGCCTTAAGGTTATAAACTATTGTCGCCGCTTGTGGAGTCATTAGTTCGCCGTTATCGTTCACTTGTTTCATAAAGACAGGTATTCCAGTCAACGTGACTTTTTCAATTTCATCTTTGCCTCGGTGAACGACGCCACGATCCGATTTAATTTCTAAAGTTCCCTGGGTGATCGTTACGTTTCCCTTCAGCACTGACTCACTGTTATCTGCCATGTTTGAATCGCTATTATCAGACCGGATCTCCATCGGTTCGTTGCGATCGGAAGATTTGCCGATAGCCATATTTGAAATGGCAAGTGACGTGAGAAAAATCGGGAAAAATATATTGGGTGCATACGTTCATTTAACTTGGTTAGCATTAGAAAATACTCTGCGCGAGAATTCATTTGCAGCTTTTAGTTCTTAATGTTGCAATTGGTTTGTGTCATGTGAACGGGATCGTTTGAGGCAGAATATGGGTTTACTTGCAATACCCGATCCTGAGAAACTTTTTCTAGTTAGGGCGGCCGGCAGCCTCCCTAAATATCCCTAGCTGCTTTCTACCGGCTTGATGTAAGTGTGCCTCGGATGTTCCAAGATATGAGAAGTAGTCACAACGCCTGACTCATGAAAATAAGGCAGATAGCAAGGTATTTTCTCGAAAAGCGGATGGAGTAACGCCTGTACCCATCTTAAAAGATCGGCAAAACGCCGAAAAAGTTAAAAAAACCAACTTGTCTGGATATCTCCTGCAGAGATAGCCTTCGCTCACTTATTAATTGTTTCGCGTGAGCCATTCGCAAGCGATGGGCGTACTCTGTAGGTGTTTCTTCGAAAACCTTTGAAAAGGTTCTTATGAAATGTCGTTCAGAATAATTTGCCATTTCTACCAGATTTTTAATGCGATCTAGATGTCCGGGGTTGGCTGCAATATAAGCTCTCACTTTGCACAACCTTTGATATGACAGTCTTCTTAATTTCTCAGTTCGTCCAGGACAATTACTCAACTCTTTCCGCGCTGTACTTTCAAGCTGAAACAGCTTATCCATTACACCCATCAAATGCCTGAAATCCAAGTCTTCTGCTTCTCTAGCGGCCATTAAGATGTGTTTATTGATGGCCCGAGTCCGCAAGTCGTTCTCTTCTACAAACGACTGCAATGCCATTCTGGATGAAAGAGATTCAGAAAGTATACTTTCTGCTGTGGTTAATGGGATTGATATCCCAAACCATGCTGCATCACCCATAGAAATCAACCTTAGAGGCGCGTTAACATTAACAAATAGCAAGCCTCCGCAAAGCGATATGGATGACCCACGCGCACTGGCTTGAACATAGCCTCGCTCTACAAACCAAATACTTAATATGTTTGCTGCGGAAGTAATTTGCGCCCCTCTACCCATTGCAATGTATAAGTTCGGCGTACCGTTTGCATTTGGAGCAGTTGCGTCGGCCAGTTCCACTGGCCTGCTATAACTAGCTATTTGAAATTGAACTGTAATATTCGTCTGCCACGTTTTCTGCGAAACAATTGAAATTGATATGCGGCGGCAAAGCCGCTCCATAACGACGCTGGCATTGTGCAAAACACACTAAGTACGCATTGGAATTCAGATTTAGTAATCCGAAACTACTATACGCACAGTATTAATCAGAGATTGGCAATAAAATAACTGTTGGATTTAACAGCTCCGCACCACGCCTCAGCGGTTGGTCGGCGGTTTTGTGATGTACATATTTATCTAGACTGGGTGATCTCAGACTTTCAGACTGATGGATGACATCATTCGCGCAGCGGTTTTTATCTAGATAGACCCCACGTTTCCTACTCGTTGCTGTCTACGAGCCCTAGCATCTCAAGGCCGATCGAGGTTTGCCGAGTATACAAGCCAACAAATCACCAACTGGGAGTTCCCTGCCACGTTCGCTTTCTAAAACCGCCTAATTGAAATACGAGCGTGCGAGATATGAAATCCATTCCGATCACAGGAAAACTAGCCGCTTAACATTGGCGAATGTTGAATTCTTCGGGTGATCTGGCATTGGACCTGACTGCTAATTTTGACAGGTACCGAAGCATCGGTTTTTTCTGTAATTTGTACGAACTTGCGCAGACAGAAAGTCATATTTGTCTGGATCTCGCTTTTTTACTTGATCAAGGAAGCCCCATGCAAGGACCAAGTTATTTGCCACTGCTATTGTCGTTTTTGTAACGCCACCATTAGGTCACCTTCGCCAACGCTGCTTCTGTCTGTTTACTGAGAAGCTGCGTTTAACAGGTTCAGGCACTGTCTTCTGGCTTTGGTTTGAGCTGTTATCTCGGTAATGTACACGGTACGCTTCGACCTACCACTACGACCCTACCTTGGTTTCTTGGCTGGCTTGTCGTTTCAGGTTCTTTCAGGCTTCCCGCGGCCTAACTACGCAATTAAGAAGCACCTCCGTGAAAATTCAACTCTCAAGCATTGCATCCGTTCCGGCGGTACCTTATTTTGCTAGTTAGCCCCCTTTAAGGCATCACACATGACTCGATTTTTGTTGCTCATACTCCTTGCGGCGTCATCAACCGCTAGCGCCATCGTTATTCGAGATGACGTTAACGACTCAAAGTATCGAGTTCCGGCGTCTGAGTTTCCTGCTCTCGTTGACATGCCAGGCGAGGGGCATGGCGTACTGATTACCCCGCAGTGGGTTATTACCGCCGCTCATGCCATCACTTGGCAATCTGAAATCAAGCAGGTAACTATCAACGGGACATCTAGAGACGTTGAACGTCTCGTGATACACCCCGGATACAAAAAGCCGCCGCAAGAGTTACTTGACCAGGCGCTGGCCACTTGGGATTGGACGCTTTTTAGAGTGCTGCTTTCCTCCTCAGATGACATCGCACTTCTAAAATTGGCACAACCCGTTACCGACGTGTCTCCTGTCGCAATCAACAAGAGTTATGGCGAGTTCGGCCAGATCATCAAGATTATAGGAAAAGGCGCCACGGGTAACGGAGTCACTGGGTACGAATTTAGTAGCTCCCATCGTACTGAGCTTCGCCGTGCCTACAACAAAGCCACCAGCGCCCACGGACGCTGGCTCTGCTATATGTTCGACGAACCGTCGGACGCCCTTCCCCTTGAGAATGGGGCCGGAAGTGGTGACAGCGGCGGGCCAATCCTTATCCAGGTTGAAAAGGATTGGCTGTTGGCCGGACTGACTTCCTGGGTAGATCCCCAAAGCTCCATTAGGACACCCGGGCGGTATGGTCAGATCAGTTGTAACGTCCGCCTGAGTCATTACAAAGAGTGGATTGACAGCGTCATCTCTGCACAGCCGAAACGGGCGGGGCTAACTACGCAATCAAGGTGACCTCCGCGGGTATCTTGTTTCAAACTTTTGCTTCCGGTGCGTTGGCACCTTAGTTTGGTTGTAAGGTGTCATGGAAAAATCCGAAAAATTGGCCCGTAAAGCACCGACCAAAGCTTGGAAGGAATCTGAGCATGTGAAGGCTCGCGCTGAGTTCCCACTCAGCGGCGATGTGCTGAGGACATTTTTTGGTGACCTAGAGATTCTCGTTGATGCACATGGATGCTTTCACGACACGAGGCACGCTCAAGTAGTCATCGATTCACTCACGCTACCTGACGAATCTGCTAACGCGCTCCTAGACTGGTGTTGTGAGCATGGTGGATTCTGTGACTGCGAAATATCGGCAAACACTTTTGGCCACTGGCAGGAATGTCGTGCTGACACCTAACTACGCAATCAAGGGGACCTCCGTGAACATTAGATTCATCCGAACCGTCATCCGGCGCGTCGGCACCATATTTTGGTTGTTAGGCCGCACAACGGGCACGCCATGCACCGGAGCCGTGTAGCCAAAGCAAGATCTGCGCACTGCAACGTTTCGCCGTGTTCATACCAACACAATAATCAGCTATAGGATCAATTGCATGTTCACAAGACGCGACTTCTTGATCACATCCGTGGCGACGACCGCGCTGCTGGCCAGCCCGATCAGCGCAACAACTGCCACACGCCGCTTTGACGCGACCGCGCGGCTTCAAGCGCTCGAAGTGGGCTATGCGCGTCTTGGTGTTTGCTTCCTTGACACCGCTACCGGCGAAGTCAGCGGCAACCGCATGGATGAACACTTCGCGATGTGCTCGACGTTCAAGCTAGCGCTTGTCGCCGCCTACTTGCGCGAAGCGGACCGAGGCCGGATGAATCTTGATGAAATCCTGACCTATTCCGAAGCCGATCTTTTGCCTTGGGCGCCTGTAACGCGCAAGAATCTCGCCAAGGGCGGCATGAGCATTGCCGCACTGGCGCAAGCGGCCCAGGAACTGAGCGATGGCGTTGCCGCCAACCTTCTTGTCAAACGCCTGGGCGGTCCGGCTGCCGTCACCGCAAAGTTTCGCGAGATGGGCGACAAGGTGACCCGGCTCGACCGCTATGAACCCGATCTGGGCTTGGTGCTTTCGGCTGACCTTCGCGATACCACCTCGCCCCTGGCGATGGCGCAGCTCGTCCGTCGGATTACGACCGGTGACCTTCTGCAGCGTGGTTCGCGGGAGCGCCTGCTGCGCTGGATGGAGAACACGAAGACTGGCCCCATGCGGCTTCGCGCCGGACTCCCCGCCGAGTGGCGTAGCGGTAACAAGACTGGAACAGGGCGCACTGAGGGAACGACCAACAAGTGCAATGACGTCGCAATCACGTTCCCGCCCCGCAGAAGCCCAATCATCATTGCTGCTTATTTTGATAGCGGCGAATATACCGAGCAGACTGAGGCTCGGCATCAGGCGGTCCTCGCTGAAGTGGGAAGGATCGCGGGCGAATGGGCTATTGGCTAGTCGCGCATACGACTTGATCGAGTCGCAGCCGCGACGAATGCGGCCTAACAATTCACTCAAGCCAAAGCCGCTTCGCGGCTCGGCTTAATTCAGGCGTTAGACGCCATAGCCCATTAGCAAGGGTTCGTTGACAAATGCACATCGCCATTCTTACGTTTCAAGGCTTCAATGAGCTCGACTCCCTCATCGCACTTGGCGTCCTGAACCGGATTAAAAAGCCAGACTGGCGCGTTACGATTTGTTGCCCTGAGACGGAGGTTACGTCCATGAATGGTGTGACTTTACGTGCCCAATCAGTGCTCGAGGATGCAGCATCTGCTGACGCTGTCATTGTCGGGAGCGGGATTCAGACACGAGAAATCGTCAACAACCCCAGCCTAATGAGCCGTCTCTCGCTTTGCCCTGAGCGTCAGCTAATTGCCTCGCAATGCTCTGGTACGTTGATTCTGGCAAAGCTTGGGCTTCTGGAAGATGTTCCCGCCTGTACAGATCTGACGACAAAACCTTGGGTCCAAGAAGCGGGCGTGGAGGTTCTCAATCAGCCATTCTTCGCCAGCAGTAACGTTGCCACAGCCGGAGGATGCCTTGCGTCCACTTACTTGGCCGGATGGATCATCGCGCGGCTTGAGGGAGTGGAAGCAGCTACTGCCGCCCTCCACTACGTCGCGCCGGTTGGAGAAAAAGAGGCGTATGTTGCAAACGCGCTAAAAAATATCAGCCCCTACCTCCCGCAAATGACGCCTAACAATTCATTCAATCCGAACCCGCTTCGCGGGTCGGCTTAATTCAGGGCTAGGGGCATTTTGATCTAGAGCAAAATAATGCTGGCTCTTTGCAATCGTTTTCATCGCTTCTACTTTTAGCTTTTTAGTCAGCAGTTTAACGCCTGCACAAATAACGTTCGGCCAGTTTCCTGTTTCGCCGTGTTGTGCGCGCAGGCAGTACCTTCTGGCTTGTCCATTTTTTTGTTTCGTTCTCAATGTATTTTGGGTTACGCTCCAAACCCTCGTCAAAATCCCGGTGAGGTCTAGCAATTCCGTAAATAGCTCACCGTCAACTATGGCTAGCTACATACCGCGCTTATCGCTTTAGGCTTTTGTTTTTCATCTTGGGTTTTATTTGGTTCGGTTTTGCCTCGTGTCACCAAAACATATGTAGCACTTCAGTTAAGAATCATTCCGTTAACTCAAAGTCGACCCGTAGGATTTCAAGGAATCGCGAGGTGCCAGGCGCCAAGGCCTTACTCATCTTTCCTAACGAGAATTACGCCTGGGCACAGGCCAAGGCACAAGAAAGGCACAGAGTAATTGGCGCGCCCGACAGGAGTCGAACCTGTGACCCCCACCTTCGGAGGGTGGTACTCTATCCAGCTGAGCTACGGGCGCGTACTTAAAGCTTTTCGTTTCTAATTACTGTCCGAATTCGAATAAAGGCTTTGTGCCTTAACTCTGACCCATTTTACCCTCTGAGTACTACCTTCGGAGGGCAATACTCTATCCAGCTGAGCTACGGGCGCGTGGTGATACTGACCAGCCGGATTAATCGCGGCGGTCGCGCACATTGTAACCCAGTCGCATTGAGCCTGGGTGTAGGCTTAGATAAAGAGATTGGGTTGGTATCACCGTGCGAGGGCGGCATCGTCGCACTATTTTTCAAGGTCGTAATGACTTAGCCACGTTTGAACATGGCAGCATCGATAATCGACCATAAGTGAATAATCCAGCCCATTAAAATCCACCAAAGTACGGCCGCCAGTACGAACATTAGTAGTGCTTTCAGGATGCGACCTTGCACCAATTGTCCGAGTCCAGGAATAAAAAAACTGCACACCGCTGCAATGACATTGCCAGTAGAACCTTGACCATTACTCATAACGCTTTTCCTTCGCGGGCTAATTCAATAGCAAAAAGTATAACTCGTTGATAGCGCAATCTTCCGTTAACCTATGCCAATGGATATTGATCGTCTTAAAGCACAGGTTCGAGAACGCGCACCGCATTATTGGACACTGATACGTGCTGACAAACCGGTTGGCGTGCTCTTGTTGCTTTGGCCAACCTGGTGGGCCTTGTTTTTAGCTGCCGATGGACTGCCGCCGTTAAAGATTTTATTGGTGTTTACACTCGGCGTTTGGCTAACGCGTTCGGCCGGTTGCATCGTGAATGATTATGCCGACCGCTGGCTCGATGGTCAGGTAAAACGTACACAGCATCGACCTTTGGCAACAGGTGCGGTGTCGCCCCGCGAGGCTCTTATTTTATTTTGTGTGCTGATGCTGATCGCATTTGCCCTGGTCTGTTTGACTAATAAGCTGACGATTTATATGAGTGTGATTGCGATTTTTTTGGCAGCCACTTATCCGTTTTTAAAGCGTTACACCTATCTGCCGCAAGTATATTTGGGCATTGCTTTTGGCTGGGGAATTCCGATGGCTTTCACCGCCATTCAGGGCAAGATTCCGAATGAGGCTTGGCTATTGTTCTGCGCTAATCTACTTTGGACCACCGGCTATGACACCTGGTACGCGATGGTGGATCGCGATGACGATATACGCATCGGTGCAAAATCCACCGCCATTTTATTTGGCGATGCTGACCTGATTGCACTCGGCATTTTATACACTGGCTTTATCTCGGCCATGATTTTGTTAGGTCGCAGCATGAACCTCGGTATCAATTTTTATATCAGCCTTGTCATTGCGTGCGGATTTATCGCCTACCAGTTTTCCCGCGGCAAAACCCGAAAGCGCGAAGATTGTTTCGCGGCGTTTCTGAACAATCAGTGGGTTGGCTTGTCGATTTTTGCGGGAATAGCACTCGACCTGCTGATTCGCACATGACTTTTGATACGCGACGAAAAACTCTCGCTGCTTCTTAATGGCGGCATATCTCTGGAGTACCCCATGCGCCTTGTTTCGTTATCATTAGTTTTAATGATCAGCGCCTGCGCTTCTGCGCCAGTTGCCCGCACCCATATTGTTCCGGTCGGCTGGGAAAGCTCCTACGATGATTATCATTATTCACCGGCGGTGCGTGTTGGCGATACCGTTATCGTTTCCGGGATTCCGGCGATGCAGGGCGATAGTTACGAGGCCAAAATTCGTTTCATGTTCGAAGCCCTGAAAAAAACACTGACAGCTTCCGGGACCGAATTAAGCGATGTGGTCGAAATCAATAGCTTCCATGCACAGGCAAAAAATACGGCCGAGTTTCAGGTCGAGTTCGAGGTTTTTAAGAAAATTCATGCCGAATATTTTACAACGCATTATCCAGCCTGGACTGCAGTCGGCACCACGGCTTTATTGGCCGATGGCGCTCCAGTGGAAATGCGGGTGATGGCGATAGTCGGTTCCGGCAAAAATCCGAAGAAAGTGTCTGCATATTCTAAATAATTTCACATGGTGCTAAGGAGTCGCTACGCGTGCCATTACCCAAATATCTACCCGCTTTGCACCAGCTTTCAATAAGGCTTTTGTACATTCCTGCACAGTAGCGCCGGTGGTCATTACGTCGTCAATCAAGGCGACGTGTCCGGGCATGGTTTGTTTACTTGCAAAAAATGCATTTTTCAAATTATGGCGGCGCTGACTAGCATCCAGATAACTTTGGGCTGCGGTGTCGCGAGTTCTAAACAATAAGTCGGATCGCAATGGCAGTGCTTTGTGCTTCGCTATCATTTTCGCCAACTCCAGGGCCTGATCGAAACCACGTCTTCTCAATCGCGACGAGTGCAGAGGAACCGGCACTAAAATATCAGGCCTGTCTAAATCAAAAGTGTTTCTGCAAAACAACTCGGCCAACAAACGCCCCGCTGCCAAGTCTTGATGAAATTTGAGTCTTGGCACCAGGGTCGATATCGCGCCCTGGTATTGCATCGGTGCCACGGTTTTGGTGAAAGCCGGCTCGCTCTTTAAACAAAAGCCACAGGCAGGTGCGGGCGCAGCCATTGGCAACGCACAGCGCGAGCAGGCCAAGGAGTTACGGGGTAGGCCGCGCCAACACGCCTCGCACAGGTCAATGTCGCCCATGCCGGGTTGTTCACAAAGCAGGCAATGCGCAGGTAAAAGCGCCCACATGAGCGTTTTGCGAATGCCGTCCACTTTTATCCGCAGCTTTTGGTTGACAGAAAAGTCCATGCTGACCAGACTGCCCGTCTTTACACCGCTTTGCTGTCAGGGAATCCCTATGTCTGCTGTCATCCGAAAACACTGGTCGCGCGAAGAAGTGCTGACCCTGATGAGCCTGCCATTTCCTGAATTGATGCATCGTGCTGGCGAAGTGCATCGCGAACATTTCAATCCGCAGGAAGTTCAGGTCTCCACTTTATTATCGATTAAAACCGGCGGTTGCCCTGAAGACTGCGCGTATTGCCCGCAGAGCGCGCGTTATAACACCGGTTTGAAGGCACATAAATTGCTGACACTCGATGAAGTGATCGAAAAAGCCACACAGGCAAAAAATGCCGGCGCCACCCGTTTTTGCATGGGTGCGGCTTGGCGTTCGCCGAAAGATAAAGATGTGGCGCAAGTGGCCGAAATGGTCAGCGCGGTCAAAGCCTTGGGAATGGAAGCTTGTGCAACGCTGGGCATGTTGAGCCCGCCGCAAGCCGATACGTTGAAACAGGCTGGTCTGGATTATTACAATCACAATCTCGATACCGCGCCGGAACAATACGGCGACATCATTAAAACCCGTGAATATCAGGATCGCTTGGACACACTCGAAAACGTACGCCAAGCAGGACTCAAAACTTGCTGCGGCGGCATTGTCGGCATGGGCGAAACCCGCGAGCAACGCGCGAATTTATTGCACAGTCTTGCATCGTTACCAGAACACCCCGGCTCGGTGCCGATTAATCGCCTAGTTCAGGTCGAAGGTACGCCTTTACACGGTACGGCCATGCTTGATGCCTTTGAATTCGTTCGTACCATAGCCGTGGCCCGCATCATCATGCCAAAATCCATGGTGCGTTTATCGGCAGGTCGTGCTGAGATGAATGAAGAATTGCAGGCGCTATGTTTTCTCGCCGGTGCCAACTCCATTTTCTATGGTGAAAAATTATTGACCACCGGTAATCCGGATGTTGAAGCCGATCAAGCCTTGTTTGCCCGTTTGGGCTTGCGTTCAATGCCCTTGGTCGAAACAAGCAAAACCGTACACGCCGATGTTTTGTGTGCCGACAAATCACAATCCTGCGCAGCATAAAATTATGGCCCGTCTGTTAATCAGCGACAAAATAAAAGCCGAGAAACAGGCGCGAATCAACAGCGCTTCGGTTAGGCAACGCCGCGTAATTCAGGCACGCGATGGCGTTATTGTTAAATGCGATGGTAGCGAACTGATTAATTTCTGCAGCAATGATTATCTAGGTTTGTCGCAACATCTTGATGTTGTATCGGCAATGCAGGAATCAGCTGCTTATCATGGCGTTGGCAGTACTGGCTCTGCACTAGTCTGTGGTTATCACCAGGAACATGCGAATCTGGAAAAAGAAATTGCCGAATGGCTAGGCTATGAAAAAGCCCTGTATTTCGGTAGCGGTTATCTTGCCAATCTGGCCGTGATGCAAAGCTTGTTGGGTGCAGGCGATGTTTGTGTACAAGACAAACTTAACCATGCCTGCTTGCTTGATGGCGCGCGACTGGCGTATTGCGAATTAAAACGCTATCCCCATGTCGATGTTTCAGCAGCCTTGCGCCAGCTCACCAGTCATCGTGATGGCGCGGCCATGCTGGCGACTGACTCGGTATTCAGCATGGACGGCGATATGGCACCACTGCGTGATCTGGTTTTATTGACTCGCACACAAGACGCCATGTTGTATGTCGATGATGCACACGGTATTGGTGTGCTCGGTCCGGACGGTCGGGGTAGCGTTGCCGCTGCAAAATTATCCAGTAAGGAAGTTCCCTTATTAGTATTGCCGATGGGCAAAGCTTTCGGCGGACAGGGCGCCGTACTCTGCGGCAGTGAAGCCGTTATTGGCCACATTTCAGAAACTGCACGTCCATATCTATTCAGCACCGCACCACCGCCGGCGATGGCAGCCGCCATGCGCGCCAGCTTGAAACTGATTCGCAGTGAACCCTGGCGCAGGGCAAAACTTGCCTCTTTGATTTCACGGTTTAGACGCTCTGGGATGCGCCATGGCCTGCCCTTGCAGGATTCACAAACGGCGATTCAACCGATTATGCTTGGCGACAATCAAAAAGCACTTGAGATCGCAAAATCCCTAGAAGCCCAAGGTTATTTGGTCAGCGCGATTCGCCCACCGACCGTGCCTGAGGGCCAGGCGCGTTTACGTGTGACATTGACCGCCTTGCATAGCGAAGAACAGGTCGATGGATTAATTAAGGCATTGGCCTTTGCTCTGGAAGAAAATCGCAAATTGCCAGAAAATAATACTGAAGAAAACGTCATCATCTAAATGCATATCGAACAACGCGGCGCCGGCCCCGCGCTGGTGATGATTCACGGCTGGGCCATGCATTGCGAAATTTTTTCGCCGCTCATTGCATTATTGGAGAAAAATTTCACCTGCCACTTGGTGGACTTACCCGGTCATGGCCGAAGCCTGGACGATAATTCGCGTTTAAATTTAGCTGCGATTGCAAAGGAAATTTCGGACCGAACACCACAAGCGCTCTGGTGTGGCTGGTCGCTCGGTGGCTTAGTGGCCTTGCATGCCGCCAAGCATCATGCGGTGAAAGGCTTGATTATGTTGTGCGCCTCTCCGCGTTTCGTTAAAGCAACGCATTGGCCATACGGCATGGCCGCATCAGTGTTCACCGGTTTTGCCGACGATTTGAAAAACGATTATCGCGGCACGCTGGATCGTTTTATCAGTCTGGAGGCTCAGGGTTCAGATCAGATGCGAGAAGAATTACGAGTATTACGCAATGCCGTATTTGCTTTCGGCGAACCAGCCGAGCGCGTGCTCTGCGAAGGCCTTGAGTTGCTGGAAAACACCGATCTTGTTGCCGCCTGCCCTGAATTAAAAATTCCGAGTTTATGGTGTGCCGGAAAGCGTGATCGTCTGGTGTCTCCATTGGCAATGCAAACAGCAAGCGTCATGGCGAGCGGAGAATTTTTGGCAATTCAGGGTGGCGGTCATGCGCCGTTTTTAACGCATCCCGATCAAGTTGCTACAGCCATTTTAAATTTTTATAAACGACTCTGATGAAATATTTTCGTGCTCCAATCTTGTTTGAAAATTCCACACTACGACGCAGCTTTGGTCGAGCGGCGACGAGCTATGCTCAAGTGGCCGTACTACAGCAGGAGGTGGAAACGCGTTTGATTGAGCAGCTGAGTTTTCTGGAAGATCGTCAACCGACACGTATTCTGGATCTTGGCTGCGGCCCGGGTCGGGCCAGTGGCATCATGAAAAAACGCTGGCCGAAAGCCGAAGTGATTGCCATCGATGCGGCACTACCGATGTTGAAAGAAGTACCAAAACAAACCCGATTCTGGCGACCGATAAAACGCGTGTGCGCCGATGTATCGCAACTGCCGATTATTGATGCCAGTGTTGATGTGCTTTTTTCAAATCTGTGCCTGCAATGGGTCAATGATTTGCCGGCAACGCTGGCAGAATTTCGCCGGGTATTAAAACCCGATGGCCTGCTTTTGTTTTCAACTTTCGGGCCCGACACCTTATTGGAACTACGGGAGGCCTATTGGCAAGCTGGCGAAAAAAACCCACCGCTAAGTCCGTTCGCAGCCATTCAACAAATTGGCGATGCGATGTTGGCAGCGGGGTTTAAAAACCCGGTACTTGACCGCGAGCTTTATCAGCTTACTTATTCTGATGTTCGTACTTTAATGAGAGAGCTCAAAGCCATAGGCGCCACCGATGCCAGGCCTCAGCGCGCGCGCGGTATGGCGGGTAAAGCCCGCTTGCAAAACATGAGCGCCGCTTATGAAAAATTACGTAGCAACACAGTGTTACCAAGTAGCTGGGAAGTGGTTACTGCGATGGCCTGGGGCCCGGAACCTGGCGTATCGCGACGCGAACAAGGCGCAGATATTGCAACATTTCCGGCCGATAGAATTCCAATTCGTGGGAGTCGTAGGTCGGGCCCCGGCCCGACATAACAATCC
>JAYUUM010000267.1:0-6972 GCA_043754555.1 Arenimonas sp. | reverse complement strand
AGACATCCATGCCAAACATTGAAACACTGCGACCCTTTATCGAGGATGCCTTTGAACGTCGCGCATCCTTGACGAGCGAAGAAATAAACAGCGCAGTAAAACCTGCCGTCGAACAAGTAATGTCCTTACTGGAATGCGGGCAGGCACGGGTTGCCGAGCCAAGTGCAAGTGGCTGGCAAGTAAATGAATGGTTGAAAAAAGCGGTTCTGCTTTACTTTCGTTGCAACGACATGCAAGTGATGCAAGGCGCGCC
Source organism: Arenimonas sp. (assembly GCA_043754555.1). Classification (GTDB taxonomy): domain Bacteria; phylum Pseudomonadota; class Gammaproteobacteria; order Xanthomonadales; family Xanthomonadaceae; genus Arenimonas. The sequence continues at coordinate 6,719 of JAYUUM010000267.1, read as the reverse complement.
CGGACCTTATTTCGATAAAGTGCCGACACGCTTTGAAGGTTTCGATGATGCAGCGTTTCGTGCACTCGGAGTCCGTGTTGTTCCCGGTGCCGTCGTGCGTCGCGGTGCACATGTGGCCAAAGACGTGATCCTAATGCCGAGCTTCGTAAATATTGGCGCGCATGTCGGTGCCGGCACGATGGTGGATACCTGGGCAACCGTAGGTTCTTGTGCACAGATTGGTGCACGTTGTCATTTGTCCGGTGGTGTTGGCATTGGTGGCGTACTCGAGCCCTTGCAAGCATCACCGACGATTATTGAAGACGATTGTTTTGTCGGGGCACGTTCCGAAGTAGTTGAAGGCGTTGTAGTCGAGCGTGGCAGCGTTATCGGCATGGGCGTTTTTATCGGCCAAAGCACCCGAATTTATAATCGTGCGACCGATGAAGTGTCTTACGGCCGCGTACCGGCAGGCAGTGTGGTGGTGTCGGGATCATTGCCATCGGCTGATGGAAAATATTCGCTGTACTGCGCTGTTATCGTGAAACAGGTCGATGAAAAAACCCGGAGCAAAACCTCAGTCAATGATTTGTTGCGTGGTGCGGTGGAGTAGGCTTTTGTAGGAGCGGCTTCAGCCGCGATGAATCTGCGGTAATTCCAAACAATTCGCGGCTAAAGCCGCTCCTACATTGATAAGATTCTATGAATACTCTCTACGGCCTGAACAATTGCGACACCTGTAAAAAAGCTCGCAATTGGTTGCAGCGCTTTGATGTCGAGTTTCAATTTATCGATTATCGTGAACATCGAATCGAACCGTCCACATTGAAACAATGGTCTGGTCAAGTGGGTAGCTGGGACGCTCTAATCAACAAAGCCAGCACGACTTGGCGACAATTGCCGGAAACACGCAAAAAGCCGGGCAGTGACCCTGAGTGGCAGCTGTTACTGAAAGAATATCCTGCCTTGATTAAACGCCCGGTGCTTGTCACCAGCGATCAAGCTGTATCCGTGGGCTTCACGGATAATTCGTATAAACTTCGTTTTTCGATTAAAAAGTAAAGCCCCATGAGCGACATTGTAGAACTGACTTCCAATTTAATCGCTCGCGTTTCGGTGACGCCGGAAGACGCCGGTTGCCAGACAATGTTAAGTGAGCGTTTGCAGGCGAAAGGATTCGATTGTCAGCATCTAGATTTTGTCGATGTCAAAAATCTTTTCGTTACCCATGGCACTGAACGCCCGGTGATGATTTTTCTCGGCCACACCGATGTGGTGCCGCCGGGGCCGCGTGATCAATGGCAGAGCGATCCATTCCTGCCGGAAATTCGCGATGGCTATTTATATGGTCGTGGTGCGGCGGATATGAAAGGCAGTGTCGCCGCCTTTGTATTGGCACTGGAAAAATTTGTTGAAAAGCATCCGGACCATCCCGGCACTATCGGCATGCTGATTACTTCGGATGAAGAGGGCGATGCGATTCATGGTGTACGAAATGTTGCCGAATACTTCAAAACCACAAATCAGAAAATTGATTACTGCATTACGGGCGAGCCTTCCTCAATAGAAAAATTCGGCGACTTACTGCGCGTTGGTCGTCGCGGTACTTTGTCGGGCACCATGAAAGTTAAAGGCATTCAGGGTAATGTGGCTTATCCGGAACGTGCGCGCAATCCAATTCACGATGCCATGGCACCATTAGCAGAATTGGCGACGCGGGTCTGGGATCAAGGTTATCCGGAATTTCCGGCTTCCAGTTTCCAGATTTCCAATATCAATGCCGGTACCGGCGCGAATAATGTGATTCCCGGTGAATGCACCGTGGTATTTAATTTCCGCTATAACCCGGGTTGGAAAACCGACGATTTGATTCGCGAAGTGCATTCCGTTTGCGATGTGCATGGACTGGATTATGAAATTGCCTGGCATCGCGGCGGCGAGCCATTTCTTACCCGCGATGGCAAACTTCGCAAAGCGGTCCGCGAAACAATTATTGCCCGTCTCGGGATTACACCATTGGAAAATACCGGCGGCGGCACTTCCGATGCACGCTTTATAGCGCCACTAGGGGCCGAAGTTGTCGAGATGGGCCCTATCAATGCCAGTATCCATAAAGTGAATGAGCGTGTCGCCATTTCCGAACTGGAACAATTGCCAGATTTATTCTGCGAGTTTGCCGAGCGCTTATTGCTAGCGTAGGAGCGGCCTTGGCCGCGAATAGTTAGACATTCTCGTAGATTCCAAAGCTTCCATTTTTTGCCTAATATAGGTCGAAAGTAATGTTTACATTACTTTATGTAATATATAGCATACATTTTGTCCGCCCTATGAGACATTTCAATGCTAAAGATTCTTGCTGTATGTTTTAGCTCGTTGGCCTTCGGTGCCTTGCTTAGCCTCAATTCTTTCTATCTGCCGATACGTCCAGGCTATATTGCTGCGGTCCTGATGATCGCCGTTGCATCATGGGTAAAGCAGTATTGGCGTCGTCGAGCCCTTATTGCCGGTTACGAGCCAAATGCGGCCGAACGCAATGTGTGGCTTTGGATGGTGGGTACCGCACTGATAACAGGTTTTGTAGTCGCGGTATTATTTCAGCCGGGTTCGGAAGTACACACTAGAACCGGCGATACCGGTGGCTATGATTCCTGGCTCATTCTGGGCGGCATGGTGATTGCCTATTCGATTTTGCGTGATCCGAATCTGCAGCGTGACGAACGCGATATCGCCATTTCAAACTTTGGAACAAGGGCAGGTTACTGCGCTTTGATCACGCTCATAGTTGGGTTCCTATTATCGCTGGGTTTTGCGCCGCATGATTTGATGCAACGTTTTACTCACTGGCTAATTGCCAACGTGTTGGTCACCCTGATTATGCTTTCTTGCCTCGTGCAGTATGTTGCGCAGCTGATCAGCTACTGGCTTGATATGCGAAATTTGCGAGCAGATTCATGACAAAAATCGGCAATCACATCCGCCGTCTGCGTTTTGATAATGGCGAGATGACGCAGGAAGCGCTGGCGCAGGCACTCGGCATTACTCGACAAACCATTATCGCATTGGAAGCAGAACGTTACGCGCCGTCACTGGAGCTGGCAATGAAAATAGCCGAAGTGTTCGGGAAAAAAGTCGATGAGATTTTCTTTCGCCGATAGAAAATATTCGCAGCATCAAATTAATAAGAGGCATTGTAGAAAATGAAGATATTTTTCAAAGTAATGAAATGGATCGTGATTTCAATATTGGCAATTGTTATCCTGTTATTTGCCTATACTTTTTACGTCGTGAAAAGTTTCGATACCGAAACCTTGCCGGTTAATCATGGCAAGGTGAATTCCGAACTTTTTGTCGGCACCGGTGAAAAGCAGCCCCTGATTGTCGGGCTGGGCGGATCTGAAGGCGGCAATGCCTGGGCCAGTGATCACTGGAAAACACAGCGCGATAAATATCTCGCGAAGGGTTATTCCTTTTTGGCTGTTGGCTATTTCGGTATGGAAGGCACGCCAAAAACACTCGATCGAATTGCCTTGGAAGGCATTCATGAAGCCATCGCAAAAGCGGCTACAAATCCAAAAGTGGATGGTCGTTGTATTGCGGTCATGGGCGGCTCGAAAGGTGGCGAACTAGCATTAAACCTGGGCAGCCGTTACAAAGGCGTCAAAGCGGTTGTGGGAATCGTAGCGCCACATGCGGTATTTGCAGGCCTGACAGAGGCAATGACCACATCATCGTTTACCTACCAGAACAAACAATTGCCTTTTGTTCCAGTACCCTGGACTACAACACCAGCCTTGTTGAGCGGTGATCTAAGAAAAGCTTTCACTATCATGCTCGAAGATAAAGTGGCAGTTGAAAAGGCGGTCATTCGTGTCGAAGATATCAACGGGCCGGTGTTTTTAATTTCCGGAACCAAAGATGAAGCCTGGCCTTCTGCCGAAATGTCGGAGTTGGTTGTTCAACGTTTGAAAGCGAAAAATTTTGCTTATCATTACGAACATCTTGCCATTGAGGGTGGACATCTTGAACCGCTGAAACACTTTGACAAGATTGACCAATTTCTTGATAAGCATTTCAAGGTAGGCCAGGTCAATGGCTGCAACAGGAAATAAATAATATTTTTCGCAGAGGCGCATGCTTGCTACCGCCATGGATGGCGGGAGTGCCGGCTTCTAACAGACGCATGTCTGGTCAAACGCAGGAGCAGTTTTCGGCCTGCGCCTTGACTCTACGATGCAGTCTGCTGGGCGCAGCAAGCATGCGCCCTACGGAATTAATTCTTCAAGGCTTGGCTTGGATTTTGTGCAGCGCCGCGCCTGGCAAGAACGGTGTCGCTTCGCCTTTCACCCAGGCCGAATGTCCTGCACCCCAGAACGGCGACATTGGGTGTCCGCTTTGACCGCCCGGCATATGGATAATGCCATCGGCTTCGTGGCCCGGCGATACCACCATGCGTTCACTAGCGCCAAAATCCGGTGACTGTACGCGCGGCATATTCATGTCGCCATTAAGTTGGTCGGCAGGCATGCAAAGCCAATGCTTCGTAAAGGCAGGCAATGCGCGTGAAATTGGATGGCAAATGGCAGCGATGTTTCTTTCACCCCAGGTACGATCTCCCAAAGGCCCGTGTTCTTTCAGCTGATCGTAAATTTCTTTAGCAGCATCGCTGAGCAAGGCATCCCAGCTTGAATATTGTCGCGGCAATAAATGTTCGGGTTGCTGCGTAATTAATTGCCAGGTAACGCCTTCAATCTGCGGTAAGTCCGGCATTGCAAAATCCTTGCCTAATTTTGCCTGCGCAGGAGCCGTCAGGCCATCTTTGACGCGATCAATAACCGCCAGCCGCCAGGCGCGAACAAAGCGGTAGCTTCTGGCATCGGTAGTCGCACGGGCGTCCCATTTTTCTGTCGCGCCGCGAATATCTTTAAACATTGGATCATTTCTATTTTCACTTAGCTTGCGAAGCTGCTGCCACCAGCGTTGTAGAAATAAAGTGCGGTCATCGAGTTGCACCGCCAGCAAATCCTTTTCGCTGAATTGCTGTTTGGCAAACAAATCATCACGAATTTGCTTGGCGCGAGCGCCGTTGGCATAACCGGCATCACCAATTTGTCTAAGCATCTCGCCGTCGGTGACGCGGGCATTAGCGCTCCACAAACGATTGGAATCGGGCGACACGATTTGCGGATGCAAATATTCCGGTGTCAGTGGCGCGGTAAAACACGCGATGTCGTTTGGGTTTTTATCATCGTATGGGCTGTTGTCATCGAGTGGCTGAGTACGCTGGCAGTGGGGCGCCCAATATTTTTGCAAGCCGGTCAGCTTCCAGGCAATTTTTCCACTGCTATCTCCGAACACCGCATTTTGATGCGGCATGCCCGATTGCTGGAACAAGGCCAATGCCTGTTCGTTATCTTTCACATTCGCCAGTGAAAAAATCTTCGTGCTAAGCGAGCCTGGTGCATGCGCTACCCATTGCAAGGCGAGCTCACTACCATTGATGTCTTTCGCCATAATCGGCCGACCATTGTTTTCACGAATTTCAAATTCGACCGGCTCTGCACCTTTGACAAGAATTTTTTCTTTGTAGGTCTTGATGTTGTCATTGGTATGTACGACATACCAATCAAGCCAGTCGCCATAGGAATTAGTAAAGCCCCAAGCCACGTGCGTATTACTACCGACAATGACTGCGGGAATGCCCGGAAGTGTAAAACCGCTGACCTCAATATCGGTTTTGTCTATATCTTTATAGAGCAGACGCGCACGAAACCAGATATTCGGAGCGCGCAAGCCAAGATGCATATCATCGGCAACAATTGCACGGCCATCTTTCGTCAATGCTCCGGCAACGGCAAAATTATTACTGCCTGGTGCGGCCGGTTCGGTATTAGCATAAGCCATGTCCGCAGCAGGAATCGGCAGTTTTCTCAAATCAAGAACATCGGCACTTGGTAGAGCGACATTGCCGCGTGGCTCGCCCATTAATGGCGCATCCCATTCGGTGCCATCGGCGGCAAGCAGTTGGTAAAGTGCATCGGGAACCGATTGTTTGATTTTCCACAACGCCAATTCACGGGAATTACTCTCGTCCTGCAAATCAAAAAACATTGCGTAACCCACCATCGCCGAATCAGTGGCTTGCCATTTTTTTGGCTCGGTTTGCAAAAGAAGATAAGGCCAGGGACGAACGCCTAGATCATTCAAGCCCTGATTCACGCCATCGGTATAAGCATTGACGACATCGAGTTTGTCGCCAGCAAACGCTGCCATATTTTCTTCTACTCGCGTACGCAAACGATGAACTCTGGCCGACTTGTCTTTTTCAATGGCGACCGATCCAAATAATTCAGAAAGTTCACCGGCAGCCGAGCGACGCAATAAATCCATTTCAAAAAAACGCTCTTGCGCATGAATATAACCAAGTGTGCGAGCCATATCGCTTTCATTGGCGGCATGAATGGTTACCGTGCCGAGCGCATCGCGTTCAATGCTGACTGGTGCCGATAAATGTGGAATCGAAATCTCGCCGTCGAGTTTCGCCAAGCTGCCGTTGATCAAATACCAGATTGTGGCGACCGCCAATAACAGGAGCACCAGAACCAATACCAAGACCCGTTTTAGCCATTTGAACATAGGGAATCTCCAAGCGATTGGGCATATTAAAGTAATTGCAGGTGACGTAGGAGCCCGCTTGCGGGCGACCGAACCATGTCGAAATTTCCGTCGCCCGCAAGCGGGCT
>JAYUUM010000266.1:0-6974 GCA_043754555.1 Arenimonas sp. | reverse complement strand
CTGCTTGCTGCGCCCAAGGGTTGTCAGCAAATTTTGGGCGCAGCAAGCAGGCGCCCCTACGGTGGTGCAAAAAAATGCCGGATTTCTCCGGCATTTTTCTTCCATCAAAGCAATGGAATTAGTTCAGCTGGCAGCTACTCGGCTTGGCCGAATTGAACAAAGCCGCTGTCGCCCACTCAGGATGATCAATAAATGGATTGCGATTGCCCTGGAAGCTGAAGATCACTTCGTTGCGAGCACGTTCGGCTGCATCCGGTGGATCGGCCTGATGCCATTGCAGCAAGTCCGTCAACAAGCCCATATAGGCGGGCGACGCCGAAGTAATAACGATCTTGCTGCGATCATCAGTCATTTCCAGATCGGGTTCGTTTTGGCCGGTCACGGTATGCGTGCCACCTTCATAACGAATCGCCATGTACAAGACAGCACGGGCGAGATCGCCTTTGCGTTTGCCCCAGGCTTGGAACGTACCGGAATTGCCATCAGGTGATTTCACCCAGTTCGAATTACCTGGATAAACACCACTACCACCGCCACTGCCATTATTCACTTCGGTAACACGTTCGCCGCAACCCGAAGCCAATGTGCAATTGCCGTAAGGTTTATTACCGCGATCGGCGTTGTACTGGGTATCACTCAAATACAACATATGGGTGTCGGTGTACGGGCCATGCGGCAGACCTAAATTGCCGGTGGTACTTCCGAAGCCAAGCGAGTTCGGCCAGGTATGTTCACGGTTGTAAGTCACACCCGTGCCGGTACCGGCGCGGCTGGAAACTTTGGTGTAACTACGGTTTTTATAAACATCCAAAATATTGTTGGTGTTGTTTGGATTTTCCTCGGCAATTTCGAGAATGCTCCACACGCTGGTAGTGCCGGCGCTGCCCGAATATGGATACACGGTATGACCACGAATGGTTTGATTTAACGAGCAGCGAAGTTGCGACGAACTGGTGGTATTGACGCGACTGTAATAACCGGTAGTTTGTGCAGCCGCTATTGTATAGTTGATAGTGGTGTTAGCCGACGGCGAGGCATTGGCACTGTCTTTAATATTCGCCGCAACGGCAGTAAAGGTGCAGGTTTCACTCGCAGCTAATGCACCGTTATGCGAAACCGTAAAGCTGGTGCCGGAACTTGCATGAGTTAATGCACGAGCACCGCTTTGACTGCAAGACAAGGTAAATGCACCGGCATTGGCGGTGACGCTTTCACTAAAATTGACTTGAATGTCGCTGGCCGCTGCCACGCCAGTCGCACCATTGGCTGGTGTCGTTGAAGTTACGGTAGGCAATACATTTGGCGCAGAAAAACTTTGATTATTGTTGCAAGCACCCATGGTATGCGTGGCTGAAGCACGCCAGGTAAAACTTGCTGAACCAGTACCGGTGCCACCTAATTGCAACGAGGTCCCCGCTGCAGTTGAACCGGTTTCCGATACCGAAAGATTGCTGCTGGTAACGCCGGCCGCAGGACCATTGGAAGCTTTGATAGCGCCCTCATAACTGATGAACTTCACCAGGGCGCCGCTGCCATTCACCAGTGCAATACCATCACTTGCACCGTTTTGAATGCCGTTTGTAGGGTAGGTAAGCACTGCAATTTTTACCGTTGCGCCACAGCTGACATTACTACCGGCCGGTAATAAATCATTATCGTAAAAAGGGGCAGCGGTTGTGCTGCTAGTGCCGTTATAAAGGTAAATACGATAGGTGCTTAAATCTTCGCCAGCAGTAGCGACGACTTCAATTTTCTCGCCGACATCGCCACTTGAGGTTGCGTCGTCGTAATGGAATTCATTGATAAACACTTCAGCGTTCGCATTGAAACTTGCACATAAAAATAAACTCGTGAGCAGACTGGCTGCCCCTGATTTTTTAAGCAACATACTCGGTTTCCCCAGATTAGAAATGACACTCATGCATTATTTTGCCAGCCGATTGTGACAGGAAATCTTGTGATTTGTGTCACATTTAGACACAATATCTTGTGTTGCGGCGCAGCATGTAGGCATAAAAAATGCCGGGTAAAGCCCGGCATTTTTATTTACTGATCAAAGCTTAAAAAAACTATCTGACGTTCAGGCTTTGGCGGCCAGGAGTTGGAATACGGCTCTTGCTTTTCAGGTGATTGAAAGATGCCGTACTTAGCGTACAGCTTGCCGGTTTAGCCGAGTTAAACAATGCTGCGGTGGCCCACTCTGGATGGTCGATAAACGGATTACGATTGCCCTGAAAACTAAAGATCACTTGATTGCGTGCCAATTCGGCAGCATCGGGCGGATCAGCCTGATGCCATTGCAGTAAATCGGCGAGCAAACCCATATAAGCCGGCGACGATGAAGTGCCGACAATCAAGCTGCGGGTATCGGTTAATTCCAGATCAGGCTCGTTCTGATTTGTGGTCGGGTGCTGACCACCTTCATAGCGAATGGCCATATACATAACGGCACGCGCCATATCACCTTTGCGCTTACCCCACGTTTGAAATGAACTGCCATTAGTCCAATTTGAATTGCCCGGATAAACGCCGCTACCGCCGCCGCTGCCATTGTTCACTTCAGTCACGCGCTCGCCGCAACCCGATGCCTGTGTGCAATTGGCATAAGGATCATTTCCACGATCGGAGTTGTATTGCGTGTCACTTAAATAAAGCATGTGGGTGTCGGTATAAGGCCCATGCGGCAAACCCAGATTACCGGTGCTGCTGCTAAAGCCTAACGAGTTTGGCCAAGTATGTTCACGGTTATAAGTCACGCCGCTTCCCGTGCCTGCACGATCACTACCTTTCAAGTAGCTTCGGTTTTTATAAACGTCTAAAATTCTTCCGGAGTTATTGGGATCTTCATCGGCGATTTCCAGAATATTCCAGGTGCTTGTCGTGCCGCCAGAATAAGGATAAACCGTATGACCACGAATCACGGTATTGAGCGAGCAACGTAATTGTTCGGAGCTGCTGGTATTCACCCGGTTGTAGTAAGTGGAAACACTGCCGCCTGCAATAACGAAACTACCGACATAGTTTTGCGCCATCGCCAAGCCATCGTCATCGGTAATACCTGCAGCAATAACCGTCAGTGTGCAAGACTCACCCGCTTGTAATGCCGTGTAAGTCGATAGCGTTAAAGCACGACCAGCACCCGAAACCATTTCATAGCGTTTATTGCTAAAGCTCAATGGAATCAAACCAGATGCGCTGCATTGCAGAACAAATGACTCGCGATCCGCCGACATATTTTCACTGAAAACAACACGAATGTCGGTAGCGGAAGGAACACCAACAGCATTATTTGAAGGCGTGTTTGAGAATACCGTTGGAGCCAAGTTTGGCGGCGGTGTAACAGTAAAATTAATTACTGTGTTTTGAGTAGGATTCGCATTATCTGCGTCAATGATTTGATCGGCTTGAACCGTTAAGGTACAGCTGTCATTAACTTGCAGGCCGGCACCGCTGGTGATTGCAATGCTTGTGCCGCTAGATGGAAAACTCATCGCCACCATGCCCGACAAACTGCAGTTCATGGTGAACGCTGTGGAAGTAAGGCTGACGCTTTCGCTAAAAGTCGCACTAAAGGAAGTCGTACCGGGCACCACATTGCCGCCATTCACAGGATTGGTTGCAGTGACTGAAGGAAGCACATTAACTTGTGGGCCAAGATTGAAAACCTGATTGTTATTGCAGGTACCAACAGTGCTTGCTGCCGAAGCGTTCCAGGTAAATGTGGAATAAGTCGAACCAGTGCCACCTAATTGTAGCGAGGTGCCTTCAGCTGTACTGCTACTTTCGGAAACGGGGATGCTAGTGCTCGTGGCGCCGCTGGCGGGACCATTGCTTGCAGTGGCTGCACCTTCGTAGCTCAAAAATTGGACAACTGCGCTATCGGAACGACGCACAAGAGCAATGCCGTCATTGCTCCCATTCTGTAGTTGGGCAGGACTAGGGTAAGCAGCGACGCCGATCCGAACACTGGAACCGCAAGCTACAACAGCTCCCAGCGGTATTGCATCGGTATCGTATGTGACTGCCGAAGCGGCATTGCTGCCGTTATACAAAACGATGTCGTAAAGGCTCAAGTCTTCGCCATTGGTGGCAACCACTTCGACGGCTTCGTTTTGGTCGCCAGCTGTTGGCGTTTCAGCGTCGTCATAATGAATTTCATTGATAAACACTTCGGCCTGTGCCGACAGGCTTGCAAAGACAAAAAGTGTCCCGAGCAGACAAGCTGCTCCCGCTTTCTTAAACAACATTATTTTCCCCAATAGTGAATTTACGCAGATCGCAGATAATAAGCCGGAATTATGACAAATAGCAGGCAAGTGGCGGCAGGGCCTTGAAACATCGCCTATGCCGCCCCATAAAGCCTGAAGCTAAAACATCACCCTTCGGTCATGTTTACGCGTTAAAATTAGCACTCGATGGGGTCGAGTGCTAACAAGCTCCTGAACACCACCCAAAAATCACGTAAGTATTTGTTTTTATTGACCAAGAGGAAGCTATGAATATTAAACCGCTGTTTGACCGCGTCGTTATCAAGCGTATGGAAGAAGAAAAACTGTCCGCTGGCGGCATCGTAATCCCGGATTCAGCCACTGAAAAACCGATTAAAGGTGAAGTGATTGCAGTCGGCGAAGGCAAAGCCTTGGACAACGGCACCACTCGCGCGCCTAAAGTCAAAGTCGGCGACAAAGTATTGTTTGGCAAATATGCCGGTACTGAAGTCAAGCTCGATGGCGAAGATTTTTTGATCACCAAAGAAGACGATATCTTCGCAATTTTGGGTTAATTGTTTTTTGGGTATGAATAGGATGCGCCACGGCGCACCGTTCAAATCCATAGAAATTAAATCGGTGCGCGACACGCGCACCCTATAAATTTAAATATATATTTTTGAGGTAAACATCATGTCAGCTAAAGATATTCGTTTTGGTGAAGACGCACGTTCACGCATGGTCAAAGGCGTCAACATTCTTGCCAATGCCGTAAAAGCCACGCTCGGTCCAAAAGGCCGTAATGTCGTATTAGAAAAAAGTTTCGGCGCACCGACCATCACTAAAGATGGCGTTTCGGTAGCGAAAGAAATTGAACTCGCCGACAAGTTTGAAAACATGGGCGCACAAATGTTGAAAGAAGTCGCTTCAAAAACTTCTGACAATGCTGGTGACGGCACCACGACAGCTACCGTTCTGGCGCAAGCCATGATTCGCGAAGGCATGAAAGCCGTTGCTGCCGGTATGAATCCGATGGACCTGAAACGCGGTATGGACAAAGCCGTAATCTCGGCGACTGAAGAACTGAAAAAAATCAGCAAGCCATGCGCGACCAGTAAAGAAATTGCACAAGTTGGCGCTATCTCGGCCAACTCTGATCATGACATCGGCGAATTAATTGCCAAGGCCATGGATAAAGTCGGCAAAGAAGGCGTGATCACCGTTGAAGACGGTTCCGGTTTGGAAAATGAACTCGACATCGTTGAAGGCATGCAGTTTGATCGCGGTTACTTGTCGCCTTATTTCATCAACAACCAACAAAGCATGGCAGCCGATTTAGACGACCCGTTCATTTTGTTGCACGACAAGAAAATTTCGAACGTTCGTGAATTGTTGCCAGTATTGGAAGCCGTAGCGAAAGCCGGCAAGCCTTTATTGATTGTTGCCGAAGAAGTCGAAGGCGAAGCCCTCGCAACTTTGGTCGTCAATACCATTCGTGGCATCGTAAAAGTTTGCGCAGTGAAAGCACCTGGTTTCGGTGATCGCCGTAAAGCAATGCTCGAAGACATGGCCATTCTGACCGGCGGTACCGTGATTTCCGAAGAAGTCGGTTTGTCTTTGGACAAAGCCACAATCAAAGATCTCGGTCGCGCCAAGAAAATCCAAGTGTCGAAAGAAAACACCACGATTATTGATGGTGCCGGCGTTGCCGATGGTATTCAGGCTCGCATCAAACAAATCAAAGCACAAATCGAAGAAACTTCTTCCGATTACGACAAAGAAAAACTGCAAGAACGCGTTGCCAAATTGGCCGGCGGCGTAGCAGTAATCAAAGTCGGTGCTGCGACCGAAGTGGAAATGAAAGAAAAGAAAGCCCGCGTTGAAGATGCCCTGCACGCAACCCGTGCAGCGGTTGAAGAAGGTATTGTTCCTGGCGGTGGCGTGGCACTGATTCGTGCTTTGACCGCGATGGGTAAATTGAAAGGACTCAATGACGATCAAAACGTCGGTATCACTATCGCCATGCGTGCGATGGAGGCCCCGTTGCGCGAAATCGTTGCTAACTGCGGCGAAGAGCCGTCAGTTGTGTTGAATAACGTGAAAGCCGGTGACGGTAATTACGGCTACAACGCGGCGACCAGCGAGTATGGCGACATGGTAGCTATGGGTATTTTGGATCCAACCAAAGTGACACGTACTGCCTTGCAAAATGCAGCTTCGATCGCCGGTTTGATGATCACCACCGAATGCATGGTGGCCGAATCACCGAAGAAAGAAGAAGCACATGGCGGCGGCGGACACGGCGGCGGCATGGGTGGAATGGGCGGTATGGATTTCTAATCCAATTTCACTTGCTGCAAAACAAAACCCCGCTTCGGCGGGGTTTTTTGTGAGAGAAATTACAGAGTCACGAAGATGGGGATGCACTGCAGCGTGATTGGGAAGTTGCTCGCTAGTTATCATCCACTTCGACGATTGAGCTATCTACGCCCAACAAAACTTATGCAATGTCTTTACGTCCATCACGCTGATGGCGAAACTTCGACAGCGTTTTGTAAATCGCGATGCGAGCTCGATTAAGGCCGCCGATTGCAGTGTGTTCGGGCAAAGTGTTCTCTAATGAAAATGAAAGAGCTTCGGCAAGTTCGGCGCGTTCTTCAGTGCGAAAATTTTGAGAGGGAATATGCAGAGTGGCCACTTTTACGAATGGAGACTCTTCTTCGGACCATTCCACGCTGGCCTCTTCTATGGGCATATCGTTTTTTT
>JAYUUM010000265.1:0-20954 GCA_043754555.1 Arenimonas sp. | reverse complement strand
TTAGGACAAATTGCGTTGGCCAGACAAAGCCCTACCGACGTGGCACTGGGTTGCTCAAAGCTAAGATACATCCCCACTACCATACGACTACAAATATCAATTGCCAGGGTTAGCCATGGGCGACCGATAGGAAGACGATGCAATTCATCGACCAAGATAACATCGGCTGGTGTGTGATCAATTTGCACGACATCCAGTGGATGCTCGCCGCCAGGAAAACTGCCTTGAATGGCGTTGTAACGATTTCTGGCTTCTTCTTTCTTGCCACGACGTCGAAGTTGTAAGGCAGGATTGATATCGGCGATCCGTTTTCTGACGGTATTTTCGTGAGGCTCCAAGACGCCCGCTAATCGGCAACGGCGTGACACTTCCATCACCACATCTTGTGGCCGGTGTCGCTGCTTATTTAAATAGATATCTTCGATTGTGGTAGCAATAATCGTTTCTTGGGTATCGCCCAATAAGCGAGAGCCTGTTTTTCTACCCCGCTTTTCAGGCACCAATGCCGCCACGTGTCCTGCCATTTGATAGTCTTTGAGCCACTTATAAATTGTGGCCACATGCACCTTCATCTTCTTGGCGATTTTTTCAGCACCCGTCCGTGAACGTAACGGATCTTCAAGTAATGGCTTTATGGCAGAAAATCGTCGTTGTCCTACTGCCCATTCCTCGTTGCTATATAACGCCAAATCGCGATCACCATTCGATTCATCTGTGCCCTCTGATGCTTCATTCACCGGGACAAGTGTTTCGACTCTTAAACGCACTTCTTGTTTTGTTTCATTGTCGATGGCCAACACACTATCCACAGAGATAAAGCGTGAGACGCGGTAACATCGGCCTTCACTCATCACCTCAAGCCCAGGCTCTGCTTTAAAAAACACTTTTGAAATGCCGTTCATAACGGAGTGCCCATGACAATACGTGAGCTCATCGTAAGTGCCTTTTTTAGATCTGCCTCAATCACGCCCTCTGCAACCAGCGACCATAGAATTGCAAGAGCAGGCATGCGTGCTTCCGTTGTGCCATATGCTGCTGCCAATAATCCTTGTGGTGTTGTCGGCCCAGTTGCTTTGAAGGAGTAAAGCAACTGTTGTCGCATGATATTTTCTGGGCTGATATTTTTATACCGTCTGAGAAAAGTGATGTTTTCCAAGAACGGTGTTCGAATCTGTTTTTCTGTGACGATTTTGAATCGCCATCCATTTAATCGACAATGTTTAATGGCGGCTTTAAAACGGGGCTTGTACATTGCCCAATTGGTGACTAACTCATCGTAAGGTTTCACTTCATAGACGATGGTTTTTACGTCATCACCACCGAAGTGAAACGTGGCTAATACATCAGGCGTGTAGGCACGCTTTTTACCACTCACGATATGATTCAAGGTAAACGGTTGCACTTGCACATCGATCACCCGTTCATCGAAATCCAGCTGCAATAACCAGTCTCTTTCCAATGACGACTCAAAATGTGCGGATCCACCGGTTTTCAAACGAACTCTTCCCGTGAGGCTGCGACGACTCGTTTTCAAAGGGCGGGCGGGGCGTTTTTCAACCAGTCGCGTCATTAAGTAGGTTCCGTAATCCAGTCGTGCCTATAGGTGTTTTATAGTTGCATTATTAAATGTTTTTATCGAAATAACTCGTTGTTTTTTATATTATCACAGTCGCGTAATTAAATGTAGTTAACAGCGGTGCCGAACCACGCCCTGGCGAAATTTCGCTCGCACATAATGGTGTTTTATTTCTCGATGAACTTGCCGAATGGGATCGTCGCGCATTGGAAGTATTGCGTGAGCCCTTGGAATCAGGCGTCGTGACTATTTCTCGTGCAGCACGTCAAAGCGAATTCCCCGCGCGCTTTCAATTGGTCGCCGCGATGAATCCCTGCCCCTGTGGTTGGTCCGGTGATCCTTCGGGTCGCTGTCGTTGTTCATTGGAAACGATTCAACGCTACCGCTCGCGTTTATCCGGCCCGTTAATGGATCGCATTGATTTGCAATTATCGATACCGCGTTTAGCACCGCATGAGATGCGGTGTGACGCGCCGCGTGGCGAAGCCACTGAATTTGTCCGTGAACGTGTTATTGCGGCGCGCGAAATTCAAAAGCAACGCTGTGGCAAAACCAATGCAAGGCTTTCACAATCGGAAACCGAAAAATATTGTTATCTTGCTACCAAAGATCAAAATCTTTTAGAGCGAGCTATGGAGGCCCTGCAATTATCCGCACGTGCGACCCATAGAATTCTACGAGTATCACGCACCATTGCCGATCTGGCCGCGAGCGAACATATCAATACACAACATTTAAGCGAAGCTATTGGCTATCGACAATTGGATCGTGGGGCTTGTTGAGCAGAATGTCAGGTCAAATTCTGGTATTAGCCCGCCCCTGATGATTTATGGAAACTGTATGCGGATGATTAATATTTCGGCCTGCTGTATTAGTCTTCGGGGATTTGGAAATATTTGCCTACCGTCAGTGGCGTTGTTATTGTCAGCAAGCACGTAGTGCGCAATCGTTCTGGATCTTAGGTTTATATGAAAACACATCAAACGATTCTGTTTTTTGCCTTAATTCTGGTTTCAGCATTGTCTGACCCAGCACGAGCCGAGATTCGTGCGCTATCCAATACCGAGCTTGAGGCTACTGCCACTATTTACCGTGGGCGCGTTGTAGACATTCAATGGCTCGTAAAACCTGATAGCGGCTGCGTTTCATCAGTCAAGGAAGCAACCATTAGCCTGCGACTAAATTCGAGCCACGGCAAAAGCAGTGGCAAAACCGTTCTTGTAAAAGGCTTGGTTAATGTGTTGGATAGCTGTCCGGGGTCTGCCGGGAATTGGCTTTTGATCGATTTAAAAGTGGGTGACAATGTTGTTATCTACGATGAAAAAACCTCCGTCGGTGCATTGGTAACAATTAGATTGCCCAATGGTTTATTAATAATCAAATAAGTCTGTTGCAGGAAATACTGTTTTCAAGTTCACAATAAACAAGCATCAGGAGTGAACTAGCGTTCAATACGAGCTAGAATCTTCGCGGTTTGCCAATCTTCATGCTTGTGGCCCGTCTTGCTTAACCATTTTCCTATTTGCGAATCGAGCAAATAGCCAACTCGTATTTACGCCATTTATAGAACAGCAACACCTCTTTGGAGCAAAAAATGGAAGCACATATTAAAACCGCACGTGCCCACGCTGCCATTTCGTATTTTTATGTATTCGTTGCCACTTTGGCATGTGCATTTCCTTATTTGGTACTCACCAGTGCCGAGCCTGCTCGCGTGGGCGAAGTTATGCTGGCTTCAATTTTTCCGCTAATCTTTTTTTGTTTATTTATTTTGCATCAGCTCGTTGCGCGCGGCGCGCGACAACATAAAGACTGGGCAAGAATTGCCACTATTGTGATTGGCATCATCTCGGTGTTTGGGTTTCCAGTGGGTACGATCATCGGCATTTATTTGCTGGTTAACAGCTCATGGGCAGACACTGTCGCTGCTTCATAATTGATAATGAGGTAGGTCAATGCTGTACGTCATCCTGATTTGTCTATTTTTATTAATTGCGATTCCGCTTGTTCGAAACTTACTTAAAAACGTAGAGCAAAGTGGTCGCGGCTCCGACACAAGCAATTTTCCGACGACAGCGCGTTCTACACCGCATCTGCTTCCGAACGTTACGGCGAACCACTGAATTCCACACCGCAGGATGCTTCCTGCACTACGGCATGCAATGAGACGGACCCACATTCGGATTCTGGCTCTTGCGACACTAGTGACAATGACGGTAGCGGCAGTAGCAGCGATTAAGTCTCGTATTGGAAAATGCTGGCCGGTTTCGACGGCTTTTTACGATTAAGAAAGATGAACTCACTCAGCCAGAGCCGACCATGATTACCAACAAATTCGCACTCGTCTTCGCAATATTATCTGCACTGACTATCGCCGGAATCCCATCGGCTTATGCAGCCGAAACCAAAACTGCCACAAAAACCGGAACCTATACGCCCGTCAAAGGTAGTGCAGATCGTAAAGCAATTATGGATGCACTGCGGGTCGTGATCAGAAGGATGTCCGGGCTCGAAGTAATTTTTGTAGTGCGGCATCTAAAAGTAAATAATGGCTGGGCCTGGGTTGAAACCGACCCGGAATCGGCTGATGGCAAGAACCGTTACGAATCGATAGTCGGCTTGTTACACAAAAAAAACGGGCGCTGGACTTATATCGAAGGACCGCCTGAATTTGCTATTTGCGAAGAAGATCCCGACTGTGTCGACACTGCCCGTTATTTCAAAAAACTGGTGCGGAAATATCCTGCCGCCTCACCGGATATCTTTCCAAAGCCTTAATTTTCCGGCCAATATAATGCTGTCGGTACTAGCGACATTTTCTTAAACTCGCGATATGCTTGGTCTTGCTGGTCGGAAACATATGGCTTAACACAAGGAGATAGCATCATGGCTAAGAGTTTAGACAAGAAGAAAGAAACCAAGAAAAAACCGGAAAAAACCTTGAAAGAAAAGCGGGCCGACAAGGCTGCCAAGAAGGGTTGAACCAAGGGCAGCTAAGCTGCCCTTTTTTATCGAGTAGCTAAAGCTTAAGCGAGGCATTTGTGTGATGGCTGTCTCAGTTTGTCGGGCGGGCTTGGTAAAGCCTTAGCTGAACTTTCGCGTTTATCGGGTTAAACTCGAGCCAGCTTCCCCCAAGCATCATTCGCATGAAGACCGCTGTAATTCCACTGCCGACCACGCCCGCTGCCTTGCTGGCAAAGCTGCGTGTGTCCGTCGCGACAGCGGTGGTGCCAGCATTTGAACAAGCATTGTCGATGGTGCTAACCCAGCTCAATCAATTGTCGGAAGCCCAGATTCAAGCCGGTGAGCCTGATACGTACGGTGCCGATGGCCAAGCCCTATATGTCGGTATTCGCACAGCCGGACGAGATTTTCGCGCGAAACTTATTGAAGCGGTAGATGTGGCACCGGACACGGATGCTAAAAAACAGAAGCTCAATTTGTCCCTAATCGAACACGAGCATATGCAGATGCAGTTGGTCTGCGAGCGTTTAGTCGAGCGCATTTCCTATGTGCAACGCAAAGCTTTGTTGGCCCTGGATCAGCGCCTATGCAAAACCCTCGATTTGACCGGTCCATTGGGGCCACGTTTGCCGATGTCGCCGCAAGTATTTGCCGATGCGGCCAAAGATGCTTTAACTGTAATGAGTTTGCGTGACGAATTTAAGGCGCAAATCGTACAGCATTTTGATTTATTGCTTGATCCGATTTTGTCGGATTTATTGAAGGAATATAACGCCGGACTCGCGGCGGCTGGGGTTTTGCCGGGTTTGCTAATCCAAGCTGAAGATGAGCGCATACGCCGACAAAGCATCAAGGTTCCAGCACCCATGCCAGTGCAAATGCAGACGCATGTGCAGGTGCCGACTGCAAATTCACAATCTGCTATCTCGCCAGCAATGCAAAACCCGAGTGCGGGAGTTCCACAATACAACCACGCCATCAACGATAAAGATCGTTCATTGGTTTCTGAATTGCTCGAGCATTTCAGATCCATGCAAATGAACTTTGGTGCTAACGGCGGTGGCGGGCAACAACAACCGCAGCGTGCTATTGGTAAATCCGAAACCCTAGCAATGCTCGATCAATTGCAGCATGGCAGCGGTAATACCAACGCGCTGTTGGAAGCCATTGGTAAACCGGATGGTTCGATCGCCGACACCATCAAACGCGAGTTGCTCCAGAATGCAAAACAGATGGGGCTCACCAAAGGTGATGAACAAGGTAGCTTAGAACCGGCCGACGAAACTGCTGTGCAAATGGCCGGCAACTTGTTTGATGTGATGCTTAAAGACCGTCCTTATGGCGATGCAGTGGCACCAGTGCTCGCACAACTGATAATGCCTTTTGTAAGAGCGGCGGTAATTGACCCGCAATTATTTTTGGAACGTCATCACCCCGCACGACAATTTCTCAATACGGTTTCCGAAGCTTGTGAAGACAATTTAGGTGAAACCCCTCAAGAACGTGAATTGCTAAATCATGTTGAACAAGCTGTTCAGCGTATTACTAATGAATACGACGGTGATGTTCGTAAATTTCAAGCGGTCGATGCACAACTTTCAGAGCAAATGCAGGTGCATCGCCGTCGCACACAAATGTCGGAAAAACGTGCCAGCGAAGCGCAACAAGGGCAGGAGCGTCTGGAAATAGCACGCATGCAGGCCAATGTTGTCGTTACTGCTATTACTCGACAATACGCATTGCCCGGTACGCTAAGGAGTTTTTTTAATACCGAATGGCTGCATCACTTATCGGTGACCGCATTACGAAAAGGCAAAGAAAGCGAAGACTTTGTCAAAGCGACGCGTGTTGCACAGCCCTGGATAGATTTGCTGGACATGGTCAGCTTGGGAGAAATACTACCTCTTTCTCATTTAGATGGATTGGAATCCACCACTAATGAAGTGCTTGCCAGTTCTGGAGTAAATGGCGAAGCGGCCGCTGATTTTTTTCAGGTATTGATAAATTCTGTCTCTGTGTGGACCGAAGAAATTGTAACGCCAGTCGATACTCCAATCGATTCAGGCACTCCTGGCAATGCAAGAATCGAAACTGCGGCAAGGATTCACCTCGTTCCTGCTACCGGCACGATCAAGCCTATGGTGGAAATAACCATGGAAATGGCTAATTCGGTGGATTCGCTAAAACCGACGGAAACAGAATTAAAAGAAGTCAGTGAATACAAGGTAGGAACATGGCTACAAATGCCCAAAGCCGATGGAGGTTATCAACAATTAAAAGTCGGCTGGGTCAGCGGTATTTCTGGCTCGATCATGTTTGTAAACCGTCGTGGTGCACGAGTTATGGTGTTGTCGCCGCCTGAACTGGTTTCCTTAAGGCGGCGCAATGATTTGCTGTTATTTGAAGACGAGTTGCCAGTCGATCAGGCCATGACGCAGTTGCTGAAAAAACTTAAATGCCAATAAGAAAAACGCAAGTATTCGCTAGCGTGTACTTAGCGGTAGCGTGGGGAAATCTTCTCGACTCCGGTAAAAACCGTTCAAATGAATAGCGGTTTTTGATTCTTTCGCTTTTAATAAAACTGAGCTTAATAATGCCGGGCAGGGCGCGCGTATACATTGCACTTGCAGCATGTGGCCGCCAACGCGAAGTTCATCGTCTTTTACGTTTGCAAGGATCTGATATTCGGCAGCAACAAGACCTTTTATCAAATATTTTGTTTGTCCGGCCTTGGTTTTAACGCAGCTTATGGCTTTCGTCTGGGTGTTAAGAGCACAAATCCGCATCGCCGGAACCACTTTTCCGGGAAATTGAATCAGCCCAGCGACAGTGCTTGCGCCGATCGGTTTCGTGGCTGATGTCCCCGTATTGGCAGCACAGGCGGTAAATACAATCATCAGTAATACAAGACTGGCTCGTTTCATAATGCCTACATAAAGTCGAATCACGTTAATGCTTGAAGTTGAATGAGTCTTAGGTCGCGCAGCTAAACAATAACAGCTACGGTCCTATTTTAGTACCTGCAAAATGGTTAGCAAGGCGGAAAGAATAAGCAGCTAATGTAGAATTATGTTGGCAGTGAATTTTTTTGGTAAACGCAAACAGCAGCCCAAACACAATTCCCCAAACAAAAAGCCACCAAAATTGATCTATGGATTTCAATCCGTGCTGAAACACGAACGGTATAGCCGCAATAATAATCGCTAGCCACCGGTTCACTTTAAGGCTTTTAAGTGCATTAATGGCAAGCCTCTATAAACAAACTCTTCCGCGAAGCCTGCCACCAAGCCCATAATAATAAAAATGACACGGTCAATAGTCGTTTTTGGCGTAAGGTTTGAAAAGTCTGAGAGTAGTTTCAATTTTTCCGGGCTTGAATTTGTACCACTTAATGCAGACTCTATAAAAGCCAATAAAGCAAAGGCGAAGACAAAATATGCCGCAACCAAATAGATGGTCCGTTTCTTGTCGAAGGTATATCCAATATCTTTCCAATGCCAACCCGTGGATTTTAAAATCCGGGAAATAATAAGTATTTGAATTGAATACCAGCAAATAATTAGCGTCCAAAATACGCTAAAAAAACCCAATCCAGTGCCTGAGAATATCGAGCGATTCAGCAGCAATAGGGAAATGAGTGTTGAAACTAACGGAAACCCTAAAAGGACTAAGAGCGTTTTTGATAGCGGCATTGGAGCCTGAGTTTCACTATTTGCCATACATCAATCCGGATCAAGACTTGCGTAACTTGGAACGACTGTTAAGTACCACTCTCTTAACAAGAAATATAACAATACCAACGGGTATCAAGTATTGAACCAATAGCTGAATGGTCCAGCGAATACTTTCACGAATATTTTCACGCACGACTTCTTGCGCCATGTATGGGTCGTAATCACGCCAACCTACCCACCAGCAAGCCAGCAACGCAATTGCGAGCCCGATATACAGCCAAGGCTTCGGTTTAGAACTATCGTCAGCTACATTCATGTCAGCTCAACCATTTTTGGTTTTATGGAAGGCTCGGGCCGCTTCGGCACGTATTTACGCGTTAGATATGTCCCAGCTACTACCGCCACCAGCAAGGGTCCTATCCAGGCAACATTGACCATTACCGGGCCAGAAATCATCGGCAGTATTTTCGGCAAACCAATTTGCAGGAAAGCGATATGGGTTGCTACGCCATTACCCACCATTGCGGTCAAATGTTCACGCATCCACCAGCGCGGATCGGTCGGTGCCTCGCGCTGGAAGCGGTACATATTGATCGCAGTGATAATGCCAATCAGTGAAAAACTGGTAATCACCATTTGCATTTGTTCGGCCAGAAAAAGTCCGATAGCTGCGATAGCAAGACCACTCAGCAAATTCAACACCATTAAGCCTTTGAAAATCGGGCCGGTATAACGCTTCCAATCACGCTTATCACGAATTGACCGCCAACCATTCCAGACACTCGTCATGGTCACTACCAACAAATACACCAGAAAGCCTCCGATTACCTGGCTTTTATAAATCGCGATGTAGGTTGCCATCGGGAATGCCGAAAGCAATATTCCCACCATGGCTAATAGATAAATTTTGCCCGTCGTTTTATGCAGCGGGCTGCCTTTTTTGGTCATTCCGGCAATCCAGAAGGTAACCAGTGCTGCCGTGCCGACTGCCGCGTGCAAAATGGCGGTGTTTGAATACCAGGACATGAGGTTCTCCTTGCTCGATTTCCGTGCAAGTAGAATGCCCTTGGGCGTTTCCGCGTTCTGGTGCCAAATGTCATCAATTCAGGGTGCCGGAAGTCATAATATTCCATCCACACCTTGAGCATTGTGGCTTAACAGGCCAAGCTGTCGCCATGATCGAATTACTGAAACGCCTGTTCGTCCCGATCAATATTGCCGCCTATATCGCCTGGGTGGCGGTTGGCTCGGAACTTTGGTTTGCCGATATAAAGAGTACTGGGCTTATTCCAGTCAATTTTGTGGCTGCCACTACCATCACCTTACATGGCGTTTACCTGATATTTTTTATTGTTTGTACAACGATCGAAAAAAATAATCTGCGACAACAGATTTGGGCCCTGATATTAGTGGCTATTGCTTTATCGATGTGCGCCGTGTCGCGGTTTTCGTCAGCGACGGTTTTGCTGATTGTGGCCTCGGCGGTGTTGGCAAGTTTATTTTCGCCGTCGCGATTAGTGGTGCTCTTCATTGTTAGCAATATCAGCTTGTTCTTTATTTATCGCGATCTATGGCTGACCGACAGACCGGCGATGTCGGTACTGATTTATTCAAGCTTTCAACTATTTGCGATGCTTATGGCCTGGTACTCGCACCAAGCCGATAAACGCCGCGATGAATTGATGCTATTAAATGCCGATCTGATTGCAACCCGAAGTTTATTGGCAGAAACCGTGCGTGATTCAGAACGTTTGCGTTTATCGCGTGAGTTACATGATGTTGCCGGCCATAAGTTGACGGCCCTTAAATTAAACTTGACGGCACTTTCAAGGCAGGCGGATTTGGCCAAACATAAAGGCATTGAAACTTGTACCGCACTGGCCGATGAATTACTGGCCGATATTCGCGGTGTCGTGCAGCAAATGCGTCTGCATGACGGTATGAATCTACATAATGCTATCGAAAAAATGGCGGCCCCTTTCCCAAGACCACATTTGCAACTGGCCATTGATGAAACGGCCAGTTACGTTCCGGTGCAGCAAGCCGAAGTCCTGTTGCGCACCGTGCAAGAAGCCTTGACCAATGCTGCCCGTCACAGTCAAGCACAGCAGCTTTGGGTGGTATTGCAACGCGAGAATACACAATGGCTCTTGCGTATTCGCGACGACGGCCGCATGGCCAGTAATTGGCAGAAAGGCAACGGCCTGCAAGGAATGACAGAACGCCTGGAAAATCTTGGCGGCGGCTTGCGTTGCGAACACTCCAATACCGGCGGCATGCAAATTGAAGCTTGGCTTCCGGTGCTTGCATGAGCGAGCTTATTCGCCTTGCGCTAGCCGATGACCAGGCTTTGGTACGCATGGGCTTGAAAGCACTGCTCAGTAGTTTTGAACATTTGCTCGTGGTGATTGAAGCCGAAAATGGCGAGCAGCTGTTACAAGCTCTGCCAGACAATCCGGTCGATGTTATTTTGTCGGATATTCGCATGCCCGGTATGGATGGTTTTGCCTTGATCAAAAACATCCTCGAAAAAAGCATCCTGACGCCAGTCATCTTACTAACTACTTTTGATGAACCTGATTTTCCTTTGCATGCCGCTGCTGTGGGTGCCAAGGGCTTTTTACTGAAAGACGCCTCGCCTGAGGATTTGGTCGATGCCATTGAGCGCGTTGCGAAAGGTGAAACCTTGTTTGCACCTATTTCTACTGCGCCCGTACGTGCTCGCTACGCATATCGCGACACGCTAGAACCCACCGATACTTTTAATGATCGCGAAATTTCGATTCTGCGTTTATTGGCCGGCGGTTATTCAAACAAGGAAATTGCAAAAGCGGTTTTTTTATCGGAAGGCACCGTAAAAAATTATGTCTCGGATATTTTAGACAAGCTCGGCACCCGTGACCGTACCCGGGCCGTGTTGAAGGCCATTACGCTGAAGATTATTTAATGTCGCTTATTCGTTCTTGCATCGCGGCATCGTAGGTTGTGCACTGGCCCGACGCATTTGAAAGATTGCGATGGCGTTTTTGTCGGGCCAGGGCCCGACCTATGCTGTCGTTCGCGCACGATGTCTCAAATGGCCAAAACTAAACGCGGCCAACAAGGCAGGGAGTAGCTGGTGACAATACGGGGCACCCGACATGGTGCAAGCGCTTGGCAAGCACGACTATGAACGCGACAATAGCGCTTCGCCATTTGAGTGTTCGCCATGAAACCGATTTCGCTGACCCGTTTTTTAATCGAAGAACAGCATGCCGGTTTTATCAACGCCGATTTACGTTTATTAATTGAAGTCGTCGCCCGTGCCTGTAAAACCATTTCAACCGCGATTAGTAAGGGCGAGTTGGGCGGTGTTTTAGGCGATGCCGGCACCGGTAATATTCAAGGCGAAGCGCAGAAAAAACTGGATGTATTGTCCAATGAGATTTTTCTCGAGGCCAATGAATGGGGCGGACACTTGGCAGGATTGGCCTCGGAAGAAATGGAGCACTCGCATCCAATCCCCAATGCCTACCCCAAGGGCAATTATTTATTACTGTTTGATCCACTCGATGGCAGTTCCAATATTGATGTCAATATTTCGGTCGGTACGATTTTTTCGGTATTACGTTGCCCCGACGGCATTACCGAACCCGCAGACGAGCATTTTTTGCAAGCTGGCAATACCCAAGTATGTGCCGGTTACACCACCTATGGCCCAAGTACGATTTTAGTCATTACCGTGGGTCGCGGCACGCACGGTTTTACGCTGGACCGCGAACAGGGTAGTTTTATGCTGACCAAGCGCGACATGCAAATTCCGAAAGACACCAAAGAGTTTGCGGTCAATGTTTCCAACCAACGTTTTTGGGAAGCACCCATGCAAGCCTATGTCGGCGATATGCTACTAGGCAAGGAAGGCAATCGCGAAAAAGATTTTAATATGCGTTGGGTTGCTTCCATGGTTGCGGACGTGCATCGCATCATGACGCGTGGCGGTATTTTTTCGTATCCGCTCGATAGCAAATGCCGCGCCCAAGGCGGAAAGTTAAGATTAATGTACGAAGCTAACCCAATGAGTTTTTTAGTTGAACAAGCCGGCGGCGCCGCCAGTACCGGCCGAGAGCGAATGCTGGACGTGCAGCCGACGGGTTTGCATCAACGTGTGCCGGTTTTTATGGGGTCGAAAGCCGAAGTTGAAATAGCGGTGAAATACCATACTGATTTCGATGCGAAAAACGCCTGATGCAACAAGCAGAATCTATAGCGGCAGACTTTATTGAAGTTTATCCTGAGGCTTTATCAAAGGAAGCCTGCGCCTTATTGATCAAACATTTTGAAGACAGCCGTGCTGCCGTGCCAGGCAGAGTAGGTGGCGGCGTATTGCCTGAATTAAAAAATAGTCGTGACATTCAAATTACCGGAAAACCAGAGTGGCGCGAAGCCGAGAACGCACTCAATGCTGCCATGTTCAAAGGCTTAATGCAGTATTTACGACAATACCCGCATACCTTGATTGCACCCTTAATGTTGCAAGTGCCCGATGAAAAGCCGGGCGAAATGCGAAGACTAAGCGCGGAAGATTTTGCGGTAATGCCAGACACACAGCTCGCCGATATTGCAAGAGCTATGCTTAGACCCGGTGCCATTAATTTGCAGCGATACACCGCTAACGAGGGTGGTTATCCATACTGGCATTGCGAGTTGTATCCAAAAGATGCCGTCTGTGACACCCTTCACCGAGCCGTATTGTGGACAATCTATTTAAACGACAGCTTTGAAGAAGGCGAAACCGAGTTTTTGTATCAGCATAAAAAAATTAAACCTAAAACAGGTTCCTTGCTCATTGCGCCTACGGCTTTCACCCATACCCATCGCGGCAATAAACCGATTAACGGCGATAAATACATCGCCACAAGCTGGGTGTTATTCCAGCGCGCAGAAGTTTTATACCCCAACACCTGATGTAATGATTTAATCGATGATTTAACCCCCTTTTATTTTTTGAGAGCCCCTATGAAAAAAATACTTCTACCTTTGATGTTAATGATTGGTACCAATATGGCCTATGCCGAAGCACCAAAGCCTCTGCTTTGGAAGGTAAGCGATGCCAATAACAGTTTGTACTTGCTCGGCTCGTTTCACATGCTTAAAACTACCGATTACCCGTTGGCAAAAAGTACTGACCTTGCTTTCGATGACGCCGAGCAACTGTATTTTGAATTATCACCTGAAGAAATGAACAATCCGGCACTGGGTCAGAAAATGACACAGGCCGCCATGCGTACCGATGGTAAAACCCTGCAACAAAGCTTATCGGCAGACACCTGGAAAAAATTTGAGGCTTATGCAGCCAAGAATAATTTGCCCGTTGCCAATTTTCAGAGTTTCGAGCCTTGGTTTGTCGGTTTAATTTTAAATGTAACCGAAATGCAAAAGATCGGCTTAAACCCCGCTCTAGGTTTGGACAAACATTTTATGGATCGCGCAGCCAAAGCAGGCAAACCTGCAAAAGGCTTGGAAACCGGTGAGTCACAGATAGCAATTTTCGATGGCATGAATGCTAAACAGCAAGAACAATTTCTGGATGAAGCGCTGAGCGAATCGGCCGAGATGAAAGCCAAAATCGAAGAGCTACACCTCACTTGGCGCAATGCTGAAGACAAGACACTGTTTGACAAGATGGGTGCCGAAATGCGTAAGGAATATCCAGAGCTTTATGAGAGCATTAACCCTGCACGCAATAAACTCTGGTTACCAAAGTTAGAAGCGTTGTTGAAAGATAACGACAAAGACGATGTGCTGGTTGTTGTAGGTGCACTGCATCTTGTCGGCGAAGACGGCGTCGTGAAAATGCTGAACGGCAAGGGCTACAAGGTAGAACAAATCAAGTAACTATCCGTAGTCATGTAAGACTCAACTTCACAATAATGCCCGCGAATTACACATTCGCGGGCATTTTTTTGGTAGGTAATTCTGTAAGTACAAAGATGCTGTGCTTCATCATCAATCAGGTTTGGTAACTCTACTAGCAGCGCCGATCCGGCTATGAAGTAAGCAAGTCGCTGTCCCGACTTCCGTCAGTCATGTGGCTCTGCCATGATAGTCTTCACGAAGATTGCAGGTGGACATAATTCAATGCACTTTTGGCAACAGCTGAATCAATGGTTTCCCCATTTGTGGGTTGGCATTTGTGCCTTCTGGATAATAAATATTGTTTTGTTGAGCGGCTGGGTAATCCTTCAAAAGCGGGAAGCTGCCGCCACTTTGAGCTGGCTATTCGCCTTGGCTTTTCTACCGGTTATTGGTTTTGTGATTTATCACTTTTTGGGGCCACAGCGAATTCGGCGCCAACAATCCAAGCGCTTACGCTCCAAGGCTTTGCTTGGAAAACATACCCAGTCAGGTCCTCACAGCGCATCACAGTCGGCGCTGTCCCTTGTCTGTGAAGCCAGCAGCGGTTTTGCCGCCAGTAGTGCGAAAACAGCAAAATTATTGGCCTGCGGAACTGATTGTTTTATCGCGATATTGAAAGCAATCGGTGAAGCCAAAAAACATATCCATCTCGAATATTATATTTTCGAGCCCGACATTATCGGCACCCAGTTTCGTGACGCACTAATAGAACGTGCGAATGCGGGTATCAAGGTTCGTTTATTACTCGATGCCATTGGCTCGGCAAACATCGGTGATAAGTTTCTAAAGCCATTGCTCGACGCCGGGGCAGAGGTTGCTTTTTTTCACCGCACGCATATTCGTTGGCGTGGCTTATGGCGGCCGAAAATCAATCTTCGTTCTCATCGAAAAATTGTCATCATCGATGGGCTACTCGGATTTACCGGTGGTATCAATATTACCGATGATGAAAACGGCGCCGTGAATAAAACTCCGTATAGGGATTTACATATTGCGGTTACCGGCGATGTTGTACGTTGGCTCCAGCTCGCGTTTTTGGAAGATTGGGTTTATGCCGGCAAACATTTACCCAATGAAACCGAATTGTTTACCCCGCATCCACAAGCAAAAATAAAAGCGCAAATCATACCCAGCGGACCCGATTCGGCTTGGGAGTCTATTCATCGAGCAAAGGTTTTTGCAATATCGCACGCGCAGAAGCGGGTCTGGCTAGCAACGCCGTATTTTGTACCGAGCGAGTCATCTCGTATGGCTATCGTATCTGCTGCACTTCGTGGTTTGGATGTGCGTTTAATTGTGCCCGCAAAAAGTGATTCTCGCCTCGTAGATGCCGCAGCGCGTTCCTATTTTGAAGAAATGCTTATGGCCGGCGTGAAGATCCACTCCTGTCCTTACATGCTGCATACCAAAGCATTGCTGATAGATGATGAAACTCTTATTTTGGGCAGTGCTAACTTTGATAATCGCAGCTTTCGTCTCAATTTCGAGCTCTGCATTTTGATCGAAGACACAAATTTGGCGCAGGACTTACATCAGGTGTTGCTCGAAGACATTGAAAAGAGTCGATTAATCAAGAAGATACTGCCTCAAAATCTATTACATAGGCTTGCCGAGGCTTCAGCACGGCTGCTTTCCCCCATGCTCTAGGCCCACGTTATTTTAGGGTGTAAACAGGCGCTAGCCTGCGTTAAACTGGCGCAAATCTCATCGGATCGCCATCATGCCCTGGATCTTATTGTTGCTAGCCGTCATGTCTTTTGGTCTGACTTTTATGTCGAACCTACCATTCGTTTTGACGGTTATTTTGTTGCTGGCGGCGCTTGGTTTTTTGTTGGCGGCGGTTTTAAGCTTTCTTTCCGAACGACTTGAAAGCAACCGACGTGACGATAGTAAAATTATCAGCCCAGACGAGCTACGCATGATGCGCGAACAAGCCGCCGCTCGTAAAGCTGCGGAAAGTTCCGAAAACAAGGCTCAATAAATTTACAATTAATCATCATCGCTCTCGACTCGGTTTCGTCCGGCGCGCTTGGCGCGATACAAAGCGGCATCGGCACGCCGCAATAAAGTATTTTGTTCGACCTGTATGCTCGGTATAAAACCGGCCACACCAATACTTACTGTCACGTTTTTATTCTGCTCAATCATGATTTGACGAATATGGTCGGCCCGGCGAACCGCTTCTTCCAAATTAATACCTGGCAATAATAAGGCAAATTCTTCGCCGCCAAACCGTGCCAGTAATTCACGTTTTGGATCGTGTTCGTTTTTGAGCGTTTGAGCAATTTTGCGTAGCAAGACATCACCTTCAAGATGTCCGTGTTTGTCATTAAATTGTTTAAAATGATCAACATCAATCATTAATGCCGACAGTGGTCTATTTTGATCGAGACAACGAAACCATTCTCGTTGCAAGCCTTGCTCCAAGGCACGACGGTTGGCAACACCGGTCAAAGAATCTTCAATGACCAGCTCGGATAAGCGTTGATTTAACGACTCCAATTCCGTTGTACGTTCGCGGATGCGCTTCTCCAGCTTACTATTATCTTCACGATATTTTGCCACCCGATTTCTAATAATGCCGTACGTCAGGAGGCCCACAATAACGACACTGCATAGCAAAATTAAAAAGCGAACCCACAATATTTCATACCAGTGCGGCAGTACGGTATATTTATACGTGATAGTTTCTGCAAGACGTCCAGCCTGGGTTTTTGCTTGTAGCTCGAACACGTAATCTCCGGGAGCTTGCGCGCGAATAAAAAGATCGCGATCTGTCCAGGCACTCCACTCCTTCGACAGTTGTAATAAGCGGTAACGAAATTCCACGCCGCTCTCCAGACTGACCATGGAGAATCGCATTTTTAGGTTGGATCCTGCAGGCACTATTATATTTTTTGACTGCGAGTCTGTCGGCAAATTAATACTGGTATTGTTTTCGGCGTTTATTGCAGTAACGTATTCAAAACGCAGCATTAGTGGTTCCGGTGCTGTGCTTTTTTCTTTTTCGTTGTATTGCAATATGCCGCTCCACGTGGAGATGCGTAAAACACCGTCACGATTCAAGCGCACAATGCCGTAGCCGGCGGCACTACTGAGCGCCATCCGCAGCGACTGCCACTCGGTTTTTGCCTTAGGCCGAAACCACATTTCCCGCGACGTATAGGCATAAGCACCCATCGCTGTTTCAGTAACATACAGTTCATTGGGTCGCGACACTAAAGTGAATGGCGGCGCCAATTCTGGATTAAATTTTTTACCATCAAACAAATAACCCTGATCAGCAATAACCACATGCACTGCGCCATCAAGACGATAGACATGTTGCGAAGCATCCTTTTCAAGCCTTAAACCATCAGTTTTGCCGAACTCTTTTTTATCGACTATCTCGAAACTATTCGTATCGAAACGCCATCGTTGGGGGCCGGCATAATTATTGCTAAACCAGACTTCGCCTGGACCGGTTTCAACCAAACTATCTACACTTAAATCGGCTAGCGCTATATTTTTCTTGATTTGCCACTTGTCGTCGGTAACCTTGAGTATTAATAAACTATGATGCGCCAGCGCATAAATGATGTTGGGATCAAAACGCGATTTCTCGAATAAGTGGACAATTTCTGTTTGGTCATCGAGTAATTTACGTGGCGTGGTGGCACCTTTGTCCAACACCATCAGTCCTTGTCGATGGCCAATTAACAAGCCGGCGTCATTACTATCGAAAACATAGGCCTCGTAATCGACCCAGGGCTTGGCCTCATAGCGACTGCTACCATCTGGCATAGAAACAATTCGTGCTAGACCGCTGGTACTGGCGATCCACAAGGCGTTCTCATGCCACTCGAAATCATTAACAATTCCTTGCACGCCCTGATGTGCGTCCAAAAATGACCAAGGCGATGGCATAGTCAAGCGCAACAAATCACCTTCTGTTGCTACCCATAACCCGCCTTCGTTATCGACACTCATGGCGGCAACTGCGAAGCTTCCGAGCTTTAATCGCTCTAACACCGTAAAGTCTTGACCAAAGCGAAACAATTCACCCCGTCGAGTGCCGACGATGAAGCTATTGTCGGCTAGTGCCAGTACTTCATAGGCCTCACTGCCGCTTAGTTCCATACCGGCGTTGTTTGCCAAGCGTTTGATGCCTGTTTCATCAGCGCGATAAAAACCATTGTCCGACACTAATAAACGCCAGTTACCTTTGTCTATTATTCCGGCCAAAGCCAGTTTGCTAAACACTTCGCCGCCAGGTTCTAGTCTAAGTTTGCCATTAACTAGCTTGCTGAAACCCTGACCATCCACTCTAGCGTACAATGCGTTTTTTTGCGGAAACACGCTGCGCACATCGACTGACATCGGCCAGTTTTGTCGTGTTTTTCTATCGTAACTGATAAAGAAAAGATTTTTTTCTGCCCGGAAATAAATTCCTTGCTGGGTACTGACGACTTCCCAAACAATACCAATACGCTGTTGTTTTCCTGTCAGGCCGCTTAAGGTCAAGAGCTCCTGATAATGTATTTTTCCATCTTTGTCTTTTACCAACTCTCCAAAAGTATCATAGCTGGCGACATAAATTTTGTCGTCTTGTCCACGAACCAAATCCCGCGCGATTTGTTTTCCTGGCAATTCAATCAGTTCCCAACTATTGCCATCAAACTTTAAAACACCTTCGGTGTTACCGACAAATAAGCGGCCTGCCTTATCGGTGGTAATACTGAAATGTTGCGGGTTGGCGTGGAAGTCTTTCGCGGTGTAGCGCTGCATTAGTGGCGAACCATGCAACTTTATTCTTTGCGCCACGCACTCAGTACTCTGGAATAAACACAGGCTGCTCAAAAGAATAAAAATGAAGTTACGGCAAAATTTATTCATGATAGTTTGTCGTCATGATACTTTTCTCATTGGCCGGTAACTCCGTATTCAATCATACTCCGTTACCCAGATTAGACTGGATTATTTCATGACGCTACTCAGTGTAAATGTTAACAAGGTCGCGGTTTTACGTAACTCACGCGGTGGCTCATTGCCTTCTGTGCTTGATGCAGCACAAGTCGCGATTGCTGCAGGCGCCGGTGGCATTACAGTACATCCACGTCCCGACCAGCGGCACATTCTTCCTTCAGATGTCCGTGATTTAGCGAAATGGCTGGCCAACAAAGTGGAGTTCAATATTGAAGGTAACCCCTTTGCGCCTGCTCGTGGTGACTATCCGGGTTTATTGTCACTGGTACAGGAAACGCGACCAACGCAAGTAACTTTAGTGCCTGATGCTGATGGCCAAATTACATCCGACCATGGTTTTAATCTTATGCAAGATGCCGAGCTTTTGCGTGCTGTTATTAAAGACTTAAAACCATTTTGCGAACGCATCAGCTTATTTGTTGATCAGGATGTCAAAAATTTATCCTTGGTGCAGGAACTGGGTGCCCAGCGAATCGAAATTTATACCGGTCCTTTTGCTGATAGTTTTGAGAAAGGAAATGCACATAGCGATTTAGCCGCCTGTCTTGGCACCGCTCAACAAGCTCATGCGTTAGGTTTGGGCATTAATGCCGGGCACGATTTGAATCAAAAAAATTTAGTGTCGTTCCTGGCGACCTTGCCGATGACACATGAGGTGTCGATCGGCCATGCCTTGTTCAACGACGCTTTGTACGATGGCTTATATGCCACCGTACAAAATTACCTTCGCGTCATATCTGCAGCACATTAGTTTGACGCCAAACTCAAATTTTCTATACCGGCGTTGTTGGCAATCGCCATGACCTCAGTAAAACTTTGGTAGCTGGCATCAGGCTCGCCAAACACTTGCACTGCGTATTTATCATCAGACTTAATCGCTTGCGTGAAGTGTTGCTTTAACTCGGCCGTACTAATTATTTGGCCATCCGACTGGTAAGTGTCGCCTGCTTGCACTATCAATCGATGCGGTTCTGAATTTTTGGAAGGCGGCGCGGTTGCAATGTTTTGGCTGATGGTCTGGGTGATTGCTGGCGTTACCAACATAAAGATCACCAACAAAACCAACATGACATCGACCAAAGGCGTGATATTGATCTCAGACATCATATTTGCTTGATGTGTTCTTTGCATGAGCCACTCCTGCGCTGGGTGATGACTTATATTTACTCTTGATTTTATTTTTTGGCAATAAAAAACGCCACCCGAAGGCAGCGTTTATAGTGAAATTTCGATTTATTGATATTCTTTGCATTAACCGCCGGATTTTACGAAGCCGATTTTTTTCAAATCGGCATTTTTAGCTCGCGCTAATACTTTCGCCAAAACCTCGTACTCGGCTTCCGGATCAGTATCAATTTCAAGCTTACCCTGGCGATCCGGTTCTAGTTCGCTTATCGCATTAAACTGAGCTTCTAAAGCTTTCATATCAATTGGGGTGCCGTTCATTTGTACGCCGCCGCTAGCATTGATCTGTATTTTAATCGGCTCGGGGGGGTTGATGGGTGGTGGTGGTGGATTCAGTGTCGGTTGCGGCAAATCAACCTGAATTTGATGCGACATGGGTGGTGCCGTGACCATAAAGATGATCAACAATACCAACATAACGTCCACCAAAGGCGTGACATTGATGTCTGCCATTGGGCCGCCGCCAGAGCCTGAAGAAAATGCCATTTTATCTACTCCGCCTCAGCGTTCACGTGTGGAAACGAAACCAACTTTACGAACACCACGATTTTTCGCGGTGGTCGTTGCCTGTTCGATTAGTCTGTACTTGGTCTCTTTATCAGCCCGAATATCAAGTTCTGGTTGAGGGTCCATAGTGACCATCGTATCGAGATTAGCCTCAAATCTATCTTGGCTAACCTTGGTATCACCCCAGT
>JAYUUM010000264.1:0-21020 GCA_043754555.1 Arenimonas sp. | reverse complement strand
GCGCAGCAAGCATGCGCCCCTACTTCAGGCATTACGAATAGCAGGAGCACAATGATCTAAACATTCGATAGCTATGCAGCCCTGTTTGAAAAAACAGTCAACCCGGCAGGGAATGGAAATGTCGTCGTTTCATGAGCCCCATGAGCTCGAACAAGTCTCTCGAAAATATTATTTCAGAATTTAATATTTTTCAAAAATCTGCGAAATTTTCAAACACGTCTTTGTTACAGGGTTTCATAAATAAAACCGACAAACTGCCCTGGTTTAATAAATCCTTTACCCAGTGCATCGTCGGTATCGGCGGTAGGTTTGCTTGCGATAACTTGCTCAAGTGTTTTACCGCTAGCCTTGAGTGCAGCAATACGATCACGATGGGTTTTCAGCATCTTGCCATAAGCTGCCAAGCCGACGCGATCGGTACGTACGCCATGGCCAGGAATGACAATTGTTTCGTCATTGCACAGGGCCAAACCGGCATCGACCGCTTTAAGAAGTCCACCGATACTGCCACCCGAGCTGCTATCAATAAATGGATAACTGCCATTGAAAAAAGTATCACCCATATGCAATACATTGGCTTGCTGAAATCTGACTAACGCATCGCCGTCGGTATGCGCATCAGCCACATGAATGACTTGCACGGTGTCACCATTCAGATGAAACGTCACGCCATCGGCAAATGTCACTAAGGGCAATGCAGCGGCCGGCGAAGCATCGACCTTGCTGTTTAGCGCCACAATAAATTGCTCAGTGCTCATACGCTTGTGCACATTGTCATGCGCAACAATCACGGCACCTGCTTTGCCCAAACTTTCGTTACCACCGGTATGATCACCGTGCCAATGAGTGTTGATAACAAAACGTATTGGTTTTGGGCTTATAGTATTGAGTGCATTACGAATCTTGTCGCTCATCGGCGCGTACTGATCATCGACTATAAATGTGCCGTCATTGCCTACGCTAGCAACAATATTGCCGCCGGCGCCCGTTAGCATATGAGTATTTGCGCGAAGTGCGGTTACTTTGACTTCCACTTGGGAAAAATCATTTTCTTTGGCGTTACTAAACAAGGGAACAAGCAATATCAATGACAGACACGCACTGTGTAATTTCATTTCGATCTTCACTCTATAGGTAATGAAAAATATTAATAGACGCGACAAGTAAAACTAAGCCGAACACACTTACTCGAAGCTGTACAAAGTCACATCAAATACCAGCATGCCTTTGGGACCATTGGCATTAGGAATGCTGTCATAAGCCAGATGCCCAGGGATCCAGAAACGATAGGTGTCACCGGGACTCATCAAGGTTAAACCTTCTTTCCAACCGGAGATCAAACCATTAAGCGGAAACACGGCTTTTTCGCCACGGGTGATGGAGCTATCGAATAGTTTTCCATCCGGTGTCCAACCGCTGTAATCGATCGTAATGATGCTTTGCAAAGATGGGTGAGTCTTACCATTACCTTTTTTAATTATGCGATAAGCCAACCCGCTCGCCGTTTTGCTGGCTTCGGCGGGCATTGCCGCAACATCAGATGGCGCGGGTGCAGGATTTACATTACCTAAGACGGTTAAATCAATTATTTGTGTTTGGGCTGAATCTCCCGGCAGGCTGAACCACCACCGGCGTGTTTCGCCAACGGAACTCATTATGGCTGCACGTGCTATTGCAGGTGAAGATTTGGCAAGAGTTTTAAAATTTTCACGCAATACACCACTTTCTTTTGCGGTGAATTTACCCGCTGCGTTCTTCACCCAGATAACGACACGGTATTCAAAAAAATCTGGCTTAATCGTTTTTGCACCTGCTTTGGCAGGCTGCAACACCACATAACTCATTCCAGAAGCAGACTCGGTTGCATTCTTTGGCACTCCGCTTGCCACAGGTGCTTTTACGGCAGCAAAGCACTGAACGGAACTGATTAAGAGAACGCTTGAAAAAACGGTACGTATTAAAGACATAAACTACTCACCAATCCTTAAAATTAGGCAACAAGCCGGCTAGTTCTTTATCAGTCAAATTACGCCAGGCACCGGGCTTCAACACGCCTAATTTGACATTAACAACACGGATGCGGCGCAACTGGTTAACTTTATAACCGAGTGCTTCGCTCATCAAGCGGATCTGTCGATTCAAGCCCTGCGTTAAAATAATCCGGAAACCAAATTTGGCCAACTTATAGACTCGGCAAGGCTTGGTGAGTTCCTCACGAACGCGCACGCCACGTGCCATCTTCCGCAAAAAATCATCGGTCACCGCCTGGGTTACGCCAACCAGATATTCTTTTTCGTGATTATTTTCCGAACGCAGAATTTTATTCACAATGTCGCCATTACTTGTCATCAAGATCAAGCCTTCGGAATCTTTATCCAGACGCCCGATTGGGAAAATACGTTCCTTGTGATCGACAAAATCAACAATATTGCCTTTCACCGTTTCGTCTGTAGTGCAGGTAATGCCGACCGGTTTGTATAAGGCGATATAAACGTGTTTACGTTTATTTTTTGCAGTGGCTTTGAGTTTTATTTCGTTGCCATCCACCAATACCGTCATGCCTTCCAGCCATTTGGCACCGGCAACAGCAATTTCGCCATTCAACGTGACGCGTTGCTCGGTGATTAAATCATCGGCTTCGCGCCGCGAGCACAATCCCGATTCGCTAATAAATTTATTGAGTCTCATAATTATTTCTTCAGCTTACAACTTTCGTACACGGAAATTACGGCCTTTAATTTTACCGGCTCGTAATTTTTGCATGACGCCATCAATAAAACTGGACTGCACTGCAACATAGGCGCGAGTCGCGAATACATCAATCTTGCCAATCTGGTCGGCCTTCAAACCGCCAACGCCGGTCAAAGCGCCCAACACATCGCCGGGGCGTAATTTATCCTGGCGTCCGGCATCAATCACCAGCGTTTTCATCGCCGGTGCCGGCATCGACAACGAATTACCGCGGCTAGGCAATCGTGTCCATGTGATTGGCGTGCCAATAATGTCTTCAATTTTAGCGGTGCGGCCCATTTCACGGCTCGACACCAAACTCAGTGCCAAACCGGTTTCACCTGCCCTGCCGGTACGACCCACACGATGCACATGTATGTCGGCATCACTAGGCAATTCATAGGCAATCACCATCGGCAAGGATTTAATGTCCAAGCCGCGTGCTGCGACGTCGGTTGCCACCAGAACGCGGCTGCTGCCATTGGCAAATTGCACCAGAGTTTCATCGCGATCACGCTGTTCCAAGTCGCCATGCAATTCAATGGCCGATATACCGCGCTTCCATAAAACATCAGTCAAGCCTTTTGCATCAATTTTGGTATTGCAGAAAATCAGGCAACTTTCCGGTTGATGCTCCATCAGAAGTGCAATCACAGCTTCCGGCTTATCGTTCGGTTCAACTTGATAAAATTGCTGATGAATAACGCTATCGTCATGCTTTACTGCGACGGTAATTTCGGTCGGTGTTTTTTGAAACTGTTTGCTAATCGCGCGAATTTCTTCCGGATAAGTAGCAGAAAACAACCATGTGTTGCGGGTATTGGGGGTTTTCTTCAAAATCGCTTTGACCGCGTCCAGAAAACCCATGTCCATCATGCGATCGGCTTCATCCAGAATCACTGATTGCAATGCATCGAGTTTCAAGGCTTCTTTATCAATCAATTCCTGAATTCGACCCGGCGTACCCACCACGATATGCGGTTCATGGGTGAGTGAGGCCAGCTGTGGTCGCAATGGAATGCCGCCACAAAGACTCAACACTTTTACATTCGGAATAAAACGTGCCAAGGCACGAATTTCTTTGCTGACTTGATCGGCCAGCTCGCGAGTCGGGCATAACACCAGACTCTGCAAACGGCCTTGATCACTTTGCAGTTTTGCCAGTAGGGCCAGACCAAAGGCCGCTGTTTTACCACTGCCCGTTTTAGCTTGCGCAACTATGTCCTGACTATTCAACATTAGCGGTAACGCACCCGCCTGAATTTCAGTCATTTCGGAATAACCCAAAGCGTCCACGGCCTGCAATAAACTGGGCGGCAAAGCCGCTAATTCGGTAAATTTATTCATGCCGCATTATCGCACGGTGCGGGCGTGCTTTAGTTCTAAGTGGCGGAATTGCTTACTAAACTCAATGCGACAATCACAGGTTGACAGGCAAGATTATGCTAAAAAAATATGGCTGGATTGGGTTAATCGCCGTATTTTTGCTGGTGTCTTGGCTCGTGCAGCCATCGGCTGTGCTGGACGCGCAAACCAGCCCTCAAACCAGTTCCATTTCAGAGTCGGACGATCAAAAGCTTCCCATTCCTGCTCCCTTGCCTACTCGTGATGACTCTCAAAGCTCGAAGCAGCTGCCCGTTTTTTTACCGCCCGAAGCTAAAACCATCCTGGATTTGATTGCTCGAGGCGGCCCGTTTCCGCATCGTCGAGATGGCGTTGTATTTCAAAACCGCGAACAACGGCTACCCAAGAAATCGCGCGGTTATTATCACGAATATACCGTTGAAACTCCGGGGCTGAATCATCGTGGCGCGCGTCGCATTATTACCGGTGGCACACCTGTCGAAACTTATTATTACACTGACGACCACTACGATAGCTTTCGTGAATTTGAGATCCAGCCATGAACGAAATCCCTCTGGAAGAATTACTCGCACAAGCCGAAAACGCCGGCGTATTTTTTGTGACCTGCTCAGACTTGGAGGCCATCGAATCAGCTGCCCAATATAATGACGCCTATTTCAGCGCCATTGATTTGCAAAACTGCAATAGCAAAACGCAATTGTTTGAAGCACTTTCGGAGGGACTGAATTTCCCACCAAGCTTCGGTAAAAACTGGGATGCCCTCGCTGATTACCTAAACGACTTGAGCTGGCTCGCTTCTGATGCTTTCGTTATTTGTTTTGCGAATTCCGATCACTATCGCAATGCTAACGAAGAAGACTTCAAAACACTCATTGAAATTCTGGAAGAAGTCTCAGCCAGCTGGAGCGAACAGCAAAGCCAATTCTGGGCGTTCCTGAGTTTGCGCGATGAAGCGTTCGAACAAATGCAGGTGTAATTATTACTCTTAGAAACCGCCTTCAGGGCAACCGAAATAAATCAGTAGGAGGCCGCTTGCGGGCGACTGAATCGCCCCTCATTTATGTAGACCGTTTTGAGTCCATACTTTTCAGATCAGTATGGAGCTGGATAAGTAGTAAGCGGTACACCGATGAGTTCAAGCAACACGCGGTCAATTATGTGACCAAGCAACTGCAGAGTCGCAGGACGGGCGTGAAGAATTAAAATCAAACCAACAAAAAACGCTTCAGCCCAGACCAAAGCGGGTTGGCTTTGAAACGATTACCAATTACGGCGTAAACCAATCGTGCCGGAATGGTTTTCTAGATCAGATTGTCCAAGACCTTTTTCATAGTCGTACTGCATGAAGATCGACCAGTTGTGTTGAGTCAGTACGCTGAAGCCCAAACCAATTTCAGCCCAAGTGTCGTTGCGTTCGGTAGTAATGTCGGAAACACCAATCTGTACAAGCGAATCGTCACCGAAGTTACGCGAAACGTTAGCTTTCAGGAAAGGAACAAAACTACCTTTTACATTGCTTTCGTCTTTCGCATGGCTCCAGCGGACGCCCAAACGACCCACGACAACATCTTCGCTGCTGTAGTTGTAGCTGGTAAAGCCGTCGTTGACGTCATCGGTGCTGCCTTTGCCGGCGATGATTTGCACTTGTGGTTCGAGCGAGTTGTTGTTGCCGAATTTAAAGACACTGCCAAATTCAAAAGAGGCCAACCAGTTGTCGCTATCGGTTTTGAAACTATCAGCTTCGCTATTGGCAGTTGCATCAAGCCAGGAATGCTGTATCACCGCATCCCAATAATAAGTGTCTGTACGATGCGTTGCATACGCACCAACTGCGTAGCCATCGACTTTCGCTCTGCCTGCTTCGACATCGGGATCAATGCCGGCATCGAACATATGCGTAGTGCTTTGTGTTTTTGCGGTAAATACACCCCAACGATTGTTTTCACTTTGATGTAAGTCTGTACCCGCCTGGATAAAGTAGCTGTCGTTACGGCCTTCAAAGTCTCCAATACTGGATTCAAATGTTTGTTGACCTGAATTGCCTACGACACGTATCCATGCGCCGCGATTGCCCTGCTCACCTAGTCGCTCCTGCAGGCTGCCCAGCATCGACAAACCGACTTTATTGCCCATATCAGGAATAGCCATCGCTGGTGAAGTGATGCCTCGTGCCGAAGAACGCAAGTACCAATCGCCATCGGCCGTATTTACTATACCGTTTTGGTACAGGCGATAATTGAACGCACCTGCAACCACCGAATTGTTCAAATTGAATGCGTTGGCTGCCGAATTACCGGCAACATCGACCAGCATAATGCCGTCGCCTATTGTCATCGCACCCAAGCCACCGACGTTGTTTACGATGATGCCGGTTGAGCCGCTGGTGTTACCCGCTACAACCAGACGATCAGTGGCTGAAGTGTCACTGTTCAGCACGGTGTCCAGTACAAGCGTGCCACCACTACCAATGTAATTGCCGACAACCGTCAAACGATCACCTGCCGCCTGCTGGCCCGCCGGGCCGCTGAGTTGAACACTACCTGCATTAAACAGATTGCCGCTGACGTTCATTGCATTGGCGCCGACGGCATTGCCTGCAATTATTCTGGAACCCGACGCCACTGCGGCATTGCCGATAATGCTCAGATTGTTACTGCCGTTCAAGCTGCCGAAATTATTGACGTTGATCTGGCCCACGTTTATAGCCGCATTGCTGAAACCGACCGTGCCGCCATTGATATTGATGAACTCCCAATTGAGAATATTGGCGCCGTCTAAATTTCCTGACCACGCTGTATTGAGATTGAGAATGTCGATGAAACCATCGCCGAGTAATACATCGTCCCCGCCATCGAGCAAGGTAACGCCCGAAAGATTGGTGCCGCCGGCAATGTTGACCGTGTCGGAACCCTCATTCAAAGTTACGGAGCCATTGATCAGGGCTCCGCTTGAAATATTCACAATACTGTCGCCACCATAATTGCCAATGGCAGCGCCGTAAGTGGCCGAGACCGCAGAAGTAGAGGTCAGGTTGATCGTGGTCAAGTTGCCGGCATTAGTGACGGTGTAGATACCAAAAGCCCCACCACTGTTGATGGTGCCCGAAACGTTTATTGTAGTCGGGCTATAGCCAGAATTGGCCGCAACAATGCCAAAAATTCCACTCGTAATATTGTTTGCACTGATTGTCAGATTGCCTGCGGCTGCACCGTTTTGTGCCAAGATTCCAACAAAATCCGCGCTCACGCTACCGGTCGAAGTAATCGTCGTTGCGCCAGAACCGATATTGCTAGCGAAAATTCCGCTGCCATAGCCAGTCACATTATTCGTCGTGATTGTCAGGCTGCTAGCAGATGCACCATTGAAGGCATAAATCCCGTCTCTGAAAGTTCCTGTGACCGTTCCCGTTGTATTGATTGTCGTTGCGCCAGTTCCGAAGTTGCGGGCAAGAATTCCTTGCTGGCCGCCGGCTACGCCAACTGCATTAATACTCAGGCCCGTGGCATTTGTATGGTTAAAGACATTTATCCCGGCAAAGTTAGTCCCAGAGACCGTTCCTATGACAGTGATGTCTGTCGCGGCATTGCCGTAATTACGGACATCAAATCCATTATTGCCACCGACAACGTCGGCTGCGGTTATTGTTATCTCTGATCCGGGCGCATAGTTGCGAACGTAGATGCCCGCATTCCCGGTTCCGGTACTTGTGCCTGTCGCGTTAATGGCAATGGCGCCGTTGGCATTGTTTCTGGCACTAATTCCGATTGAACCACCGAGGGCTTCAACCGAATTAATCGTTAAGCCTGTCGCGCTACCTGTGTTACGCGCATAAATCCCGAAGAAATCTCCGTAGACAGTTCCAGTAGAATTTATCGTAGTTGTGCCGGTGCCAGAGTTTTGTGCGTTAATTCCAAGCATGCCACCACTAACATCAACCGTATTAATTGTCAGTCCAGTTGTAGCTGCACCACTACGGGCGAAAATTCCCGAAAAGTCTGTGCCGATCACGGTTCCGGTCGAGGTGATTTCAGTCGAACCTGTGCCGCCGTAATTGACTGCACGAATTCCCACTTGGCCACCAGTAACGTCACTTGTCGTAATCGACAGGTCGGTACCTGAGCTATTGCTG
This sequence comes from Arenimonas sp., assembly GCA_043754555.1. Lineage (GTDB taxonomy): Bacteria > Pseudomonadota > Gammaproteobacteria > Xanthomonadales > Xanthomonadaceae > Arenimonas. The sequence goes on along the minus strand of JAYUUM010000264.1, from coordinate 12,796 downwards.
GCATAGATTCCTGTATCGCCGATTCCAGTAATTGTCCCTGTGGTAGTCACATTCATTGCGCCGGCGCCAAAGTTCAAAGCCTGAATGCCAGTTTGACCACCGGTAACGTCAACTGCCGTTATTTCCAGACCTGTACCTGTATTGCGAGCGTCAATGCCATTGCTAAATGTTCCGCCGGTCACGGTTCCTGTCGTGGCGACATTCGTGGCGCCAGTACCAAAATTGCGTGCAACAATCCCGTTACTGCCACCGCTGGCATCGCCTGCTGAAATTGTCAGGTCGGTGCCTCGGTTCCGTGCGTAAATGCCATTGCCATAAGTACTCGTTACAGTACCAGTTGAATTTATTACCGTTGCACCAGAGCCACTGTTGGAAGCGAAAATGCCAGATGAACCTCCGATGACGTCAGTCGAATTGATCGTGATATGTGTACCGTAGTTGCGGGCATATATTCCGTTGCCAGTGGTCCCAGTAATTGTTCCCGTGGCGGTGACAGTAGTTGCACCAGTGCCAAAGTTTCTGGCGATGATGCCATATCTACCTCCGGTAACTGTGGCAGCATTAATGTTCAAGTCGGTAGTTGCGGCACTAAAGTTACGGGCGTATATCCCAATGTTGTAGGTTCCTACGACAGTTCCTGTCGACGTGATGTTGATAGCACCGCCACCGTTCTCGGCAAAGATGCCATTGAAGCCACCGCTAACCGACGCTGCATTTATGGTCAGGCCTGTACCTGCAAACGTACGAGCAAATATGCCATTTGCATTGGTTCCGATGACGGTTCCGGTTGCCGTAATACTGGTTGTACCTGTGCCATAGCTCTGGGCAAATATGCCCCAGTTGCCACCAGTAACTGATGCTGTATTGATGCTCAGGTTCGTGCCATTGGCTGTGTTGCGGCTGTTAATGCCATAGTTGCTGCCGGTTACTGCTCCGCTTGTCGTCACACTGGTTTCACCAATGCCATTATTGACGGCAAATATTCCGCCGTCAGTGACAGTTGCAGCGTTAATGGTCAAGTTGGTACCGTAAGCGCTGGCATTGCTAACGTGAATACCATAGAACCCACCGCTCACTGCTCCGGTCGATGTTATAGTTGTTGCTCCAGTACCATTGTTGTAGGCAACAATGCCGATATCGCCGCCGGTAACATCATTGGCAGTAATTGTGAGATCTGTAGTGGCGACGTCATTATTGCGAGCGCCAATGCCCACAAATCCACCGGCGACAATTCCATTGGTCGAGATCGATAAACTACCTGTAGAGTAATTGGTGCTGCGGATACCAATGGCATTACCATTGATCAATGATGCGTTATTATCAGTGAATGTAAGACCGCCGTTACCTGTAATAGTAAGCGCATTACCGATCGCCGCATTGACACCAAACCCTGGCGCAGTAGTAACTGTCACCGGCGCCCCAATGATGGGTTGTGTTGTATCTGCACCCGCACCACCCGAGCAAACCCAGTTGCCCGAAGCGACCGGAGTTTCGATGCAAGTACCGGCATAGGCACTTCGACCATAGACCAGCAACATGGCAGAGGCGATGGCGTTAGTGACTACCAGGCGCGTGCCGTGAATTGCGCGATTATTTTTTTTCATGTTTGGTCTATTTCTTTTTATCTAAAATGCAGATTGAAGGGAATTGTTCCGGGATTAAACGTCGTAGGTAATCAGGTTGGCGGCGTCGCCGGTGCTTGGCGACACAGTCATCGGGCAAATGACATTCGGAATGACTTCCAGGTCGTACAATTCGCCGACATTGCCATCGATACGGAACCAATCGACGCAACTATTTTTTTCAAGATCGATAACCTGTATGCCGCACCAGGGTTCGGAGTCGGCGGCCTTGAGTTTTTCGTCGAGTGCCAGACCTTCAAAGCGTTTGTAACGTGGTTTGGAAAGTCCGACAAACGCGTACTTGTCATGAAACGCCAAGCCGCGCAAAAAGCCAGGACAAAACACGCGAGGCTCGAATTTGCCCATTCCGCCTTCGGAGCGATTGACTACGCCCAACTCGCCGGTGCCTGCGTTCAGCACCCAAAGTTGACCGTTATGCAGACGAGGCGAATGGGGCATGGAAAGCCCTTCGCAAATAATTTCATTGCTACGCACGTCAACCACGATGCCGCCGTCGGCGCGACGATCACGCCAGCCGTCGATAGTGTCTGAGCGACTCACGGCAGTCACATAGGCTGCTTCGCCGGCTTCCATCGCAAGCCCATTCAAATGACAGCGATCTTCATCTATCAAAGCTGAAATAAAAGGCGGTTTCCACAGCATTTCAAAACTATGTCGCGGCGAAACCGTCGCTAAACAATTGAAGCGTGTGTTGACGAAAACAATATCGCCATTTTTATCAACACCGACATCGTGTGCATCCAGCGCACCAGTCACATGTATGGTTCTCGCCAGATAGCAGGCATCAAAGGTACGGTTGATCTGTTGGCCGGGATTGAGAATATTAGAGAAGTGTAGAATTTCGGCACCGGCCGACAATACCAAACCGTCTTTACCGTCGTTGCATAAGCCCATGGGTTTTGGCATTACCGATTGATGCAAATGTGCACCGCCTTTTGGATCGCGCCCCAATAAATATAAACAACTTGATTGGTAGGAAGTAAATGCCAGCGCGATATTCCAACGAGCCAGACGTGCAACCAAGCCACCTGACAGTGAATACTCTACATTGGGTGCTTCATTGCTAGCTTGCACAGTGCATGGTGGTGATTGCTGGCCATGTGTCTCACTTGGACTTACCTTACTGCCGAGGGCGCTGGACATGTATTTACCTTAACTTGTCTTGACTAATAAATTGATACTGCAGTACACAGCGCCATGTGTGGCAATTGTATCAAACTCTACCGTCATGCCTACTGATGGAAACGTGGGCAGACTTCATCGTTTCTTGGCGGGAGTATCGCTCGAATTTGCAGAGAGGTGGATCAGATCACATAAAGGTCAAATTTTACGGGAAAGATAAGGAAGCCTAGAAAATCAAACTTGTCTTACTCTACTATCAATATCCCCCACCCCACCAAAAAAAATGGCTTCAGTTTTTCATTCCAGCCACGAGCCGCATGACGACATTAAGTTCGATTTAAACCCCTCGCCACCACTGGAAAAACGGAACCCTGAAGCCAGGGTAGAAGTAGGATTTTGATTTTCCTCGTAAATAAATCTGGATTCTGGCTTGATTAGCAGCACTGTCAAAATCCGCCAGGACCACGGCTAATTTTTATCATTCAATAAATATATCCGTAGCACGGGTCTCGCTTCATGGATTAGGGAATAAACCAACGCAGAATAAAATCTTTACCTGGAAATTATTCTTGATGGAGATGCATGACGACATTCCACAAAACCGGGTTGATGAAGCGTGACCCGGACTACGATGCTGATTGTATACAACCAAATTATGGATCCTATGAGCAAATCCACATGCGAACACAACAAATGTACCTTTGCTTATGATGCGCTCGGGCCTACTGGTAAATAACTATTCAGCTTTATTTCAACTCGCACACATCATTGGCACAGGCTTGGGATTTTACAGCAGCTTTTTTTGCCGCGCGTGTCACCATCCAGCCAAATATTTTTGTTATGCCAAGCTTTGAAAGAAACATCCGGTTATCGGCAATCCAGGGATAAATCCGATTCCATACGGGACGCAACATGGGACTGGCCCACATTTTTTCCATGCCAATTATTCCTGTCGCTCCGTACGCCGCTTCAAATACGGCAACACCGATCAGCCATACACCGTTGGCGTCGCGGGCATGTATTAATCGCATCATGGCGGTTTGCCGATAACCGGCTTTATTTGCAAACTCATCGCTGAAATTCGCCGGTGAGCAATCGACCAAATCTAGTCGCTGATGCACATCGTACTGTTTCAAGGCATGCATTTCGGTACGACATAAAGGGCATGAAGCATCGTAGTAAATACGCATGGGGTAAGCGATGTTCATTTTGTATTCTCACGCATGAGTTTTTGAATTTTGCTCCCAAGCTTCATTACTTTCATTAAAGTCGCGGGTTCCATCCTGAGCATTTCTTCGCCCCAGGAGGACATCGCCACCATAAGACCATAGGTGTCTTCAATACGTTTGCGGGTGTCTTTGTCTTCGGTAATGTAGTCGGGGTCTGCCATACATTCTTTCAATATGCCGACGGTAGGATCGAACTCACGAGATTTGCGCTCTCTCACAACTGTACGCATCAATTCCCAAACATCTTTTGATGTTTCAAAATGGTCACGACGATCAGCAAAAATATGGATGACGCGAACAAGATTCAGGTTCTGCAGTTCTTTAAGACTATTGCTGACATTCGAGCGTGCAACTTGCAGGATTTCCGCTATTTCTTCAGCATGCATTGGGCGGCCAGACAAAAATAATAATGCGTGAATTTGTGCCACGGTTCGATTAACGCCCCAACGCGACCCCATCTCGCCCCAGTGCATTACGAAGCGCCGACGGATCGGGCTGAGTGTATCTACAACATACTCGGCGACATTTTCCATTGAATACTCCCTACCTCTTGCATTAATTCTAGTTTCGACATATATTTCTGTCAAGACAGAAATGTCTGAATATTTTAGCTAAACAGAAAAGCGAGCTCGACATGGAAAAAGTCATGAAAGTCATGGTCTTAGGCGGTGCCGGATTTATCGGTCGTCATGCGGTCGCCGCTTTGCTAAAACAAAATTACCAAGTCATCGTCGGTAGTCGACACCCCAAGCGCGTGGAAAAACGTTTGAAAGAAACGGCGCATAACTGCGAACGCCGACAAATACGTTTTGAACAAATGCCATATGCAGAACAATGGAGCAGCAGTTTGCAGGGTGTGGATGCCGTTATAAATTGCGTCGGCATTTTGCGTGAGCGCGGAAAGGAAACCTACGAAGCCGTTCACCTGCATGCCCCGGTCGCGTTGGCGCAAGCCTGCAAACAAAAAAATATCCGTTTGATTCATGTATCGGCGCTTGGCTTGAATCATGATCATCGCAGTGGTTTTTTACGCAGCAAATTCAAAGCCGAACAGTTACTGGGTATGAGTGGCGCGGATTACTGTTTGGTAAGGCCTTCACTACTCGATGGCGCTGGCGGTTTTGGAGCCAACTGGATTCGACACTTGGCGCATCTGCCCGTGCACTTATTGCCGAGCAAAGCCACCGGAAAAATTGCCGCCCTGGATGTTGAGGATCTTGGCGAGGCATTGGCAAATCTGGTCGAGTTTCCGATAGCCGCCAACGTAAGGCCCGATCAGCGTGAATTTGATCTTGGCGGATTGCAGCTGCGCGATATTGCCACCTATATGCAGGCCATGCGGATGAACCACGCAAATGAACCTGCTCGATGTATTCGAGTACCGGGCCTGCTCGCGCGAATCGGCAGCCATATTTGTGATGTGCTGCATTTTTCACCGTTCTCGTTTGGTCATTGGGAATTGCTCCATTACGACAATGTTCCTCGAGTGAATCGATTGCCCGAATTACTGGGTCGAGCGCCACGCACGGTGGGAGCATCGCTACTTGCCACTAACATGCCTGGCAAGGTCAGCATTGAACCAGGACTGACGACTCGTTGAAATCTAATCTCGCAAAATGTATTTGGTAGATTTTCCTCACTTTTGAAATCACGGCATTTCAGGCATCATCGGGTAAACCAATCCGGATCATTCTCATGCAGCGTCATGCCTTGCTTGCCCTTTGCGTTTTATTTTCTTCGGTAGTGCAGTCTGCTACCCCGTCACTCGAAACTACCGCAGAAAATACCGGCTTCAAAAAAACCGGCCGCTATGATGAAGTTATGCAGTTATGCAGGAACTTTGAGAAAGTTTACCCAAAAGCCGTTCGCTGTTTGGAGTTTGGTCGTACGCCGGAAAACCGGCCAATGCTTGCATTGATCGCGTCGCGTTCGGGGGCATTAAATTTAAAAGATGCCAAGGCAAAGAAGATACCGGTATTGCTGATTCAAGGCGGTATACATGCTGGCGAAATAGATGGAAAAGATGCCGGCTTTTTAGCTTTGCGTGACGCATTAAATGCCCCGGAAGAAAAAAGCTGGCTTAAACAGCAGATCCTGATTTTTGTACCAGTCTTCAATATTGATGGGCATGAACGATTTGCCGCGTGGAATCGCCCGAACCAAAACGGTCCGGAAGAAATGGGCTGGCGCACAACAGCACAAAACTTCAATTTAAATCGCGATTATGCAAAAGCCGACACCCCAGAAATGCAGGCAATGCTGCGCCTGGTTAATCAATGGGATCCGATTGCGTATATCGATTTACATGTCACCAATGGTGCCAAATTTCAACACGATGTCTCGATACAAATTGAACCGGTGCATGCAGGCGACACGGAATTGCGAAAAGCCGGGCTTGCGATGAAAAATGAGGTCCTTGCTGAGTTAGCATCAAAAGGTTCACTCCCCGTCGGTTTTTATCCTTCGTTTACGATCAATGACGACCCCACATCAGGTTTTTATGATGGCGTGGCACCACCGCGTTTTTCGACAGGCTATTTTTACCTGCGCAATCGCTTCGGCATGCTGGTCGAAACCCACTCCTGGAAAGATTACGCCACACGTGTTCGCATTACACGAAATACAATCGACGCTATGCTGCGCCTTACTGCCGAGCATGGTAAAAATTGGCAAGCCATTGCAGAGCAAGCTGATCTTCGTTCAAGTAAGCAAATTGGCCAAAAACAAGCACTTGATTACACCGTGAGTGACAAGACACGTATGATCGATTTTCTCGGCTACCAATACACACGAATACCATCGGATATTTCCGGCCAGTTGATGACCCGTTATGACGATACAAAACCACAAGTTTGGAAACTGCCAATTCGTGATGAGATCATTATCGGAAATAGCGAAATAATGCCCGCTGCTTATATTGTTCCACCGGCCTACGCTGCATTGGTATCTGCAAAACTGCAGCAACATGGCGTTAACTATCGAATTATCGACAACGCAATCATTCAAGCACCAGTAGACACATTCCGTGCAGATACTGCAAAGCTATCCGCACAATCGGTTGAAAGTCACCAGCGTCTGACTATTACTGGTGGGTGGAGACCCGAGCCCGGCAACATAAAGCCGGGAAGCCTGTATGTGCCTTTGAATCAGCCTAAATCTAAATTAGTTATGAGCTTGTTTGAAGCCAAAGCGCCGGATTCATTATTGAGTTGGGGCGTTTTCAATAATGCTTTCGAGCAAAAAGAATATATGGAAGACTACGTTGCAGAAGATGTGGCACGCGAGATGTTGGCAAAAGATCCGGTACTGGCCGCAGCATTCAAAAAGAAGCTTGCTGAAGATGCTGAATTTGCGAAGGATCCGCAGGCAAGATTGCAATATTTTTATAAATTGCATAGCGCATGGGACGAAGAGCTTAATAAATATCCGGTGATGCGCTTACGTGAAGCATTATAAACATTCGCTAGGATTACAGTGGGAGTGGCCTAAGCCGCGAATAGTTTGCAATAATGCTGAGCATAGAAGCATTTCGCGAGCAGAGCTCGGTCCTACGGCTTAAGGGCTGTACGTGACAGAAACCAGTCGTGGTTTTTTGCCGAGTGTAATGAGATAAAGACGATCAAATTCATTTTCACCAATGGACGTGACATCGACATTGCCTAAATGTTTAACGATTTCGGGCACAGTATTGCTATGGCCGACAATCAAAACGGTTTCACCACCATGTTTCTTCAGTATTTCTTTCAACAAATCTGAAGTATAGGTCTTGGTATTTTCTTTGCTTGTAGGGCGTACACCCAGTTGCAAACCTGCCTGTGTTGCTGATGGCAACCCCGTTTGCTGAGTACGTTTGTATTGGGTGGTATAGACAGCCTTAAGATGGGTATTTTTTAAAATAGCGGCAAGTTTGGTTGCTCGTGCATTGCCTTGCTCGCTCAGACTTGGGTCTTTCGGATCATCCGTTGATTTTTCAGCATGACGTACCACGATAATCATGGTATCGGCAGCAACAGTATTTGCGGAAAAAAGAATCGAAAAGAGCAAAAGCGCAACGCTAGAACACTTCATTTTATTTCTCCATTCTTGAAAATATTTCACTACAAGACTACTTCTTCGCGATGAAGCCCGGATCCAGAGGCTCGATCAACGTAGGATCATAATCGCGCTCTGCCAATTTCAGTTATTCGATAACTTTTCTGGTCTCGGAGGCAATTCATTCCCCACTTTCCACATTGTTTCATTTAAAGTCTGCATCAATGCTTCAACTTCTGCGCGTCCGGCCGTCGAATGAATAGGCAGCGCAAGCATGTCACCGGCTTTAGTCCAGCTTAAGATCGTCCGTACCGCTTCTACTTCATCCAGTTGTACAGTAATGCTGCTTTTGGGTATGCCATGTTCAACCAAGGCGTTTTGCAGAATCGTTGCAACTTCACCAGGCTCACGCCCACGAATAAAGCCATCAATATCTTTCAATACAATCAAATCCGGCTTGAAGCTGGCAGCAACTTTTGCGAGCTCGCGAATATCACTGTCCTCACGATTTCCTGCCTGACCCAGCAGTAAAGCCAGACGACCATTTGTTTGCTGGCTTTGTACAATACTCAAAAAACCATGCAAACCTTCCGGGTTGTGGGCGTAGTCAATGAGCGCGCTGGCACCGCCTATTTTCCAGCGTTGCAGTCGGCCCGGGTTATCACTATTCTGCGAACCGAAACACTGCATGGTTGTTTTAATTGCAGCAAGTTCCACACCTAAACTGAAAGCAATACAAGCTGCGGCAGCAAGATTTTCAATATTGTACTGCGCGCTACCATTCATACTCAAAGGCATGTCGTTTATTGCCCCAAGGTCAATGCTATTTAAATATAGATGGGTACCGACTAACTCGCAAACCGTGCCACCACCTTCTTTCAATTGAGCGACATGTAAATTATTTTCCTGCATCGAAAAATACGCATGACGACATTTAAAACGCTCGGCTTTTTGCATGAGCACGACATCGTCGGCATTCAGTACCAGAATACCCTTGCCACCCAATGCACGAGCTACCGTAAGCTTCACATCGGCCAAGCCGGACAAATCATGGATGCCATATTCACCAAAATGGTCGGCGCTGATATTGGTCACTGCAGCAACACTTACTTCTTGCACGGCAAGGCCACGTCGTAGAATCCCACCGCGCGCGGTTTCTAGAATACCGGCTTGTACAGATTGATTACGAAGTATGGAGCGCGCTCCCATCGGCCCGGAATAATCGCCTTGTTCATAACAAATACCATCCAGAAATAAACCGTCGGTGCAATTGTGGCCGGTATGCCAACCGTGTTCGCGACACATGGCAGCGACCAATCTCGTGGTGGTGGTCTTACCATTGGAGCCAGTAATAAAAGCGGTCGGAATGCGCGATGATTTTCGCCAATCAATGGAATTAATTTCTGGCAAAGCTTCCATCAACCAGGTCTGGCTTCCCTGCCCTTCACCAATTGAAAAAAACTCATCATCATTAAAAGTGGGCAGATTATTTTCAATAGTTGCGTTTATCAATGCCAGTAAATGCGGATTTTCTTCAGCTGTCGCTATTTTCTTTAGTGTCGCCAAAGCCGCTTCATCATTAATCAAACTAGGCATTGCGGGCGAATAGTATTCCTGCTCGCAAGCGGCTGTTTTCAACCAGGCCCACTCATTGATTTCCGTACCGGAATAAAGCAGGTCTGCCGGCACTGAAAATGCCAAGCTGGCACCGGTTTTATGTTTGCGAATGACAAAATTGGGATCGGTCCATTTTAAATGTGCGCAAGCTTGCAGCACATAATTCTGCCAAATGCTTAATAAATTTTCGGATGGAGTTTCGCCGCCCAATATTTCAAGCGCAACACCACAGCCCGGTAAATATAAATTTGGCCCGGTCAATCGACGCGAATCACGAAAACCCTGCTCACTTTCAGTCATTATCAATCATCAGATTCGCGTGAGATAAAAATCCCGCGTTCATCGCGTGAAATACCTTCCATCATCGCAAACAAATTATCTTCAATCGTAGCTTCTGAGACCGGAGCCGTCGCTACGGCAACACGCTCGGGCGCAGTACCTTCTGGACGGAACTTGATAATTTGTTTCCACGAACGCACTAAAGCATCGGCAAAAATTAGCAACAAATCGCCCGGCTGTCCCATTCGCAACGCTGCATCAATAGCTTCTTGTTCGTCGGGAATAATCGATATTGCAGATTCTGGAACACCTTTTTCTTTCAACGCACGTGATTGAATCAGCGGCACTTCATCGCCATCGCGTCCACGCAAACTGTCGTCGCGCCGACAAATATAATGATCAAAACGTCCGGCAACCGCATCGGCAATCGCGACCAGATCTTCGTTACGTCGATCGCCTGGACCAGCCAACACCACGATACGACGACCAGCCACATCAAGACGCTGTGCTAAATCCGCCATCACCGAAACCGCGTGTGCATTGTGGCCGTAGTCAAACAAGACTTTGAACGGATGCTCATTGAATACATTCATGCGACCCGGCGCCTGGAAGAAGGTCGTATCAAAAGTACGCAAGCCTTGGCGAATGGAATCAAGTTTTATGCCGAGCGAAAACGCCATTGCCGCAGCGAACATCGCATTCTGCACATTGTGTAATGCACGCCCTTCAAGCGTTGCCGGAATTAAATGCGTCCACAGCAATGGAATATGACTGCCCTTGTCATACAAGGTGATCATCTGACCATTCACACCATCTTCGAGTGCACAGGCACGACCACCGGCACGAATATGTTCGCGTACCAAACCATGTGATGGATTCAAAGTGACATAGCAAATCATTTTTGCATCGGTGTAGCCCGACATTTTTAATACATTCGGATCATCGGCATTTAATACTGCACAATCTTTTGCGACCTCGACCACGATACGTTTTACTTCGGCCAATTGTTCCAGTGTGTCGATGCCCTTCATGCCGAGATGGTCCGACTGCACGTTCAACACGGCACCGACGTTTACCTCGCTTACGCCCATCCCGGCACGGACCAAACCACCGCGCGCGGTTTCTAAAATCGCAATATCAATTTGTGGATCCGACAACACCATTCTTGCCGACACTGGCCCGGTCATATCGCCTTCAACGGTACGTTGGCCATCGATGTAAACACCATCGGTAGTCGTTAACCCTGGTGTAAAGCCAGCCATTTTAGTGATGTGTGCAAGCATGCGTGCCGTGGTGGTTTTGCCATTGGTACCGGTGACTGCCGCAATGGGCACGCGCGCAAGCGAACCTTGCGGAAACAGCATATCAATGACCGGTCCGGCAACATCGCGCGGCGTGCCTTCACTCGGCGCCACATGCATCCGGAAGCCCGGCGCGGCATTGACCTCGCAAATACCGCCGCCAATATTGCGATAACTTTCGGCGATATTGGTGATCAAAAAATCAACTCCGCCAACGTCCAGACCGATCGCACGAATCGCACGTATCGCCATATCGCGATTATCAGGATGAATCACATCAGTCACATCGGTCGCAGTACCACCAGTGGAAAGATTTGCAGTGGAGCGCAAATAAACGGTCTCTCCATCTTTGGGCACAGAATCAGCGGTGTAGCCAGCACGCGTCATCATCATGCTGGCTTGAGCATCAAGTTCGAGGCGCGTTAATACTTTTTCATGGCCAACACCACGACGCGGATCATGATTCACTACATCCACTAATTGGGAAATGGTATGCACGCCGTTGCCGACAACATGGCCCGGAGTGCGTTTTGTTGCAGCGACCAATTCACCATTCACGACCAGCAGACGATGATCGTCACCTTCCATGAAAGTTTCGACAATGACAGAGCGTGAATGTTCTTTTGCTTTCGCAAAACCTTCGGCGACTTCATCATCAGTCATCAAACGAATCGAAATGCCGCGACCATGATTGCCGTTGTAAGGCTTGGTGACAACAGGAAAACCGATGCGGCGCGCGGCACGAATGGCCAGCGATTCGGTTTGCACTAATTCCTGGCGTGGTACTGGCAGGCCGAGTGAACCTAAAATTTTATTAGTTTCTTCTTTATCACTCGCCAGCTCGACAGCGATATGCGGTGTCTTGCCAGTGATGGTGGCTTGAATGCGTTGTTGATATTTACCGTGACCTAGTTGCACGAGTGACTGCTCGTTCAAACGCAGCCAGGGGATATTTCTTTCTTCTGCGGCTTTTACAATCGAAGCGGTTGACGGCCCAAGCGCGCGACGTTGGGCAAAACGAATAAATTCATCGCGGGCACTTGGCCAATTCCAATCCGTAGGTAACAGCCCGCTAGTTTGCAGTGCAGCTGGCAATAACGAGGTCAGTAATTTCAGTGCTAGTTCACCAGCGGCGATGCCTTCGTCTTTCTGCGCGTATTCATACACAACGCTGTAAACACCGGGCTTATCGGTGCTGCGGGTTTTGCCAAAGGTGACGTCTTCACCAGCCATGTTTTGCAGTTCAATCGCAACATGTTCCAACACATGGCCCAACCAAGTCCCTTCGTCTTCTTTCATTCGACGAATAAAACCGCCAGGCTCACGATACGAACAACCGTGTTCATTCAAACCGGGCAAGGCGTTTACCAAGCCATCGACGAAATCATTGCCCAATTTAGCCGTTGGCCATTTTTCCATTTCACCTAGATCAAGCTCCAGTTTGATTACTGGAAAATGCGCATACAAGGACGGTCCTACAAATACATTACGTTCGAGAATACGCATGGCAAAATCCTAGGTTAAAGGGGTAATTAAATTTCCGGCTAATGCTTTTCTTGTATGTAAATTAAAA
>JAYUUM010000263.1:0-21064 GCA_043754555.1 Arenimonas sp. | reverse complement strand
CTGTGGAACATCCGGATGTGAAAGCTATTTCATTTACCGGCAGCACTGCCGTGGGCAAAAAGATTGCTGCGCATTGCGGACCAGCATTAAAAAAAGTATCGCTCGAACTCGGTGGTAAAAATCCAACTATTATTTTTTCCGATGCGCCCAGAAAAAATCTGATCGATACGCTTGTGCGATCTGCGTTTCAAAACTCGGGGCAAATATGTCTATGCGGCTCCAGAATTCTGATTGAAAAATCCATCTATCCCGAAATTCGCGACGCCTTCGTGGCGAGAGCGAAACAACTTCGCGTGGGTGACCCAAGCGATGCCAAAACCCAAATGGGCTCGATGATTTCCAAAGCGCATTTCGATAAAGTTATTTCATATATCGAATTGGCCAAAGCAGAAGGCGGTAAATTACTATGTGGCGGTGATGCCATCACGCCTGTTGGTCGTTGCGAACAAGGCTGGTTTATTGCACCGACGGTATTTGAAAATCTTGGCCCCTACACTCGTACCAATCAGGAAGAGATTTTCGGGCCAGTCGTTACATTGCAAGCATTCGATGATGAAACCGAAGCCGTTGCCTTGGCCAATGCGAGTCAATATGGCCTGGCTTCGAGCCTATGGACCCGTGACATTCGCCGTGCCCATCATGTGGCGAATGCCGTTGAATGCGGCATTATCTGGATAAACACCTGGCTTCAACGTGATTTACGCACGCCGTTTGGCGGCATGAAACAATCGGGTATGGGCCGTGAAGGCGGATTGGATGCGATGCGTTTTTTCACTGAAACAAAAAATATCTGTATCGATTTGGGATAAAGCATGCCACTACAAGATCTGCTGAAACAAAATAAAGAGTGGGCTGAAAAAGTTCGTAGCGAAGATCCGAATTTTTTCAAGCGACTTTCAAAAATGCAGGCGCCCAAGTACTTGTGGATTGGTTGCTCGGATTCAAGAGTACCTGCCAACCAAATTACCGGAATGCAACCGGGGGAAGTATTCGTGCACCGCAATATAGCGAATGTGGTGGTACATACCGATTTAAATTGTCTGAGCACGATCCAATTCGCAGTCGATTTGTTGAAAGTAGAACATATTATTGTTTGCGGCCATTACGGTTGCAGCGGTGTACATGCGGCGCTGTCGAATACCCGTGTTGGGCTTGCAGACAACTGGCTACGCCATATTGCCGATGTCGCCAACAAACATGCCGCATTTATTCAAGGCGAAGAATTAGATTCCATGCGCCATGCTCGACTGTGTGAATTGAACGTCATTGAGCAAGTGGTTAATGTATGTCAAACCACGGTGGCCGAAGATGCTTGGGCACGCGGGCAAAAACTGGCAGTACATGGTTGGGTTTATAGCTTATTAGATGGCCGCATTCGTGATTTGAGCATGAGCATCAGTAGTAAAGAACAACTCGCGTTTGACTATCCAGTAGCCTTGCAAAAACTGCATACGCAGGCAGCGCCATGAATAATCCAATAGACACGGATCTAGCACCCAAAGCAGTGGGAAATTACCCGCATGCACGCAAAGTCGGTAACTTGCTTTTTCTGTCAGGCATTGGACCGCGAAGCGCAAACGACAATAGCATTCCCGGCAATGTCTATCGCGACGATCATTCGCTTGAAAGTTACGATATCGATGCGCAATGTCATTCCGTCTTTGCCAATGTGCAAGCTGTGCTGAAGGCCAGTCATGCGAGACTTGCCGATTTGGTCGATGTCACGGTTTATTTGACCAATATGGCAAAAGATTTCAAGACCTATAACCAAATCTGGGCCCAGTATTTTCCGGATGCCGCACTGGCTCCTTGCCGAACAACATTGGGAATTACGGCGCTGCCCACGCAGATTGCCATCGAGCTGAAATGTACCGCCGTAATTAAGGACTGACCATGTTAACGCCTGCCTTTAACTTGCAAGTCTGGATAGATGAAAACCGGCATTTACTCAAGCCACCAGTAGGAAACAAATGCATCGTCGATGGTGATTTCATTATCATGGTGGTTGGCGGCCCGAATCAACGCACCGATTATCACAGGGATGAAGGCCCGGAATTTTTCTACCAACTCGAAGGCGAGATGGTGCTGAAAATCCAGGAAGATGGCAATGCACGCGACATTCCAATCAAGGCGGGTGAAATATTCTATCTACCGCCAAGAACGCCACATTCGCCACAACGCGGACCCAATTCGATTGGCCTGGTGATAGAACGAAAACGCTTGCCCAATGAACTCGATGGCTTGTCGTGGTACTGCGAGAATTGCAATCACAAGTTGTACGAAGAGTTTTTCACGCTGGAAAATATCGAAACCCAATTCCCCGCCGTATTCGATAAATTCTATCGCTCCGAAGAACACCGCCGTTGCGACCAATGTGGACATCTGAACCCTGCTCCGTCCAAATACTTGTAGGAGGGCCACCGATTTTCATTGGTGCAAGCTCTCGGGCCGGAATTCTTCTCATTCACACCATTCTGGCGCCGGGTCGGTTGTGCTCCTGCATTCCGGCACTCCCGCCATCCATGGCGGTCGCAAGCGGCCTCCTACGAACAGAAGATCGGTTAAAATAGACCATGCTAAAAATAGATACCCACGCCCACTACTTGCCGCAAACGTGGCCAGACCTTGCCACCAAGTATGGCGACAATCGCTTTGCCGTCATTCATCAAGGCAGCGATGGTCGTCATAATATCTACAAAGATGGAAAATTTTTCCGCGAAATAAAGTCCAACACCTGGGACCCGGTCGAGCGTATTAATGATTACGCCAAATTCGGGGTGCAAGTACAGGTTATATCGACCGTACCGGTGATGTTTAGTTATTGGGCGAAACCCCATCACGCTTTGGAATTGCATCAGAGTCTAAACGAGCACATGGCGGAAACATGCCGCAGCCATCGCAAACACTACGCCGGTATCGGCACGGTGCCACTGCAATCACCACGTTTGGCGATTCAGGAGCTTGAGCGTTGTGTCGATCAATTAGGTTTGCAGGGAATACAAATTGGATCGCATATTAATGACTGGAACCTGGACGCACCGGAGTTGTTTGAATTTTTCGAGGCCGCACAAGATTTAGACGCCGCCATTTTGATCCACCCATGGGACATGATGGCGAGCGAAGCCATGCCGAAATATTGGATGCCATGGTTGGTTGGTATGCCGGCTGAACAGACGCGTGCCATCTGCGCACTGATTTTTGGTGGCGTGCTAGAACGTCTGCCAAAACTAAAAGTGTGCTTTGCCCATGGCGGCGGTAGCTTCCCCTACACCATTGGTCGGATAGAGCACGGGTTCAAAATGCGGCCGGACTTAGTGGCGACCGATAACCCGCGCAATCCACGTGAATATTTCGGTCGAATGTATTTCGATTCTTGCGTACACGACCCGCGGGCTTTGCAATATTTGCTGGACACCGTTGGCACCAATACCGTGATGCTGGGTACTGACTATCCTTTCCCATTAGGCGAACAAGTACCCGGCAGTGGTATTGATTCACTGAATTTATCCGAAGCCGACCAGGCTCGTTTATTCCATGGCACCGCATTGGAATGGCTGGGCCTTAGTAAGTCACGATTTGAATAGAGAATTTTGTGCGAATGCTTTTCCATATCGAAATTAATCATTGCGTCATTCCCGCGAAGGCGGGAACCCAGTTACTTTAACGTCGCTAGATTCCCGCCTTCGCGGGAATGACAGTGAGCTTTTATATTCAAGCAGGTCCAAAATAATGGTAGATAACCATGATCTTTTTTCAGAAGCCTACGCCTCGCAGCAAGATTCGCAAGACGACTTACGGCATTTCCGCGAGCAATTTTTCATTCCTCAACACGAGGGAAAAGACCAGGCTTATTTCTGCGGTAATTCATTAGGCCTGCAACCAAAATCCCTGCCGGCGGCATTGACAGATGAATTAAATAACTGGGCGAACAACGGCGTTGAAGGCCATTTCCAAGGCAAACACCCCTGGATGCCCTACCACGAATTTGTTCGTGACTCACTGGCAACTTTAGTGGGAGCCATGCCCTCGGAAGTGGTCGCCATGAACTCGCTATCGGTCAATCTGCATTTAATGATGGTGAGTTTTTATCGTCCTGATTCGCAACGCAATGCGATCTTGATTGAAGCGGGTGCGTTTCCGTCCGATCGCTACGCGGTTGAATCGCAAATTCGTTTTCATGGTCTTGATCCCGCCGAGTGCTTGATCGAAATTGAACCGGATTTGCCGGGTGGTATTTTTTCGATGGCTGGTATCGAAAAAATTATTGCCGAGCACGGGCATCGAATTGCTCTGATTCTTTGGCCGGGTGTGCAATATCGCACCGGCCAGTATTTTGATCTTAAAGAAATCACTCGCCTTGGCCATACTGCTGGATGCGCTGTCGGTTTTGATCTCGCCCATGCAGCCGGTAATATTCCATTAAATTTGCACGATAGCGGTGCCGATTTTGCCGCTTGGTGCAGCTATAAATATTTGAATTCAGGTCCTGGTGCCATTGCCGGTTGTTTTGTACACGAGCGCCATGCCAATAGCACGCGGCCGCGTTTGGCCGGTTGGTGGGGACACGATAAAAGCACCCGTTTCAAAATGGGTCCGGAATTTATTCCAACTCCGGGTGCCGATGGCTGGCAAATCAGCAACCCGCCGATATTTGCATTGGCGCCCCTCCGAGTTTCGCTGGAGATTTTCCAGCAAGCCGGTATAAACAACCTTCGCAAAAAATCCATCAAGCTGACTGCTTATCTTGAAGCATTAATCCAGCAAGAACTGCATAACACTTTGAGCATTCTCACCCCAAACAATCCCGAGCAACGCGGCAGCCAATTGTCTTTGCGAGTCAATGCCGGTCGTGAACAAGGTCGTGCGTTGTTTGAAGCTTTATCGGCGCAAGGCATCGTCGGTGATTGGCGCGAACCCGATGTGATCCGGATTTCACCCGCCCCGCTCTACAATAATCATTCAGATGTATTGCGTTTTACGCATGCAGTGAAACAGTGGCAGGATTCAACACATGCAACCTGATATCACAAAAAAAATCACCATTGCTGGAGCAGGTTTGGCTGGTGCGTTGCTGGCGACTTTGCTTGCCCGCAAAGGCTGGCAAGTGCAAGTATTCGAGAAACGACCAGACCCTCGGTTAAAAGGCTACGAAGGTGGCCGCTCGATAAATCTTGCGCTTGCAGAACGCGGCTTGCATGCATTACGCGAAGCCGGTTTGAATAATGCCGTGATGCAACAAGCGGTGATGATGCGCGGCCGCATGGTGCATATGAAAAATGGCGACACTCAATTGCAACGCTATGGCAAAGACGACTCCGAAGTCATCTGGTCAGTACATCGTGGTGAGTTGAATATAACCTTACTCAATGCTGCCGAAGCTGCCGGTGCAAAAATTTCGTTCAATCAGCGAATTGAAAATATAGATTTTGATAATAAAAATATCTACCTCATCAACGATCACGATCGCTCGTCATCCGAGCTAAATTTTGATGTTCTTATCGGCGCTGATGGCGCGGGCTCTGGCGTGCGGACTGCTTTAAAAAATGAAAACCACCTTGCCGAGCGTTTTGAATCCTTAGGTCATAGCTATAAGGAACTGGAAATCCCACCCTCATCGGCCGGCACGTTCCAGATAGACGCTAATGCCCTGCATATTTGGCCGCGTGGTGGTTACATGTGTATTGCACTGCCCAATACCGAAAAAACTTTTACCGTGACTTTGTTTCTGCCTAATGAGGGTGATCCAAGTTTCGAGACTTTGCCGGATTTGCCCGCAGCTCGACAATTCTTTGAAACCGAATTTGTCGATGCGCTACCCTTGATGCCGAATTTTGATCAGGACTTTATCAATAACCCTACCTCGAGCTTAAGCACACTGTATTGCGATAATTGGCATCTAGATGGCCGTGTGGTGTTGCTGGGTGATGCGGCACATGCGATGGTGCCATTTCATGGTCAAGGCATGAATTGTGCATTTGAAGATTGCCTTGCTCTCGTGCAGCACATCGAAAAAGCCGATGACTGGCAATATGCTTTCAAAGATTTTGAGCAGGAACGCAAACCGAATGCATTGGCTATCCAGACTATGGCGTTGGAAAACTATATCGAAATGCGTGACAAAGTCGATGATCCCGACTTCCTCTTGCAACGCCAGTTAGAGCGTGCCTTGGCAGAACGTCATCCCGGTGTATTCATTCCCCGCTATGCGATGGTTAGTTTTAGCCGAATCCCTTACAAGCTTGCTTTTGAACGTGGGTTGTTACAACGCCAACTGTTAATTGAAGCTACGCACGGAAAACAAAGCTTAGCCGAGATTGACGTAACAAAATTTGACGCAAAAATAGCTCAATTATTCGCTTAAAACCCCTTGGATACTGGCGTTTGATTAGGCATGGGTTTAGCCTGAACGTCCGGACAGGGGTGTAGTGAATGAAAATGATCTTGCTGGCAGAAAGTTCGCAAACGCGGCGACGTGCATTGTCAGCGGTACTCAGTCAATCTAATTATGGCGTCACTGCAGTCGCCACTCTTTCTGAAGCCTACGATACTCTGCTCAAAGCCCACATCGGTCACAACAATCTCGACGCAGTTGTACTTGGCTGGCCGGAATATTCCGAAGGTATTGCCGAAGATGTGTTTGGTTTGTTGCATGGCGAGCGCTTCGAGCATTTGCCGGTTTTAGTTATGGCAGATTCCAGCAATGCCAATGCGGTGAATTGGCGCATGTCGCGTCCACGCACAGCACTTACACTGTGGTCGGATTATCTGGAAGCGCCCAGCGCCATTGATCAATTACTACGACCTACCCAAAGTATCAAACCGGCATTAAGTTCGCACGAAGAACAAATCAAAATTTTATTTGTTGATGATTCGGCCACCATTCGTGCAGGCTATTCCAAGCTACTACAAAAACATGGCTATTTTATTGAAACCGCCGACAGCGTTAATGAAGGCTGGAAAAAAGTATCGGCCCAAAATTTCGACATCGCAATTATTGATTACTTGATGCCGGAACAAAACGGCACGGCATTGATTACCAAAATCCGGAACAATCCGGAAACCCAACACATTCTAACCGCTACCATTACCGGTACTTATTCTGATGCTGTAATTGCCGAATCCTTGGCATGTGGTGCACTGGAATGTTTGTTTAAAAGCGAATCGAAGGATTTATTACTGGCGCGTATTGCTTCGCTAGGTAGAACTATCAATGATCGAAAAGCCATTGATAACGAACGTCGCCGTCTGCAGGGAATTTTGTCCTCGGTTGGCGAAGGTGTTTACGGCGTCGATTCAGATGGCACGATTCAATTTATAAATCCGGCGGCGCTGGATTTATTGGGCTATAGCCATTCAAGTGAATTAGTCGGACAAAATGCGTTTGACGCCTTCCACGATGCCGATGAAGACGGCTTACCTATGCAACGCAGCGCTTCATATCTCAATCTTTGCTATACCAATGGTAGCGAAGTTTCGTCCTGGCAAACGCGTTTCTGGGCATCCAATAAACGCGGCATTCCGGTCGAGTGCAATATTCATCCACTAAAAATGGAATCCGAATTAAATGGATCAGTAGTCGCATTCAGGGATATTTCCGCTCGCCGTGCTTTGGAAGACGAATTACGCTGGCAAGCCGATCATGACAGCCTGACAAAATTGCATAACCGTGGCTGGTTTGAATCACAACTCGAACAAGAGTGCAGCAAAGTGCGCCGCACCGGCCAAACGGCGATGCTGTTATTTATTGATCTGGACCGTTTCAAATATATTAATGACACGGCCGGACATGCGGCAGGCGATAAATTACTGGTAGAAGTGAGCCAGCGTTTGAAATCACGTTTGCGCGGTGCCGATTATTTGGCTCGCATGGGTGGCGACGAATTTGCCGTGTTGTTGACCAATGTAGGTACCAGTGATTTGACGACGCTGGCTGAAGGTTTTCGCCGCGTGTTGACAGCATCGCCATTTAGTTACGGCGGCAAAAGTTACCGTATCACCTTGTCGGTTGGTTGCGCCAAAATTGATAGCAGCACCAACTCGCCAAGTGACGCCATGGCACACGCTGATATCGCCTGCCATATGGCGAAAAAATCGGGTCGCAATCAATGCCAAATCTATTCGCATGAAACCGGTCGTCTGGCAGCGCTCGATGTTGATCTAGGCTGGTCAGTTCGCTTGGAAGAAGCGTTCCGTACCGATCGTTTCGCATTGTGCTATCAACCCATCGTGCCATTAAAGGGCATCGAAAACGATGTGATTGGCCACCATAATAGTAAAGATATTTGGCTGCGTCAGCTGGAACGCAATCCCTATTCCGAAGCCTTGTTTGAAGTATTGATTCGCATGAAAGGTAACCAAGGCGAATTAATTTCGCCCAATGCTTTCCTGCCGGCGGCAGAGCGATTTGGGCTGATGCAGGACATCGACTTCTGGGTCATCAATCATGCGCTGCAAGCTTTGCGAGAATCCCGCGACAGTCCACGCCCAATCGCTTTGACGATCAATATTTCTGCGCAGACGCTGGAAAAAGGCGGCATTCCAGAATACGTCACAGCAAAAATTGTGGAATACAACGTCAACCCGGCGGCACTAGTATTTGAAATTACCGAGTCGCATTCGATTAGCGACTTGGAAAGCGCACAAAGACAATTATCTGCGCTGCGAGCACTGGGCTGCCGAATTGCGGTGGATGATTTTGGTACCGGTTTTTCAACCTTCGCTTATTTGAAACAAATTGAAGCCGATATTCTTAAAATTGACGGGTCGTTGATTCAGGGCTTACCGCACGACATTCTGGACCGCACCATTATTGCCGCACTGACTTCCATTGCTGAAACCGCCGGTAAATTGACGGTTGCCGAATGCGTTGAGGATGCCTCAATGCTGCTGACACTTTATGAATGCGGTGTTGATATGGCGCAAGGCTATATCGTTGGCATGCCACGCTTGCATTTACCCAAATCCCTGCCTACGCTTGGAACCAACTTATTCCAAGACCAAGCGCAGCTTTCAGGCATTTAATGGCAAAATCCTTCCTTTGGTACGATCTGGAAACATTTGGTAGAGACCCAAGACGATCACGAATCGCTCAATTCGCTGCTATTCGTACCGATGAAGAATTGAACGAAATCGACGAGCCGATCTCCTGGTTTTGCCAGCCGGCAAACGATTTATTACCTTCACCTGAAGCGGCCATGATCACCGGCATTAGCCCGCAACAAGCTGCGCGTGATGGCACTTGCGAAGCCGATTTTTTTGCGATGATCAATGATGAGTTAATGACTGCCAATACTTGTGCTGTTGGCTACAACTCCATTCGTTTCGATGATGAATTTATCCGGTTTGGTTTATACCGAAATTTTTATGATGCCTACGAGCGCGAATACAAAAATGGTAACTCCCGCTGGGATCTACTCGATTTCATGCGGTTGGCCCATGCAATGCGCCCAGAAGGCTTGCAATGGCCAAAACGCGACGACGGTTTTACCAGCTTCAAACTTGAGCATCTGGCTACCGCAAATGGCACCCGTGAAGGCATGGCACATGAAGCCTTGTCCGATGTCCGGGCACTAATTGGTCTGGCTCGAAAACTGCGCAGCGCCCAGCCAAAATTATGGGATTACTATCTACAATTGCGTAGCAAAGAAAAGGTGTTGTCCCTGCTCGATATTGCCAATCAAACGCCGGTGCTGCATATATCAGGGCAATTCCCGGCCGAACATTTATGTGCGGCATTGGTGATACCGCTGGCCTGGCATCCGGATATTAAAAATCGCGCGATTGTATTTGACCTAAGTTGCGATCCGGGTGATTTGATAACACTCGAAGCAGAAGATATTTCTGAGCGCGTGTTTATTCGCCAAATCGATTTACCGGAGGGTATGTCGCGTATTCCATTGAAAGAAATTCACAGCAATCGCTGCCCGGTCGTTTTGCCGCTGGCACATTGTCGCGATGAAGATTTCACTCGGATGGGTATCGATAAAGAAAAATGCTTGATCAATGCAAAACGGATCCAACAAACCCCGGATATTGCCGAAAAAGTACGGCAAGTATTTGCCAAGCGCGCAGCGTATGACCCTTCCGACGCCGATGGGGCTTTGTATGACGGTTTTGCAAGCGATAGCGATAAACGCTTTTTTTCAACTATTCGCGGCAGCTCGGCAACTCAGCTGAAGAACTTTCTTTCCCCGTGGAAACCGGGCTCACGTTATGACGAATTACTATTTCGTTATCGCGCTCGAAACTGGCCAGACAGCCTGTCACTGGATGAAATGCAGCGCTGGAATATCTACCGCGCTCAGCGATTGAGTAAAGAATCATCACATTCGGAATACAGCTTTGAAAGCTATTATCTTGAAATAGAAAAATGTCGTGAATTGGCTAATGCCGAACAGCAAAGTTTGATGGATCAGTTGCAAGTTTGGGGCCAGAGTATTGAGGCGAGCTTATGAAATACTTCAGCGATAAAACATTTAAATTCCTGAATAATCTTCAGAAGAATAATAATCGGGAATGGTTTAACGAGCACAAGGCGGACTATGAAACCCATGTGCGCCAGCCGTTTCAAGCCTTGATTACCGACTTGCAGGCGCCACTGGCAAAAATAAGTTCACATTATGTGGCCGACCCAAGAGCCGTTGGTGGCTCCCTGTTCCGCATTAACCGTGACGCGCGTTTTTCAAAAGACAAATCACCTTATAAACATTTTATGGGGGCACGGTTTTATCACGAGAAAGGCCGTGACAGCGAAGCACCGAAATTCTATTTCCATCTGCAACACAAACAATGTTTTATTGCTGCCGGTCATTGGTATCCTGAGGCCGAAGTACTTCGCAAAGTTCGCCAGTTCATATTAGACAACCCGGCGAGCTGGAAAAAAGCAATTTATTCAAAAAAATTTAAAGAAAAATATTCCCGTGAAGCCGAAAGTACGGTTCGGGTTCCGCGCGGCTTTCCCGCCGACCATGAGTTTATTGAAGATTTAAAACTCAAAAGTTTTGTCGCCTCCGTGCCGATTAGCGACGAGCTTGTTTGCAGCGACCAGTTGCTAAAAACCATCACGCAATCCTGCCAGGAGCTATCGCCTATGATGGATTACCTGTGTGCGGCACTTGATCTCGAGTTTTAAGTAGGGTGGGCATCGCCCAATATCATGCAACGGTGGGCAATGCCCACCCTACGTAACTGATTGCTCAAAATTGCGCATCGCAGCACGCTAATTGTGACGCACCGCACCATCGAAATGTGTTGACGATCACATACTTATCCGTATGCTGGCTTGGCCATACGCTAGCGAAGGGAGAATGCTGGTGACAATCGCGCGGGTTCCAGGAGGGATGAACCGCACGCATCGTTTTACCTGGGAGGGAGTGAACGTGCGCTATTTATTACTCATGACTTTATTAGCTATTTCTGGTGTGTGCTCGGCAAACACTGGAGTGGCTTTCGTCCACGGCACCGGGAGTCAAACCGATGCCTACAATGCTTATTGGCAGCCCACAATGGTGAACAATGTTCGTGGCGGCTTGCCAAACCCGGCAAATTTTGTCGTGATCAATTGCGACTTTACCCAATACATGTGGGATAGCCGTGCATCGGGTTGTTTAGCAGGACAACTCAGCAGCTTTATTAGTAGCAGAGGCATTACGCGTCTGATCGTTATCACCCACTCAAACGGTGGCAATGTGGTGCGCTGGATTATGTCGAACCCTACGTATGACAGTCGTTATCCCAACATTATTTCAAAAATTGTGCGGGTTAACGCGCTGGCTCCATCATCGGCGGGCACACCATTGGCTGATGCCGTCACTAATGGCAACGTGTTTGAAACCTCGCTGGGTTGGTTACTGGGTTATAAATCCGACGCAGTGAAAATGCAGCAAGTGAGCTGGATGTCTTACTACAACAGTAACTATTTGCAAGGCACCAGTGGCCGCCCTGCGCTGCCAAAATTATTTCGCAGTGTTGTGGGTACCGATGTCGAATCAGCCATTTGGGATTCCGACAGTTACTGCGCTGGTTATGCTGAAAATGTTGGCCTTGAAATTACTCAGGCCTGGTTAAATAGTTGCTCCGATGGCTTCCTGAACTGCAGCAGTCAATCGGCGGCAGGCAGCGTTTGGTTCAATGACAAAACGCGAATGGCAGGCGGAGAACCGCTATCACACAACCAAAGTCGCCGTGCCTGTTTTGGCCTGGATTCCATCTTACGCACCGACATGTCCTATTGAGGTTCCACATCATGCGCAAATTATTATTAGTAACATTATTAAGTGCCGCCTGTGTCGCCCAAGCAGCCAATGACAGCCGTCTAGCAACACGTAGCAATGATTTAATTTCATCGCGTTTGGTCAACATTCCGGTACCTGCCGGTCAATTTGAACGCAAAGCAGTTTCCTTTTCATATGCTTTAAATCCGCAAAACGAATTGGCTATAAGCGCTCCGTTTACCGCAGAAAGCCGTGAATATTGGATGCAAACCGATGGCGCTGAATTAAATAAAGGCTTGATGATTGATACCACAGCGCCCGGTGCGTTAATTCGCATCAGTCCAGCGGTTGGTGCAGCGTCGATTGTTCCGGGCAATATGAAATTGCTTCGCAACGGCAAGGCTATCGACAGTGCAAAAGCATTCTCGCAACAGGCCAATACCGACCAATTACAAAAAGCTGGCATGGATGTTAGCAACGGTACCGCTGTTGTAAAAATTGCCGATGGCCAGGGTGAAGGCCGCTTTCAATTAATGGTGCCCAAAGCAAGCGGTCGCTATCTGGTTCATGTATTTGAGCCCAATAGCGATGTGACTTTGCAAACTAAGGCTAACCGTCAGAATTATTTGGCCGGTGATCAATTAGTCGTTAATGCCTTACTTGGTAAAAATGAAAAAGCGATGTCGGGTACTGAAATCAGCGGTCTACTGGTTTCGCCGTCAGGCAAAACTTATGACATGACATTCAAAAATGAAAATGGCACGTTGCGTGCTGTTAGCAAATTGCCCAATGACGTGACACAACAGGCTGGCTTGTGGGAAGTACAAGTATTAGCCGGTGCCAGCGACGGGAATATGCGTATACAGCGTGATGCACGCACGGTGATTTCAATTGCACAACCCACAGCAAAGTTGAATGGTGGGTTCCGTTTCAATCCGCAAGCATTGTCATTTAACATGCCGATTCAAATAGGTTCCTCCGGTCGCTATGAGCTGAGCGGAACACTATTTGCCACTGGTCGCGATGGCGTCAGCCGTCCTGTAGCCCAAGCAGCAATGGCCAATTGGTTTAAGCAAGGCAAGGGCTCGCTCAATCTAAACTTTGGTCGTGCAAATCTGCCAGCAGGTTATGGCGCTCCATTTGAATTAAAGTTTGTGGAATTGAAAGACCAAACACGCATGACACAATTGGAGTCACGTGAAAATGCAGCACGCGTAGGCGGCTCCCTGCGCTAATTTACCCCCAACGCTAGACTTTACGGCCAGCTATGCTGGCCGTTTTTTTCTCATTTTTCGGAAAATATCTAAAGTATTGGTCGAAGTGCGATAAGGCCCGAATGGTTAAGTAATGGCAGCTTTTTTCGGGCCTTATGGCCCTCTCACGGCAGTCAAAATTAAAACGAATATGTTAAATTTGCCGCATGCAAAACAAGCTTCGGCATTTCTCGTTATTTTATTTTTTTTACTACGCAGCATTGGGTGCATACACACCCTATATCGGCCGCTGGGTTGATTCCCTGGGCTTTAGTGGTTACGTAGTCGCCACCATGCTTGGGCTTTGGTACGGCACCCGGATTATTGGACCGCCGGCCTGGAATCGCCTGATTGAACGATCAAAAAATCCCGGTCATTGGTTTGTAATCGGCACCCTACTCACCTTGTTGTGTTTTGCCGGGTTCACGCTGACCAAAACGACATTACAACTATTTATTGTAATGACGCTGTTTGGTTTTTTTTATAACGCCGTGATGCCGCAATTTGAAGCGATGACACTGGAAGCCCTCGGTAAAGACACCCATCAATACGGTCGCATACGCGTCTGGGGTTCTGTCGGCTTTTTAATCGTGGCTTCAAGCTATGGAAAATTACTCGATCATTTTGGAAATTCAAGTTTCCCTTGGTTAGCCATGCCTTTGTTCATCGCAACCGTATTGGCAGCATGGCCGCATCGTTTTGACCCCGCACCGCTGATTGAAAAAGCAGGTGTACGATTCATCGAACTATGGCGACGAGCCGGTGTACCGCATTTCCTGTTTGTAGTTTTATTGGTGCAAGTGGCTTTCGGCGCCTTCTACGTTTTCTACACTTTGCACTTGCAAG
Source organism: Arenimonas sp. (assembly GCA_043754555.1). GTDB lineage: Bacteria > Pseudomonadota > Gammaproteobacteria > Xanthomonadales > Xanthomonadaceae > Arenimonas. The sequence continues at coordinate 6,753 of JAYUUM010000263.1, read as the reverse complement.
CACACGGGCATGACGGCGCAAGTATCGGAATTTTTTGGGGCACTGGTGTATTAATTGAAATCGCGATGTTCTGGAAAGCACCAAAACTCATTTCCCGCTTTGGTGCAGATCGCCTGATTATATTTTGTCTGCTCATTACCGCAGCACGCTGGACCGTAACAGCGTTCTATGCCGATAATTTCAGCATTATGTTATTGGCCCAAACTACGCATGCATTTGGTTTCGCGGTGTTCCATGCCTGCTGCATGCATTCGATGGGCAAGCTCTTTCCCGGTCATTTAGCCAAGGCCGGTCAAAGTCTGATGTACGGCTTTAGTTCGGGTATTGGCGGTGTTGTGGGTGCGGGTCTGGCATCAATTATGTGGGATATCGATAAAGGACAAGCTGCATTCCTGGCGAGTGCCGTTGTTTCTTTATTAGCGTGCGGGCTGTATGTCTTTGGCAGAAAAAAATCATAGGATAGACACCGTCCACCCTTTTTAAAGATATCGAAAAAGATATCGAAACGGTGGGCAATGCCCACCCTACTTCATTCAACTGCTTGCTGCGCCCCTACGGGTTGGATTTATTATCAATCGGTGTTTCAGCCATCCGTTGCTCGCAGGCATCATCACCCAGTAATTCATTGCCGAAACAAGCGGCAGGAACTGCAGGAATGGTATCCAGAGCAGCGGCAATATCAGCCTGCACTTTCGACGAGAGGCTCCATTGCATCCAGGCATAGGCGCAATTGATATTTTGAGCCTTCGCAAGCAGATGTATGCTTTCAATTTCAATTATTAATTCTGTTGATGGAGGTCCTGGCTTTATTTGTTTCCAATGCAATGGCAGTGCAGTTTTCTGCTGTACAGATGGATTTTTGAAAAAGCGTTTATCCAACGCTTTGAAAGACCGAAGCCGCGAAAAATCAATAGTTTGAAATAAATTTACCGGCAGCGATGAATCTGCAGCGATTACCAAATCATATTGATTGCTATCGATTTTACTTGCAAGTAATTCATTACTATCAAGCAAAGTAGCATTGACTATACATCCGGTTGCTGCTTCAAACGGGGTTACCCAATCAAAAGCAGCACTGTTCTTACCCGACTCAATACGTCCATCCATTGCCAATATATTGAGCTCTGTCTCCATCGCTAATGGGTCAATGATTGGATTGGAACTGGAACTATCGACCGGCTTATCTTTTTTGCAGGCGAACAATGCTGTGCAGGCAATACAGGCAATGATGACCTGAATTATTTTATTTGCTGTCATTACTCACTCCATGCGGAACGTGACCGGTCGCGACATGTTGCCTGGCACTTTCAACATTATGTTGTGAATCATCGAAGAAAATATCGGCGCCAAAAGCTTGTAAAAACGGGCCTTTCTCTCGTCCACCCAGAAACAAGGCTTCATCCAAGCGCACTCCCCATTGCCTTAAAGTAAGAATCACACGCTTGTGAGCAGGCGCCGAGCGCGCGGTAACAAGTGCTGTGCGAATGGGTGATTGGTCAGGCGGAAAGGCTGATTGAATTTCATGCAATGCCGACAAGAAACTGCGGAATGGCCCGCCGCTCAATGGTGTCAGTGCTTGCTCGCGTTCGTTGCGTGAGAAAGCTTCCATGCCCTGCTCTTGCGAAATACGTTCCGACTCGTCGCCAAAAATTACGGCGTCGCCATCAAACGCAATGCGTAATTGATCATGCGAAATATCCGGTGCCTTTGAAGGCAAAATAGTCGCGGCTGCCACACCGGCTAACAATGCATTTCTAACATCTTCGACATGGGTTGATAAAAATAATTGCGCGCCAAAAGGCTGTATATAAGGAAATGGGGGCGAACCATTGGTAAACGCCGCGCGCACTATTTCCAAACCGAATTGCTCGATAGAATTAAAAATACGCAGACCAGTATCCGAAGAATTTCGCGATAATAAAATAACTTCAATACTTGGAATGTGTGGATTGCCGTGCAGATTCAAGGCCAATAACTTTTTAACCAATGGAAACGCGATGCCAGGCTCTAACAACTCATCTTCGCGATCCCGCTGAAACTGTTGATACGCCTGCAAACCCTCGCGTTCAAACAAATCATGACTTTCTTCCAGATTAAATAAGGCTCTGGATGAAATAGCCACGACAAGTTTATTATTTGAATTTTGCGGGGATTCGGTCATGGCGACAGCTTAGCCGATTTCATTCTCATCGGCTGCGATTCGAGATTAAATTAGTCAAGCTCGCGTCAATGAAGCCCATGTTTAAAGCGAGTCATCCCGGACTTCGAGCAAGCCGGAAAAAAATATTCGGCCCTAAGCTTCGCGCGGGTTTTGAATTCTTTTATGCCTGGCCAAGGTTAGGTAACAAATTGCTCGTTCAAAATTCGCTCTTCCAGATTGTGTTCCGGATCAAACAATAAAGTGACGGTGCGGGTGAGTGATTCGCGAATGGTAACTTCGATCACATCGCGGATTTCGTGGGAATCAGCGGTGACGCTGACCGGGCGTTTATAAGCGTCAAGTACTTCCAGTTTGATGGCAGTGTCAGCGCGCAAAATTGCGCCACGCCAGCGCCTTGGCCTGAATGCTGCAATGGGCGTCAAAGCTATGACTGATGAGCCCAAGGGCAAAATCGGGCCGTGAGCCGAGTAGTTGTAGGCAGTACTACCAGCGGCGGTTGCCACCAGGGCGCCGTCGCAAACCAATTCTTCCAATCGTACCTGGCCATTCAAATGGATACGCAAATGCGCTGTTTGCCGTGTCTGTCTTAACAGGGAAACTTCGTTGTAGGCCAATGATTCAAATACCCCGCCGGCTTCAGTGGTTGCAATCATTTCAAGCGGGCGCAATACGGCGGGTTCTGCTGCATGCAATCTTGCCAGTAATTCACCAGGACGATGTTGGTTCATCAAAAAACCGACCGTGCCCAACTTCATACCAAACACCGGCAAGCCACGTGCTCCATGTTTATGCAGCGTCTGCAACATAAAGCCGTCACCACCGAGCGCACAAATTACATCGGCATCGTCTGGCGTATGCTGTTGATGCGTGCTCAATAACTTAGATAAAGCCGATTGAGCCTCAGTAGTGGGGCTAGCGAGAAAAGCGATGCGAGGGTGGGCAGGTAATGGCATTGGCATAGCTTCCTATGTTCTGTTTTTTCAGGAGGGATTTTAACGCCGATGGTTCGAGACGCATTCTCGATCATGCTACGCGCAACTCGAGGCTTCCTTACTACAATCGGTTTAGTCGGAACTGAAGTCTCTGCTTCCTGTGTTATCTATAGTGTTATCTTACCTTTGACTTTCTTCACAACTCTTCCGCGCCTGGCATCCATCGGATCGATCAATAGCGGCCGAAGAATTTCCACGCGATCAAACTCATGCAATTTTGTTTGCAGCGTCGCTGTCTGTCCATAAACCGCTAACAACTCGGGCTTGATTTCGATATTCGGCCAATTCGCATGCTGTTTCGCTATCGCCAACGCATCTGCCACGATTGAATTGACAGGCACACGCATCGGGAAATGCCAGACTTTTTGCAGCTCGGCATACATAACTTCGACTTCAATAGTCTCAGTCGTCACTGGTATTGGCCTCACGACAAAAATCATCGACCAATCGGTCGGCCAAACTTTGAAATCCAAGTGCCAAAGCCGAACCCACCAACTTGTTTTGCACTTCGAACTCCATCGTCAGGCTAATCTTGCAAGCATCCCCGTCCAGCGCATGAAACACCCATTCGCCACTAAACTCGCTAAAGGGTCCTTCTTGCAGCGCCAATTTGATTCGATGCGGATATTCCAAAGTGTTGCGCGTGGTAAAGCTGGTCCGCAAACCCGCAACCTTGATATCCAGTCGTGCAAGCATGTGTTTTTCAGAGCTCTCCAAGACCTCTGAGGCCTCGCACCATGAGAACCGACGCTGATAGCTGGCGACATCATTAACAAGCCCAAACATGCGGGCCGCTGAATGTCTAACCAATGCGTGGCGATGGATTGTTGTCATGTGGTTCCCAGCCCGCCCTGCAATAGGCGACAATAGCGCCATGTCGAAGAATAAAGATGTCAAGAATACTTCAGGTGGCCCAGTAAAGACGAGCGCACCTAAAACAATTGCGCTTAATCGCACGGCTCGCCACGATTATCACCTTGAAGAGCGTTACGAAGCCGGTATTGCGCTGCAAGGCTGGGAATTAAAGTCCATTCGCGCCGGCCGCATGAATATGGGCGATGCCTATGCCGTAGTTCGCGGTGGTGAAATTTATCTATTCGGCGCGCAAATCACACCTTTGCTGCAAGCATCGAGCCATGTTATCGCCGACGATCGTCGCACCCGCAAATTACTTTTGCATCGAAACGAAATTGATAAATTGATCGGCAAAGTCGAGCGCGATGGCTACACATTGATCCCGACGGCCGTGTATTGGAAAGCCAATAAAGTGAAACTTGAACTCGCTTTGGCCAAGGGCAAACAAGACCACGACAAGCGTCAGGCCAGTAAAGATCGCGATTGGCAACGTGACAAACAGCAGGCCATGCGAGCGAAAAACAAGTACGCCTGAGATAAATTCGTCATGGCCCATACGCCTAAGAAGGCGTCATATAAGCATTTGGCATATGGGCAAATAGAATAAGAACTCTAAAGATTTTTGTTGACAAAGATTTTATTCTGCGTTTAGTCTCAACCCATGACCTCGAAAACCTCCACCGCAAAAGCAGAAAACGTCCGGATTCTTCCGGTCGTCGGCTTGCCGGTCAATGCTGGTCTCAATGTCGTAACCGTCGTCCTCGTACTCGTCCTTATTATTATCGGAGGTGCGGGCTGAGGCGGTCGTTAGAAACATAAAATAACGAAACTTCAAAACCCCGCACCTGGCAACAGATGCGGGGTTTTTTATTTGCCTCGGTTTGCAAAAGCAAACATGCAGAAAACCACAAATCCCTTCAATTCATCGAATACCGGCGCAAGCGGGGACCGCGTTCGAATTTTTGATACGACTCTGCGCGACGGCGAACAGGCACCAGGCTTCTCGATGAGCCGCAGTCAGAAAAAACGCATTGCCCAAGCCTTGGCAGAGCTTGGTGTCGACATCATCGAAGCCGGCTTCGCCAATGCCTCAGACGATGATTTTGCCTCGGTGCAGGCCATTGCCAGCGAAGTGCGCGGCCCAACCATCTGCGCATTGGCACGCTGCCAAACTAGCGATATCGATGCTGCCGCCCGTGCACTGGCGTCGGCACGACGCTCACGCATCCATGTATTTATTGCGACCAGCGATTTGCATCGTGAACACAAACTCGGCATGAGCAAGCAACAAGTCATCGATGCCGCGATCGCCGCAGTTCAACGCGCCAAACAGCAATGCGACGAAGTGGAATTCTCGGCTGAAGACGCCATGCGTACTGATCCGGAATATCTGGCACAGGTAATGGAAGCCGTTATCCAAGCCGGAGCTACAACGTTCAATGTTCCCGATACAGTCGGCTACACCACACCTGCGGAAATGGGCGCGCAAATTACCTATCTGAAACAAAACGTGCGCAATGTCGATAAAGCCGTCATCAGCGTGCATTGCCATAACGACCTGGGCATGGCCGTGGCGAATAGTCTCGCCGCTGTTGCCGCTGGTGCCCGCCAGGTCGAATGCACGCTAACCGGCATCGGTGAACGCGCCGGAAATGCGGCTTTGGAAGAAGTCGTGATGGCTTTGAAAACTCGCCAGGAATTATTTGGCGTCGATACCGGAATCCAAACATCGCGTTTATATCCAACGGCTCGCTTGATGAGCAATTTGCTAGGCTTCACCCTGGCGCGCAACAAAGCCGTAGTCGGCGAAAACGCGTTCGCGCATGAAGCCGGCATCCATCAGCACGGCATGCTGAAACATCGCGGCACCTACGAAATCATGAAACCGGAAGATGTCGGTTTCGCGAAATCACAATTGGTTTTGGGCAAGCACAGCGGCCGCCACGCCTTGCGTGAACGCTTGAGCACATTGGGCCATGAAACCAACGACGTCCAGCTCGACGAAATCTTTACCCGCTTCAAGACATTGGCCGATAAAAAACGCGAAGTCTTCGATAACGATCTGGAAGCACTAGCCTTGGGGCGTGATCCGGAAGCGCTGGGCCCTTGGCGCATTGCTTCGCTGAATTGCGCTAGCCACCTGGGCGGCATGTCATCGGCCTCGGTGAAATTGGAGCATGACGATGGCGCCACCGCGAGTGAAGCATCGATCGGTGATGGCCCGGTACACGCTGTCATGCATGCGATCGAACGTGCAACCGGATGCACGCTCGATATCAGCGATTTCCAGGTTCGTTCGCTCGGTATCGGCAGCGATGCACAAGGTTTGGCGTCACTGGCCGTCAATCACCAAGGCAAGGAAATTCGCGGCAACGGCGTGTCGACCGACATCGTTGAGGCCGCTGCACAAGCCGCGCTGGAAGTCGTCAATCGTATCGAACGCATGTCACCTACCACGCAAGAAGCACCAAGACAGTCGCAAGGAGCTGCACGATGAAACCACCTTCACTAATCTGGCATAACGGCCGCATCAAAGCCTGGCACGAGGCCAGTGTTTCGGTCGGTGCCCATGCCCTGCACTACGGTTCTTCGGTGTTTGAAGGTGAACGCGTTTATGCCACACCCGATGGTCCGCAATATTTCCGTTTGAACGATCACACCGAAAGACTGTTTCATTCGGCCCGCGTTTACGATTTGAAAATTCCATTCACTGCAGAAGAAATAAAACAGGGAAGCGAAGAATTG
>JAYUUM010000262.1:0-7038 GCA_043754555.1 Arenimonas sp. | reverse complement strand
GGCTAGGGGCTAGGGGCTAAGGTGTCTACTATTCTAAGTTACCGAGATTTGGACGTGTGGAAGCTTGCAATGGATTACACCGCAAGTGTTTACTTGTTGACACAGCAGTTACCAAAGAATGAAATGTACGGCCTTGCTTCGCAATTACAACGTGCATGTGTATCTGTGCCATCTAATATTGCTGAAGGTCATGCACGCAGCTCAACTCGCGACTTTCTGCGCTACATTTCTTTCGCAATGTCATCGCTTGCAGAATCAGAAACACACTTGATTCTTGCACAGCGGATATATTCGCTTGAAAGTGAGAGTTTATTAATTCAAGCCGATACATTAGGTCGGAAGTTACGAGCTTTACAAAAATCTTTGGAGGTCAAAGTAGCGGCATCGAATCGAGCTGCTCCCCAGCCCCAAGTCTCCAGTCCCCAGCCCCGGAATTAAAATGCCAAAACGTACCGACATAAAATCCATTCTCATTATCGGCGCTGGTCCGATTGTGATTGGTCAGGCTTGCGAGTTCGACTATTCCGGCGCACAAGCATGCAAAGCACTGCGCGATGAAGGTTATCGAGTGATTCTTGTGAACTCGAATCCGGCCACCATCATGACTGATCCAGACATGGCCGACGCGGTTTACATCGAGCCTATTAATCCCGATACCGTCGAGCGAATTATCGCGAAAGAAAGGCCCGATGCTTTATTGCCTACGATGGGCGGTCAAACGGCGTTGAATTGCGCGCTGGATATGGCCGACGCCGGTACCTTGGATAAATATAGCGTTGAATTAATCGGTGCCTCGCGTGAAGCCATTCGCATGGCGGAAGATCGCGAATTGTTCCGCGTCGCCATGAAAGAAATTGGACTGGAATGTCCGAAAGCAGAAGTAGCGCGCACCTTGGAACAAGCGATTGAAATTCAAACAAGAGTCGGTTATCCCACCATTATTCGCCCAAGTTTTACTTTGGGCGGTAGCGGTGGTGGTATTGCCTACAATCGCGAAGAACTCATCGAGATTGTAAAGCGCGGACTCGACCTCTCGCCCACTGGCGAAGTGCTGGTAGAAGAATCAGTACTCGGCTGGAAAGAATTCGAAATGGAAGTCGTACGTGACACTGCGGACAACTGCATTATCGTGTGCTCGATCGAGAATCTTGATCCCATGGGCGTGCATACCGGTGATTCGATAACGGTCGCACCTGCACAAACATTGACTGACAAAGAGTATCAGCGCTTGCGCGATGCCTCGATTGCTGTGCTGCGAAAAATTGGTGTTGATACCGGCGGTTCAAACGTGCAGTTTGGTATCAACGCAAAAGATGGCCGGGTTGTGGTCATTGAAATGAACCCACGTGTGTCCCGTTCATCGGCATTGGCATCGAAAGCCACCGGCTTTCCGATTGCAAAAATTGCGGCTAAATTATCAGTGGGTTACACGCTGGATGAATTGCGTAACGATATTACTGGCGGTGCAACTCCGGCGTCGTTTGAACCCAGCATCGATTACGTCGTGACTAAAATTCCTCGTTTCGCCTTCGAAAAATTTCCCACGGCCGACGCGCGTTTGACGACGCAAATGAAATCGGTCGGTGAAGTGATGGCAATGGGACGCACGTTCAAGGAATCATTGCAAAAAGCCTTGCGAGGTTTGGAAATCGGCAAGGTAGGTCTGGACCCCACTGAAGATGCAGAACAGGGTGAAGAAGGCCTGTTGAAAATTCGTCGTGAATTAAAGGAACCCGGACCGGAGCGTTTATTTCAAGTCGCTGAAGCTTTTCGCGCCGGAATGACGGTTGATGATGTCTTTAATCTGAGCTTTATTGATCCCTGGTTTCTGGATCAAATAGAAGATTTGGTGGCGATGGAAAAAGAGACTGCGAAAGCAGGTTTGCCGAGTCTTGATAAAGGCCGCATGCGCCAATTAAAACGCGCAGGTTTTTCCGATGCCCGCATTGCGCAACTTACTGGCACCGATGAAACGGCAATTCGTACTTTACGTCGTGCTTTAGGTTTGCGCCCGGTTTATAAACGTGTTGATAGTTGTGGTGCTGAATTTTCTACCAGTACCGCTTACATGTATTCAACTTATGAAGACGAATGCGAAGCCGCGCCAACTAATAATAAAAAAATTATTGTGCTCGGCGGTGGTCCGAATCGGATCGGCCAGGGTATCGAGTTTGATTATTGCTGCGTACATGCATCGCTGGCCTTGCGCGAGGATGGCTATGAAACCATCATGATAAATTGCAATCCAGAAACCGTATCGACTGATTACGACACTTCCGATCGTCTGTATTTTGAGCCGGTTACGCTGGAAGACGTGCTCGAAATTGTTGATCTGGAAAAGCCGGTCGGCGTGATCGTGCAATACGGCGGACAAACCCCCTTAAAATTATCGCGGGCGCTTGAAGCCAATGGCGTGCCGATTATTGGAACCTCGCCTGATTCAATCGATTTGGCCGAAGATCGCGAGCGTTTTCAAAAACTCATTGAAAAATGTGGCTTGATTCAGCCAGCAAATCGAACTGCTAGAACCCAGGAACAAGCAATCGTCTTGGCCGATGAAATTGGCTATCCATTGGTGGTGCGCCCTAGTTATGTGCTTGGTGGCCGCGCGATGGAAGTTGTTTATAACTCCGCGGATCTCTCGCGCTACATGCGTGAAGCGGTAAAGGTATCGAATGATTCACCGGTGTTGCTCGATCGCTTTCTAGATAATGCAGTAGAAGTGGATGTCGATATTATTGCTGACGCCGAAGGTAACGTGTTGATTGGCGGCATCATGGAACACATCGAAGAAGCCGGTGTGCATTCGGGTGATTCGTCCTGCTCATTGCCGCCATACACCCTTAGTGCCGAGATGCAAGATCGCTTGCGTGTGCAAGCAGCGCAGATGGCGCGTGAGTTGAAAGTTGTTGGTTTGATGAACACACAATTTGCGATTCAAGGCGACACTATTTTTGTATTGGAAGTTAATCCACGTGCCTCACGCACGGTGCCGTTCGTTTCCAAAGCCATAGGTGTGCCGTTGGCAAAAATTGCTGCGCGCTGCATGGCCGGGCAATCGCTGGCCTCGCAAGGTGCGACGAAAGAAATTGTGCCAAATTACTATTCGGTCAAAGAAGCAATTTTTCCTTTTGCAAAATTTCAGGGAGTCGATCCAATACTTGGCCCAGAAATGCGTTCGACTGGCGAAGTGATGGGTGTTGGTCGGACTTTTCCGGAAGCGTTTGCACGCGCAGAAGAGGCTGCCAGCATTAAAGCCCCTAAGCCTGGCAAGGCTTTTATCTCGGTACGAGATGTTGATAAATTACGCGTGCTGGATGTGGCAAAACAATTGCTTATTCAAGGTTTTACACTGGTAGCAACCGATGGCACCGCGAAGTTTTTTAACGAACAAGGCTTGGTTTGCGAACGCATCAACAAAGTGGCTGAAGGCCGTCCGCATATTGTCGATCTGATCAAGAATGGCGAGATCGCCTACATCGTCAATACCACCGAAGGAAAGCAGGCGATTCATGACTCATTCTCGATTCGTCGCGAAGCCTTGCAGCACCGTTTGACTTACTCCACTACCATTCCCGGCGCGCGCGCGCTGGTACAAGCAATCGAATTCCGTAATAATCCGCGGGTATGGTCACTTCAAGAATTGCATAAGGAACTTCACGGATGAGAGCTCCGCTAACAACCACCGGTGCGGCAAAACTGCGCGATGAATTAGAACAACTCAAATCGGTCAAGCGACCGGCCGTTATTCATGCGATTGCAGAAGCACGTGCGCATGGCGATTTAAAAGAAAATGCCGAATACCACGCTGCGCGTGAGCAACAAAGTTTTATTGAGGGCCGCATCAAATTGCTGGAAGGCGAACTTTCGAATGCGCAGCTAATTGATATTGGTACGATTACAGCGGGCGATCGAATCGTCTTCGGTGCAACGGTTGAATTGGCTGATGCCGATAGCGGTGAAGAAGTAACTTATAAAATAGTCGGCGATCTGGAATCGGATTTGAAACAGCGTCTGATTTCAATTTCATCGCCGGTCGCGCGTGCCTTGATTGGTAAAAATTCAGGCGACACGGTAACTATTGAAGCACCGGCCGGTAATCGCGAATACGATATTATTGCGGTTCGTTACGAAGTTTGAGTTGCCAATGCCCAACACGATGCTGACATTTTTATTAGCCGAGCGTCGACGGTTTTCGGGTCAAAAAATAAATGTCGAAGTTGCCAAAGCCTTGGGTCAAGCCGACAAATTACCGATCTTGAATCATGGCGAGCAAGCGCAACTAGAACGACATATTTTTATTCTGCCCAGGCGCTGGCCAATGGCAGCGCTAACTCGGCAATACGATGCAAAAGACGCGGCCAACTATGCTTGGCTGCGAGCCGACCCGGCACATGTGCGTGCAGAAATGGGTGTGGTTCGTTTGTTGAGCTGTGGTGATCTGGGTTTAACCCAAGATGAGGCCGACGAGTTAATTAAACCACTTAAAATAATATTCGGTGATGTCGGCTTTCCTCTTTCTGCACCCGGTCCGTCACGTTGGTATTTGATGCTCCCGAAAGAGTCCAAGCTTCCAACTTTTCCAACGCCTGATGCTGCTATCGGCACCGATATTTTTTCTCAAATCCCAGCTGGTGAAACCGCCAAGCGTTGGCATGCATTGCTCAACGAGGCGCAAATTGCTTTACATAATCATCCGCTAAATGCCGACCGTATTAAAAAAGGTTTATTGCCAGTCAATTCACTTTATTTCTGGGGCGGCGGAATCTTGCCGGATCAAGTAAAATTTCTTGCCGACAAGGTTGTCAGCGATGATGTAGGAATACAATCATTGATGTTACATGCCGGTGTGAGCGATGCAGAAAATACGGGGGCCGTGTTGAATGATTGTCGCCACATGCGTGACTGGGCAGTATTTGAGCAAAATCAATTGTTGCCTGCATTAACTCAGTTAAAAAATAAAAAGATTTCATCCATTGTGTTGGACTTTGCCGACGGCGCAAGTTTTGAGCTCAGGGCATCGCATACTTGGCGTTTCTGGCGTAGTGCGTTGAATGCTCTGGCGTGATTTAGCGTGAAGATAACGCGTCGTAGTATTCCCGAGCATGGTCCGTGGCCTGCAAATGTTTCTCCGGTACTACAACGCATATTTGCCAGTCGCGGGGTCCATAATCCTGAGCAAGCCGAATTAAAATTGGCGAATTTATTGTCGCCCGATCAATTAAGCGGTATGAACGAGGCAGTCGATTTACTGCTCAATGCAATTCAAGCTCAAAAACATATTGTCATCGTCGGTGATTTTGATTGCGATGGCGCTACCGGTACGGCGGTAGCAATGCGCGGCTTGAAAATGCTCGGTGCAGAGCAACTGAGTTACCAAGTACCGCACCGTATTTTACATGGTTATGGTTTGTCGCTAGCACTGGTCGAACATATGCTTGAAATGAAACCCGAATTCATCATCACGGTGGACAACGGTATCGCCTGTCATGCCGGTGTTGCCGCAGCCAAAGCACATGGCTGGCAAGTGTTGATTACCGATCATCATTTGCCGGGCGAAGTGGTGCCGCCTGCCGATGCTATCGTCAATCCCAATCTTCATGGCGATGATTTTCCGAGCAAGGCTTTATCTGGCGTTGGCGTGATGTTTTATCTATTGCTCGCGCTTAGAAAACGAATGCGCGAGCTTAATATTCTGATACCGCCCGAACCAGATTTATCATCACTATTGGATTTGGTTGCGGTCGGTACGGTGGCTGATTTAGTGCCCCTGGATTACAACAATCGTTTGCTGGTATCGGCAGGAATTAAACGCTTTAGAAAAAAGCAGTGTCATGTCGGTTTGCGCGCATTGGCTGAAATTTCAGGCCGTGATATCAGCACGTTGGTCGCCTCGGATATTGGTTTTGCCATCGGCCCGCGTTTGAATGCAGCGGGGCGTCTGGAAGACATGTCGATTGGAATCGAGTGTTTGCTTACCGACGATGAAACCCGGGCATACGAATTGGCCGCGATATTGAACGGCATTAATGTCGAGCGCCGTGGCTTGCAGCAACAAATGGTCGATGATGCCGATGCCTTGGTCGATGTGGCTACTCTCGAACAGCAAAGCCAATCTGCGGCCTGGAGTTTTTATGATCAAAGCTGGCATCCCGGGGTTGTTGGATTAGTAGCATCAAAATTAAAAGATCGCTTGCATCGACCAGTCGTTGCGTTTGCGCCGGCAGATGATGGGAGCGATATTTTGCGTGGCTCGGCACGATCGATTCCCGGCTTTCATATTCGGGATGCATTAGCAGAGGTTGATGTAGTGAATCCTGGGTTAATAGAGCGCTTTGGCGGTCACGCGATGGCGGCGGGTTTGAGTCTTCAAAAAGAGAATTTAGAAGCATTCCGTTCCGCATTTAATCAAGTTGCCGAGCAGCGTTTATCGGTAGAAATATTACAAGCCAAATGCCTGAGTGATGGTGAATTATTACAGCATGAGTTTAGTCGGGAATTAGCCGAAGATTTACGTTTGGCAGGGCCGTGGGGGCAGGGTTTTCCGGAGCCGGTATTTGATAATATTTTTGAAGTCACGGAGTGGAAAATTCTTGGCGAGCGTCATATCAAGTACAACTTGCGTCTGCTGGGGACAGACTTCACTCTGTCTGCAATTCATTTTGGTGGATATGCCGGGGTCGAGCCACCAGACAGACTGCATGCGGCTTATCAATTGGAACTGGATGATTTTCGTGGCCGTCGCGATATTCAATTGCTGATACGGCATAGTGTGCCAGCCTAGGGTGCGCCTGTGGCTCGCGAACTCATTACGATGATGTGTCTTGTTGTGCGACACGCGCACCCTGTGACTGCTTTTGTTACAATAAGCCTTTGCATAATCGATAGAACCTCATGGAACTAAATCTTGTCCGCCTGCGAATCAATGACCTAAAGTCTCGTCTCGATTCGCTTCGGGGGTATCTTTGACTTTGATACCAAAGTCGAGCGTTTGGAAGAAGTAAGCCGCGAGCTTGAAAATCCGGCCATTTGGAATGA
>JAYUUM010000261.1:0-7075 GCA_043754555.1 Arenimonas sp. | reverse complement strand
CCGAAAAACAATACGACGCGCAGCTCAAGTTTTATTTTGCGCTGGCCGCCTGAAAACAGCGCTCAAGCGACCGGCATTGAAGGCATAGTGCAGAAAGCGATTCCGGCGTATTTCCGCAGCCAGCGTCAAATTATTATCGATACCGAAAAATTGTTGGCTGATAAAAATAGACTCACTGCTGAAAAATTTGCCATTCAATCCGATACCATCGGCGTCGATCAACGTATTTTACGTTTGCGTTACGGGCAATTTCTTGGCGAAGAAGCTGAAGATGCCAACAAAGAACATGATGAACATGATGAACATTCGGATGAAACCACCGGAAAATCCGCGACTGCAAATGACAGTCAAAGTATTCTCGAGCAGTACGGCCACACGCACGATATTCCCGAAGCGGCCACTTTGCTCGATGACAAGACCAAAAAATTATTGCGAGCAGCCTTGAATGAAATGTGGCAAGCCGAATTGAACCTGCGTCAGGCCAAACCAAAACAAGCCCTGCCTTATGAATACCGTGCGCTTGGCTTTATCAAACAAGTGCAGCAAGCCGATCGTATTTATCTGGCACGCGTGGGTCTGGAATTGCCGCCCATTGATGAAAGCCGTCGTCTGAGCGGTGACCGTAGTTCGTTAAAAAATCGCCCTGATATTTTACAAGCCGCTAATGCGGAAGATGCCATCTTGATAAAATTCTGGCATTCACTGAACCGTATCGAATTAGGCTCGACTTCAATCAATACTACCGCCCCTGATTTTACTTCATTGCGAAGATGGATTCGCTTAAATTCATCACGCTCACCCGATGCGCTTGGACTGCTGGCCGCCATTGATGCATTGGAAAAACAACCTGCATGCCGCGCGTGTCTTGTCGAAATTAAAGCACAACTCTGGCCATTATTGCCGAAGCCGCCCGCAACTCCGCAACAACGCATTCTTCAAAACAACAACAGACAAAAATATTTGGATGCCTTGCAGCAGGAGCGCAAGCCATGACGTTGATTCAGGCTTGCATCATTCTATTAGTGCTGGCAGTCATACTTGGTTCTGGCCGATATTTATATACGGTGTGGCAAAGTGAAAAATTATCCCGCCCAGAATGGTGGCGCGTATTAGTGATTCTACTTTTGCAAATGGCCAGCGCGACATTATTGTATTTCGTTTTGTTTCCTCCACCGACATTTACCAGTGCCGAACGTTTGGTGATTCTAACGGCGAATGCAAATTCCAATGGCCTAAAAAATACCGGTCGCATTCTGGCTTTGCCCGAAGCGCCGCAGATTGCCAATGCAGAATCCGTCCCAGATTTGGCAAGCGCATTACGTCGCTATCCTGGCGTGAACAGTTTGCAGATTGTGGGCGATGGTTTACGTGTCCGTGATCAAGACGCTGTACGAGGTTTATCGATAGAGTTTTTGCCGTCGTCTTTACCGCGGGGGCTTATCGAACTGAACCTGCCGCATAGTGTTGCTAGCGGCGCTCGCTGGATTGTGCAAGGCCGTATCAATCGAATATCCAACGCCCGTGTTGAATTGCTCAACCCCGGCAATGCGGTGGTGGCCACTACAGACATTGATGCTGAAGGTAATTTCGTCCTTGCCGACACTGCCCGTACTCCCGGACTTTCAATGTATCAACTACGCATTCTAGATAATAGAAAAAAAGTACTTGAGAGCACCAAACTGCCAATAAATATTGTGCAAGAGCCTGCATTGAAAGTGCTGATTTTGTCCGGTGGACCTAACCCTGAATTAAAATATTTACGTCGATGGGCAATCGATGCCGGTGTCCAATTGGAAAGCCAGATTAACCTGAGCTCTGGCGTGCAAATGAATAGCGCCGCCGCCTCAATAAATTCTGCCAGCTTGCGTGAAGTCGATTTATTGATGCTCGACGAACGCGTCTGGAGTACGATGAATCGCAATAGCAAGCAAGCGATAATCGACGCATTACGTAGCGGAATGGGGCTGCTGTTACGAATCACCGGCCCGCTCACGGGTACTGATCGCAATGAACTAAAAGCGCTAGGATTCTTGATAAACGACGCCAGTATTGTGCAAGGTGTTCGATTGCAAAACGGTGACGATAAAAAAACGCTTACCACCCTTACCCGCAGACCCTTGCTTGTAAGCAGCCGTGATGCCGTACCGCTATTACAGGACAATGCAAAAAATCCAATAGCACTCTGGCGTGCCGAAGGCCGTGGTCGTATGGGTCTATTTTGGCTAACCGATACCTTCAAATTAGTCTTGAGCGCCGACAGCAGTCGTCACGGACAACTCTGGCAAGAACTGACTTCAACTCTCGCACGCACTCGCAATGAAACACCGATTTACCTGCGCGACCGTGATGCACGTATCAATGAAAGAGTCGTTCTGTGCAATATCACTGCAAAAACCTTCGTGCAAGACTCCATTGCTGAAATCACTTATTTAATCCCCGACACCAGTAGCATTGGCAATAAGAATTGTGCTGCATTTTGGCCGCGCGTTTCTGGTTGGCATAATGTTGCTACCGACAAACATGAACTTCCTTTTTATGTCCGTGATAGCAATGACGCGCCGGGCTTGAGAGCTAACGCCACCCGCGAAGCAACCCTATTACTAACGGCAAAACAATCAATCGATAAAACCACTAATCGCATAGCTGTCCCCGGTTCACACTGGCCATGGTTTTTGGCTTGGCTGCTAGTAACGGCATTGTTGTGGTTGCTGGAAAGAACGAGGCGGGGACTAAAGTAGCATCTTCGAAATCGTGGTCAATAAACCTGTCGACTCGCTCAAAACACCTAAGATTGAAGACACATTTCCCTGGTTTTCTAGAAAGGCTTTTCGGCGCTACTGTTGCAATACATCCTTTCTAAAGAAGGTCTCCAGGTTCGAATGAACCGCAATAAATTTCGACGCTCATCAAAATCTGAAATACTGGCAACTTAGTATCGACGTTCAAAGCCGATCCAACGGGCTAACCGTACTCTTCGTCGTTTGATGGACATGCGTGTAGATCATGGTCGTATTTAAATTAGTGTGGCCGAGCAATAGCTGGATCGTACGGATATCCGTACCGTCAGCCAGTAAATGAGTCGCGAACGAGTGCCTCAGCGTGCGGACGCTTGCATGCTTATGTATCTTTGCACGGGCCAGTGCGTTCTTGAAAGCCCGCTGGACCGTCGAATCGGATGCGTGCCAACGTAGAATTTTCCCGGTTTCCGGGCATGGCCTTACGAGGCTTGATGGAAACACAAATTGCCAGCTCACACTGCGCGCGGACTTTGGGTATTTTCTGTCTAGAGCTCCAGGCAATGGCGCGAATCCCCTGCCATTTATTGCATCGTGTTTATAAAGTGAAATAACTCGAAGCAGATGTTGTTGCAGCGAGTTAGCCAAGCGTACCGGTAAAATACTTGTGCGGTCTTTGCATCCTTTTCCGCAACGAACACTAATCGTCCCAGCTCTAAAATCTAGGTCCTTGATGCGTAATGTCATCGCCTCGGTAACTCGCAAGCCTGCGCCATAGATTAGCTCAGCCATCAGTCGCGTCGTGCCAGACATATACGAGAAAACAGCCCGAACTTCATCCACCATCAATACAACAGGAATGCGGCTGATAGATTGCACGCGTTTCAAACCTTCGATATGTGCAACTTCAATCCCGAGCACATCGCGATACAGAAACATAAGCGCATTCAATGCCTGCGTCTGCGTTGAAGCTGCGACATGTCTTTCCACCGCCATAAAATTAATAAAACTGACAATACCGCGGACACCAACATCACGCGGATGTTTTAGCAAATGAAAATGAATGTATTTTCGAATCCAGAAACGATACGCTTCTTCGGTACGCCGACTATAATGCCGCCGACGACAAATAATCGACACCTGATCCATCAATCGTGGTGACGCGGGGATAGCAGGCAAAATACCCCATAAAAATCGCTCCTTTTACATGGTTAAAAAAGTACAAACTAACTTAAATAATGAGTCATTGCATATAGTGCTCGGCATACATACCGACTATGGATGATGCAAAACTCTTTTCAAAGCATAGATCCTTATAGATATTCACCGCTGGCGACCGTACTGCCATCAAAAACAGTTTCGGATGCTTATGTAGGAGGCCGCTTGCGGGCGATCACATCACGATTTTTTTCGTAGGAGCCCGCTTGCGGACGACCGCATCACGATTACAACAGCTTGGTATTGTCTTTTGTAGGAGGCCGCTTGCGGGCGACTGCGTGACGGTGATATCGAATGTTGAAATTACCACAAACAATAGCTTTATATAACTTTTGAAGTAGCCACCTTGCGGGCGACCGCATCACGACTTACAACAGTTTTGGATTTTTTGTAGGAGCCCGCTTGCGGACGATAACTTTGTAACGCTAATAGATATTTACCAGAATCATAAGTCTCTAGCGATCGAGTACCAACTTGTATATAAGAAAGATAGAAAATATCCCGATAGCCTGCTCTGATAGTAGATAACTTCACCTACGTCAAAGGTTGCAAACATTTTCGCCAAAAGCATCAGATAGTACTTAGTAAATAAAGGCTAGCTAACCGTCACCAAATCAAAACTATGCCGCAATACAAAGTACCTCTACCCACCCTCATAACAAACACAACATGAATTAGCAGACGCCACCAAGCTCGCTTTTGCAACGAAAATTTATGTTAGCTAGATCACAGCTCACAAGCTCTAAAAGCTACGCTCTGGTTTGATATTCATTCTCAGCAACTCGACAACTTCAGCTTTACGGGGTTGTTTAACAACGTCTATTTGGGTTCATATTACATACCGGGTTGAAGTAGGGTGTAACGTCCATGATTCAGTTTCAGTATCCAACTTAAGCCCGAAAATATCTATGCGCCCGTGGATAAGCCTTGATACAAGCCCTGGATAAGAGATAATCTGTTATCACCCCACTTCGGGGGTCAATTAGTTGTTAGGCAACAGATGAGCCAATCCAGCAATTCAATGAAAGCATTGCTTCAACTCGTCAAAGATGGCGAAGTAACTTTTACGCCCGCGAACGATACACTTGAGGCTCTTGAAGATTTTCAGTTTGTTGTACAAAGGTTCAAAACGGCGCACTCCGAACAGTTAATTGAATCGGTAGCAATTCAACCCCACAATGTGGCCAGAGGCACCGACGGCTTGATTAAAACTGTAGTTGTTTCTGATGGGCTCACTGCTAAGGGTGAAGAATACCTTTCAACAGAACAGCCTGACCGTTTTCGATCATGGCTAACAAATCAAATTGTAATAGCCGTAATTTCTACAGTGGTGGGCATCATCCTTATTGGTATTGCGGGTTTTCTATGAGTCCGTTGCCTAACTACGCAATCAAGGGGACTGCCGTGAAAAGACTAGATTCAAGTTTTGCATCCGTTCCGGCAGTCCCTTATTTTGGTTGTTAGGCGTCAAGAATGAAGATCAGGCCAAACCCTCGCGCGAAACTACTAGTCGAATTACCTGTTGCTCGCTACAGAATTTCGTCACGGAAAGGTCGTGTTCCAAAGATCGGTGATATTGTGGTGCTGGATCAGGGATTCACAGGCCCTGATGGTATGCCTATGGTGGTAGTGCAATGTCGTCAGCAAGATGGCGAGACTTTGTATGAAGCCGAAGTGTATGAGTCGGAGCTAGAGTAGAAACCATGCAATTAGAATAATGGCAACTCAAAAATAACTGCATATACCGCCTAACTACGCAATCAAGGTGACCTCCGTGAAAATACTGGTTTCAAGTTTCACATCCGGTGCGTCGGCACCTTATTTTGGTTGTTAGGTATGAAAGGAAATATTGTGATTCGTATAGTTTTAGCTTTGTTACTCCTGCTTCCCACGCAGGCCGTAACTGCGGCTTCTAAGCAATCGGTAGATTATCAGTCAATGTATGACAAGTGCTTGAGCGACTCTGGCCAAACCAATAATACTTGGTCATGGCATGCTCTGACGGCACCTCAGACGCTGCAAAGAGAGAAATAAACAGTCTCTACAATACAATTCACGCGACGATTCTCGTTAGCAGCAAAGAAGACGCTGCCAAATTCGAGGCTTCGCAAAAGTCATGGCTCAATTACAGGAATACCCATTGCAACTTGGCAGGCAGTTACATCGGTACGCCAATGTACTCATTTTGCCCTATGCAATTGAATATAGCCCGCGCTGCTGAATTACGGGCTCTGGAAAATTAGTAAGTTCATGCCTAACTACGCAATCAAGGGGACCTCCGTGGAAACATTGCATTCAAGTTTTACTTCCGGCGCGTCGGTCCCTTATTTTGGTTGTTAGGCGGCATGAGCAAAAAAGCAAAATGAGGTGTGCTTTTCGCAGTCGTTCTTTACAATTCTTCGTTTAGCTCTTTAGTCACCAGTTCGTTGCCTGCACAAATAGCGTTCGGTAAATTTTCTGTCACACCGGGTTCTATGCGCAGGCTATCGCACCTTGTAGTTACAAGTTGAGTTCACACGCCAGTTTAGGTTACGCTTCGTTTCAGCACCGCGACCGCTTTTTTGGCATTACGCTAGCTAAGCGTTCATCGTACTTTCCGGCTTCCAGCCTAACTACGCAATCAAGCGGGACCTCCGTGGAAATACTTGTTTCAAACTTATCATCGGGCGCGTCGGCCCCTTATTTTGGTTGTTAGAGCCCAAAATGAAAAAATAGGGTCGGTTGAGTATTCTTTTCTGGTTCTTCTAGTTTTATGAGGCTTCGCTTCGTTTCTGCTTTCAAAGCAGTTTGCGCCTTGCCGTAAAGTCTCCCGTACTATTCGCCATCCGACCCAATTTGCTGGTTTACGTGGCGGTAAAGTCCCATTTTTTGCTCAGTTCCACAGTCCTGAGCTGTTAGTACAAAGGTTTCATCGGCTTTTCAGCGGATTGCAATTCTCGCTTCCAATCGTCAAGCTATGTTCTGCGGTGTTCATTCCAAATTAGCAACGCGGCAGTTCAAGCTTCTGGCATTTCAAACATCATTCATTGTGTGTTCTAACTACGCAATCAAGGGGACCGTCGTGGGAACATTGCATTCAAGTTTTGCATCCGGCAGCACGCCGGTCCCTTATTTTGGTTGTT
>JAYUUM010000260.1:0-21177 GCA_043754555.1 Arenimonas sp. | reverse complement strand
TGGAATTGTTGGCGCCTTCGCAAACCGTTTTACCTAAAGGCCACAGCGGTCAGGTGCCAGTAGTTAGTTGCGCTGATGACAAAAGCAATGCTTTGGCATTACCTGCTAGCTTGATTGAATGGTTAGGTAATAACACCGGAGCGATTTATGTCGAGTAAGGAACAACGCTTCACGCTGGGCTTGCTCGCAATGGAGGGCTGCATGCTTTCCAGCTTGACCGGCCCGGCTGATATGTTCCGCACGGCGCAAAAACTGGCACAACTGCGTGATCCTGGCACGCGCCTGCGAATCGAAACCGTATTAATCAGTGCCCGTGGGCTATCGCAGGTTACCGGCAGCGGAGGTTTGCAACTCGGTGGCGCGCAATCACCGGACCATGCGCTCGATTGCCTATTAATACCGGGTTATATGCATGACAGTGCTGAAGACGCGATCAAAAAACTCGACGCCTATCAACCCGAAATGGAATTAGTGCGAGCCATGCACTTGCGAGGCGTACCGTTGATAGCGGCTTGTTGCGGTGCCTTTTTACTTGCCGAATCAGGTCTGCTCGATGGCCACGAAGCCACAACGAGCTGGTGGTTAGACGCCATTTTTCGTAAGCGTTATCCGAATGTAAAACTCAATGTTGAACGCATGATTGTTGAAGACGGAATGCTGACCACGACCGGGGCGAGTACCGCTGTTTATACCTGTATTCTGCAATTGATCGCCCGTCGTATTGATGAAGCGCTGGCACAAATGACTGGCCGCATGATGCTGATTGATAGCGAGCGTCAAAGTCAGGCGCCGTATATCAGTTTTGCGCTGGCAGAACGACCTCGACATTCTTTATCGGAAAAAGCCGAGCACTTTATACAACAGCAATTGCATCGCGAACTCAGTGTGGGTGAATTGGCAGAACATTGCGATACCAGTGAGCGCAGTTTATTGCGACATTTTCGTCAGCACTACAACGCTAGCCCGATTGCGCATATTCAGCATTTGCGGGTTGAGCGCGCGAAGGCATTACTGGAAACCACGCTGATGAGTTTTGACGAAATCGTTGAGCGTTGCGGTTACCACGATAGCGCGAGTTTCCGTAAACTATTCAAGCGCGATACTCATCTCACACCGGCAGATTACCGCGAGCGCTTTCGTTTGAGAGCGTGATTTTTTTCAATGATTGCCACTGCCGTAGGTGTCGCCCGCAAGCGGCCTCCTACACTGCACTAATTTCGTAGGAGGGCCCTTGGGCCCGATTCATCAACCAATCAAACATCGCCGTCTTGCAGCCAGCCCTCGCCGGTGCCGCGATTAAATACTTTATCGCTGTCTAATACTTCTCCGGCAGCAATACTTTCCTGATTGGCGAGCTGTTGGTAATACGGAATGAAATCGGGCAAGGTCGCATCGAATAATTGCTGGTAGCTATCAATCACGAAATAGGTTTTTTGATAAGTATCAATTCGGTAGCGAGCTTGCATTATCCGCAACAAATCAAAACCGATTCTGTTAGGTGCGTTAGATTCAAGGCAATAAATACTCTCGCCCTTGGAGCTTAAAATACCGGCGCCGTATATGCGTAGTCCCTCACTGGTGTTGATCAAGCCAAATTCAACCGTGTACCAGTACAAACGCGTTAACTGCGCGAGTGCTTCCGGGCCGAGTGCATGGGCTTTTACACCGCCTTTGCCATAGGCTTCCATGTAATCGGCGAATATCGGGTCCATCAATAAGGGCACATGACCAAACAGGTCATGAAACAAGTCCGGTTCCGATAAATAATCTAGTTGTTCGGGTTTGCGAATCCACCAGGTTACCGGGAACCGGCGGTTAGCCAAATGATCAAAAAAAGTGAGCTCGGGTAGCAAACCTTCAACGGCAATAATTTCCCAGCCTGTTTTTGCCTTGAGTTGGATATTTAAGTCAGAAAATTTTGGAATGCCATGCTCGCCCATTCCAATTTCATCTTGGGTTTGCAAAAACTCCGTGCTGGCGCGACCGGGTAATAATTCACGTTGACGCTTGAATAAAGTGGCCCAGACTTCGTGGTCGGTTTTGCTATAGCTTTCCCAGGGCTGATCGACCACTGCTGTTGTATAGACCGGCACA
This sequence comes from Arenimonas sp., assembly GCA_043754555.1. Taxonomy (GTDB): domain Bacteria; phylum Pseudomonadota; class Gammaproteobacteria; order Xanthomonadales; family Xanthomonadaceae; genus Arenimonas. Next base: position 19,083 of record JAYUUM010000260.1, on the reverse strand, counting down.
TAACCCTTGTCGGTCAGCTGATGTTCAATGCGATTGGGCGTATTCATGGCCATAGTGTAAACCCAGGAAATGACTTTCGGCTAAATCCATCGCTTCAACCTGGACATTAATGGCAACATTTGCGCTGGCGCTAAAAGCAGCATCAAAACAAAGCAATCGGCAGGGCAACAAGAAAGCCTTTCAATTAACTATACACAAGGCCTGTGTTAACGCTGCTATTAATGACGAAGAGCCTTGTAAAAATACGGGCGTATAGCTGAGGTAGTTATCAAGGCTGCCCAGCAAATTTTTGACCGAAAAAATCGCCTAGGTTCCAGCGCGGTCGATACGGATCGTCAGCAATCAACTGACCAATGCGTGCGTTTAGAGCTGCCATTTTTGCAGCGGTCGGATAATGGATGGGCTGGCTCAAATCGTCACTAGGTTGGTGATAATGAGTTTTTAAAAATCTGTCCAGTAAATCCTTGCCAATAATATTCGGATCTTTCGCGACTACACCGCCATCCAGATACACGGCAGGTATGCCCTGGCACACAAAAGCAAATTGATCGGAACGCACGAATACCACTTCATCGGGAGCGGGATCGGGCGATAGCAAAAATCCAATATCAGTGGCGGCTTGTTCTACCTGTTTTTGCAGCGAACTATGATTCACACCTATCGTCACTACATCGAGCAACTCGGTCAGAATCACCGGCATATCCATGTTGACATTAGCCACGATAGAATTTTTTGGTACAGTGGGATTCTTGGCAAAATAATCGGCACCGAGCAAACCTTTTTCTTCGCCGGTAACCGCGATAAATACCAGCGAGCGCTTGGGTTTGTTGCTGAGTACGCTCGCACTACGCGCGGCTTCCAACATAATACCAATACCGAGTGCATTATCGACGGCGCCGTTGTAAATGCTGTCACCCTTGACCGCTGCACCTATCCCCAAATGATCCAGATGGGCCGAAAACACAACATTCTCGGTTGCTAGCTTTGCGTCGCTACCAGGTAATTTTGCGATGACATTACTGCTTTCTAACGTACGCAATTGCGTGTTACCAGCAATGGTCAAGGTTCCGGGCAAATCAAATGCTTTCAAAGTTCCTTGTTTTAATTGATCGAATAAAACGTCGGCAGAATATTTAGCACCATCAAGAATTTTTCGGGTTGCCTCCAGACTCACGCTGGCGCTTGCCTGTAATTGCGGAAAACTATCGATCGGCACTCCGTTTTTGTCCAGCAAGCGCATCCCGGCTATAGCCCAGTTGCCGCTGTCCATTGACCAAGGCCGCTTTTCTTCTTTTTTTGGATGGCTGATATACAAAACCCCGATCGCGCCGCGATCACTGAGTTGTTTTAATTTTTCATTGCGAGAACTGTAATAAGCACGTTGGGTAATCGGGAAATGTTCCGGAGCCCCATCAAAAATAACGGCAATTTTATCGCGCAAGATAACGCCTGCATAATCATTATGTTTTAAATCAGGCGCGAACACGCCTTGCCCGACAAAGACCATGCTGGCGGTAATACTATGTGCCGGTTGATTAAAATTAACACCAGGCAAGAATTCTTTTTCAAAGATGAATTCCTGAATAAAATTATCCTGCTGTAATTTTAGAATGGCGCCATTTTGTTGCCGTGTCGCTTCGAGCAAAGGAACCCGCTGAAAAAAAGTTTCATTATCACCGGCTGGTTCTAGGCCAAGATTTTTAAATCGCGTCGACACATAATCGGCAGCCTGATCAAAACCAACGGACCCGGTAGCACGGCCCTCGCGGGCATCGGCGGCTAGATAGGCAACATCTGCTTGAATGCGTTGAGCGCCTTCATTCAAGGCTTGCGCGCTAGGTGCGTAGGCAGGGGTATCGGCTACCGGTGCTTCTTGTTGGCAGGCAGCCAATAAACCACATAGCAGTAAACTGGAATAAGCTAAGCGCATAAGTCTCTCCCTTCAGGGCGACCTTAGCATTGGCGAAGCCGCACAACAATCGGAGTACAGCATGCAGATAGCAATTCCCGGACCCAAAATGGCCTATGGCCTGTTACTTTTTGTTTGCATCGCCTTGCTGATATCGGGAATCGGTGCGTTTGATGCACTCACCTGGTTTCTGGAAGTGGTCTGGGTATTTGCAGGTTTGATTTTGATTGTTTGGCGTTGGAAAAAATTTCCACTCACAAAATTACTTTGTATTGCCCTGGCAATTCATGCATTGGTATTGATGTATGGCGGCCACTACACCTATGCCGAAACACCGCTGGGTCTATGGGCGAAAGAAGCCTTTGATTTAAGTCGAAATCACTATGATCGACTCGGCCATTTTATGCAGGGCTTTGTTCCGGCGATTTTAGTTCGCGAATTATTATTGCGCACCAGCCCGTTGAAACGTGGCGTCTGGCTAGCAGTGCTGACTACTTGTGCCTGTTTGGCATTCAGTGCTTTTTTTGAAATGATTGAATGGTGGGCAGCATTATTATGGGGTGGTGCTGCCGACGCTTTCCTGGCAACCCAAGGTGATGTCTGGGACACGCAATGGGATATGTTTTGGGCTTTGTGCGGCGCGATAATTTCGCAATTTGTATTGGCAAAATGGCACAATAAACAGCTTGGATTGTAAGTGTTTTGTAGGAGGCCGCTTGCGACCGCCATGGATGGCGGGAGCCAGAAATGCAGGAGCATTTTCCGGCCAGGCAACCTTCGGGCCTAAGGGCCCTTCTACGCAACCAACGAAACCGTAGGAGGCCGCTTGCGACCGCCATGGATGGCGGGAGTGTCGGAAATGCAGGAGCATTTTCCGGCCGGGCGACCTTCGGGCCCAAGGGCCCTCCTACGAAACCAACGAAACCGTAGAAGGCCGCTTGTGGGCGACCTTTTGAACCCAAGGGCTATTCTGCAAAAAAAAATTGCGGTAACGGTTTTATCCAGTTGCATGCGATTGCGGCCTAATACTTTTGCGGAATACATCGCGTCATCGGCACGCTTAAGCATGTCGTCGAAAATATTATCGCTGGCTGTCAATAGAGTAATAGCACCTGACAAGGTGATTGAGCGATGTTGTTCGAGTATGGTCATCGGATGGTTTGCAAAATCTTGTTGAATCCGTTCTGCCAGCACCTGCGCCTGTTCAATACCGGTGTCGGGCAACAGCACCAAAAATTCTTCGCCGCCCATGCGACCTAGATAATCTTCGCTACGCAGATTTTTTTGCAGTCGCCTGACCGTTTCAATCAAGGCAAGATCACCTGCGGCGTGCCCAAGCTCATCATTGATTTTCTTGAAGTAATCGATATCAATCAAAATGACTGACAATGGTGTGCCGTGGCGCCGGGCGCGCGCCATTTCACGCACACCAAATGCTGCGAGCGCACGACGATTGTAAGTTCCTGTCAATGGGTCTTCACTTACCATGCGCTCAAGATCTTTCTGACTGCGCTCGGTGCACATCAACAAAAAACCAATCGTGCCAACAATAGGTAATAGGCTACCCATGCCATAACTAAGAATGGTCGGCCAGCGTAGGCTGAAAATATCAATAATCGGGTCATGCGAAATTAAATGGTAACCACTGCGCGCTGCCATTGAGACGGCGCCAATCACGAACAAGCCTGCCAACACATGCGAGACTCGGGTAATTTTTAATTCCTGACGATAGATGGCACGAGCACAAAATGACAACAATAATGCGTGCAAAAACGAGAGACTAATAATACGAGCCAATAAATCATTGAAATAATACATTGCGAAAAATCCCGCGCTTAGCACCAACACAAAAGCGTAGGTGCGTCGTTGCCGAACTCCGGTAAACATTCGCATTGCAATCGCAAAACAGGCCAGCGCACCTGCAATCATGATATTGGCTAGCACTACCGAAATAACATCAGGCAAAGAGCCTCGCAGGCTAATCAAGATAAAACCGGCAGGTTGCATCAGCAGACCCAACCACCACCAGCGCAAACTATCTTGAAAATTGGCAGGCAAGGTCTTGCGAACAATCAATAACATGATCGCAATCAACACGTTCAGCAGTGCGGCCACCATAATCGCCGAACGAATATCAAAATTAAGACTCAAGCCCTGCCCCTGGGTTTTGACAGGGATAGGCTACTCTAAAAAGTACGGCAGTTCAGCAAGGCGGGTTCGCAGACGCTAGGGCTGTTTCGGGGGCTCCGTTTCATTCAAATTTGGCCGACGAAAAATCAACACAACCGATTCATTATCGCCGCGGCTTGGGCGATGCCAAAGGACTGGTACGTCCTGTGGCCGTGGTGGCTCAAGCGTTTCAGCATCGTCACTCGCTTCATCCTCGGCATCTTCTTCCCAGCTGTAGACCGGCCGTGGCGGAGCGGGATCAAGCTTACGCCAGACAACAGCGGACAAAACACCAGCGAGCGCGCCGCTTAAATGATATTCCCAGGAAATATTTGGCTGCTGGGGCAATACGCTTAGCAACATGCCACCAAATAATAAAATGCCGATAAAAGCTGCCGCCATGGCAGGCCGATCACGGCGCAATAGACCCATCGTCATCAGGAAAAACATCAGGCCATGGGTGATGCCACTGGCGCCAATATGAAATCCGCTGATGGCGATAACCCAAGTGCCGATACCGGATAAAATCCAGATAAGTGGCAAGGCGCGAACACTGGCTTTGGGATAGACCATGCCTGCCAAGGTACCGAGTACTAAAATCGAAAAACTATTCGAAAATAAATGCTCGAATGAACCATGTAATAGTGGCGCGGTAATAATGCCGACCACACCCATCGCAACGCCCGGTTGCAAGCTTAGGGCTTGGTATGCCAATTGTTGTTGAAGATAAAAACAAGCGAACAACAGCGCAATAAAACCCAGACTGATATTTAAGGCCCGCCGGAACCGCCGAGGCATGGGTGACGCATCAATGGAATCTGGTTTACTCATCTACACAAAATGGGGAAGGTCTAACAGAACACAAGGTCAAGTAGCTACGAGAGGTTTAAGCCTAAGGGTGGAGTGCCCACCCTTTCCGACCTTATCGCTATCTGTTCTGATGGGCAGGGCGCCGCTCGGCAAGTCCCGTTATTTTTCCAGACGCGGTTTGATCCATAAGCTCAACACCATCGCCGAGGTAATCAATGCCGCTACCACCATTAAGGCAACGCCGACCGGAATTTTATAGAAATCCACGATTAGCATCTTGGTACCGATAAACACTAATACCAGCGCCAAGCCATAGGCCAACAGATGAAATCGATCGGCCATACCGGCCAGTAAAAAATACAGGGCACGTAAACCCAGAACTGCAAACACATTGGAGGTCAGCACAATAAACGGATCAGTTGTAATAGCAAAAATAGCGGGTATTGAATCGACTGCAAAAATCACGTCAGTTACCGCAATCATGATCAGCACTAAAAACATCGGCGTGAAAAAACGTTTTCCGTTTTCGACGATCCAAAGTTTTTCGTCATGATGGGTATCGGTTACCGGCAAATGTCCCCGCAACCATTTGAGCAGCGGATTATTGTTCAAGTCCGATTCCTGACCCGCTGCCCACAACATTTTGCCGCCGGTCAGTACCAGGAATGCGCCGAAGAAATATAGAATCCAGTGGAATTGCGCAATCAAGGCAGCACCGATAAAAATCATGATCGCACGTAATAAAATCGCACCGATCACACCCCAGATTAAAGCTCGCTGCTGATATTGCGGCGGTACCGCGAAGTAACTAAATATCATCAGAAAGACAAAAATATTATCGACTGCAAGGGCTTTCTCGACTAAATAACCGGTCAAGAATTCCAAGCCAATTCTATTGGCTTCAACATCGCCTATTGTGCCTTTTAAGTACCACCACAGCCCGGCATTAAAAACTAACGCCAGCCCAATCCAGCAAACCGACCATATTCCAGCTTCCCGCAGACTGACTTTGTGCGGCCCGCTTTGTTTCAAGACGAGTAAATCCACCACCAGCGCGACTATCACCAGTGCAATAAAAACCGACCACATGATCGGGGTGCCTATGCTTTCCATAAATGCTCCTAGCAAATGTTTAAAAATGCTGGACGTGAAGTTCTGTTTAATTTCCAGACACGACTTCGCCCTTGCGGCGAAGGTCTTGCTCACAGGACTGGCCTGTCTTCCGTGCCGGGGCTGTATAAAACAACCCGTATTGACGACATCGGAGGCGGGAGCTACTCCCCTTCAGGCGGGAGTTTAGCAGAGAGACGTTAAGTTGGCGTCAACGCTGTCGTCGGGGCGGGTACAATAGCGCCATGAACACTTTCAACACCGCCATTATTCCGACCGTTTATTTAAAAATTGAACGCCGCTCGACTCATCCGTGGATTTTCCAGAAGATGGTCGAAAAACCCGAACAAAAACCGAAGCCCGGTTCGATTGTCGATATTGTCGATGCCACCGGCACCTGGTGTGCTCGCGGTTTTTACAATGGCCATTCGCGTATTGCGTTACGGGTATTAACCGAAGACCCGGATGAAGCGATTGACGAAGATTTTTTTCGTCGAAAAATTCGTCAAGCCGTCGAGCTACGCCGCGATGTGTTAAAGGTTGATGACATTTCTGACGCCTGGCGGGTGGTACATTCCGAAGGCGACGGCCTGTCCGGTTTGGTGGTTGATCGTTACGGCGATTTGCTGGTGGTTGAATTTTTCTCGGCCGGCGCCTTTCGATATCGCGAATGGATTTACACTGCGCTACGTGAAGAATTTCCCGGCTGCCGTTTTTATTCGTTTGCCGAAGATCATGTGCAAAAACAGGAAAGCTTTGATTTCCGTGCGCCCGATGCGCCGCAGCCAGCTATCATCAGTGAATACGACGTAAAGTTTCGCGCTAGTCCTGGTACTGGCCATAAAACCGGTTTCTTTGCCGACCAACGCGAAAACCGTGAATTTCTGGCGCGCTTTTGTAAAGACAAATCAGTGCTCGATATTTGCTGCAATTCCGGCGGCTTTGCGATTTATGCCAAGACGCGTGGCGAAGCCGCCGAAGTCACTGGCATTGATCTCGATGAAGAAATTCTGGAAGTCGCCAAAAAGAATGCGCATTTAAACAAGGCGCAAATAAAATTCACCCAAGCCGATTTATTTCCGTTTCTGCGTGATGCTGCCGCTCGCGGCGATGAGTACGACGTGGTTATTCTTGATCCGGCAAAAATGACCCGTGATCGCGAACAAATTATTCCAGCCCTGAAAAAATACAATGATATGAACAAGCTCGCGATGAGCGTGGTCAAACCCGGCGGTATTTTATTGAGTTGTTCCTGCACCGGACTGGTGAGTGAAGAACAGTTTTTGGATATGATTCGTCGCGCCGCTTTTTTTGCCGGCCGCACCGTACAAATTCTGAAAGTATCCGGCGCTGGTGGCGACCATCCATTTATGGCGCATGTGCAGGAAAGTCGCTATCTGAAAGCTGTTTTCTGTCGCGTCTTTTAATTCATGGCTCCAATAATAACGGCGACCGACGATCTTTGGCACCAAGCTTGGGAAAGTTTGCGGCAAGGAAAAATTCAAAGCCGTTCGCCATTTCATCAGGGCGTGTTGGCAACCCAGACCGAGCGCGGGCCCGAAGCACGTTACGTGGTATTGCGTCAGGTCGATGAGCAAAACGCCCGCGTTTGTTTTCATACCGACAGTCGCAGTCAAAAAGTCCATCAGATCAAAAATGCACCTGAACTAGCCTGGTGCTTTTATGGCGATGGTCTTCAGCTACGATTGCAGGGAAAGGGGCGTCTGCATCAGGGCAATGCGATGGCACGTGAAGGCTGGCTACAGGCGAGCCCGATGTCGCAGCGGGCCTATCTGAGTACACACGCATCGGCCACAGTTTTATCAAAGCCGATGCATGAAAAATCCGTTACGCTTGGCAACGTTGCGATGAGTGCTGAAGAAAGTGAAATCAGCTTTAGTCATTTTATACTGGTGGAATTTCAAGTGCTTGAGCTGGAAATTTTATTACTAAAGTCGAGCGGTCATTTGAGAGCATTATTTACTATTTCGGGTAACGAGCGTCAGGCGCAGTGGCTGGCTCCATAAAAATCAGACAAACAATCGGCACTCATTTCAAAATGAAACAAATCAATGAATAGCATTCCAGAAATTAGGCCGGTTCGTCGCGCGGCGGTTGCCTTTATTTTTATCACGGTATATCTGGACGTCCTCGCCTTCGGCCTGATCATTCCGGTCTTTCCGCAACTCATAGCCAGTTTTGTTGGTGGCGATCTTGGCAAGGCAGCCTTGCAACATGGCCAGTTCGCCATGTGGTTCATGATCATGCAGTTCATTTTTTCGCCCATACAAGGCGCATTGTCTGACCGCTTCGGCCGACGTCCGGTGATTCTATTGTCAAACCTTGGCTTGGGGCTGGATTTTATTCTGATGGCGCTGGCTAATACGCTGCCATGGTTATTTATCGGTCGCCTGTTATCGGGAATCACGTCGGCAAGTTTTTCCACTGCCAACGCCTACATCGCCGACGTTACGCCACCGGACCAACGGGCAAAGGCATTCGGCATGATCGGTATGGCGTTCGGTCTGGGTTTTGTGTTGTCGCCCGCCATTGGCGGCACGCTGGGGGAGATTCATCCGCGCTGGCCGTTCTGGCTGGCCGCAGGTTTATGCCTGACCAATTTTTGCTATGGCTATTTTGTCTTGCCCGAATCGCTGGCGAAAGAACATCGCATGCCGTTTTCCTGGCGTCGCGCCAACCCGGTCACTTCGCTAATGTGGTTGCGTAAACAGCCGGAAATACTCGCCCTTACCGTTGTGGTCTTCCTGATGGCATTGGCTCATATGGTCTATCCAATGACCGTCGCCTTGTATGCCGACTACCGTTTTGATTGGGGTCCGAAAATGGTCGGCTACACGCTGGCTATCGTGGGGCTTGCCGGCGCGATTGTTCAAGGCGGCTTGATCGGTAAAATCAAACACTGGATGGGTGAACGGCGCATGTTGATGTTCGGTTGTGCGATGGGAACCATTGGCTTTGTTCTGTATGGTTATGTGCCGAGTGGTTACTGGTTTTGGGCTGTCATTCCGATCTCGGCGTTCTGGGGCATTGCCAATCCCGCCGCACAGGCAATCATGACTAAGCACATTGCCCCGAATGAGCAAGGCCGCTTGCAAGGTGCCATTGGCAGTTTAAACAGTGTTGCCGGCATTATCGCCCCGCCGATCTATACCCATATTTTTGCTGCCGCGACGGTGGCTACCATCCCGACCTGGCAATCGGGGGCTACGTTTTATTTGGCCGGTGCATTTGTCGCTTTAGGCGGTCTGATCGCTTGGATTTCAACACGTGGTGAATCGTAGAAGCCTTCTAGGCCCGAAAAACCTCGCCAGATCTTTCGGGCCTAGAAGGCCCTCCTACAATAGCCATCGTGGGAGCGCCCGTCAGCGCGAATGCTTGGGACGCATGGATGCCAATGCGCTTGTAAAGGCCGCTGATAATTAATCACGGGTAAACCTGTGCGAGCCAATACAAATTAAAAAACATCGTCATCCCCGAATGCTTCTGTCGGGGACCCAGTGGCTTTCTTCTGGAATACATTCCATGGTTTCCGATCAAACGTCGGCAGTATCGCTTCGATATATTGCGTTCGTACCTAAAGGGTGCTTCTACAAAAGCATGCTTTGGTAGGAGGGCCTTCTAGGTCCGAAAAACCTCACCAGATCTGTCGGGCCTAGAAGGCCCTCCTACGCAAAATTTATGCGTGATCAAATTTAGAATAAAAAATCTTTATCACATCAATTACCTGCTCAGGTTTTTCTAAAGCACTGCTATGCCCACATTGCGGAATAATTATTAGTTCCGAACCGTTGATATGGGCAGCTATATTTTTCGCACATGATATAGGTGTTGTCTGGTCTTCATCACCAACAATAATCAAGCTCGGGCAGGTAATGTTCGCAAGCTCGGGTGTTACGTCACGGCGTTTTGTCACCCCCGATACCGGGCCGGTGATGGGTTTTTTCAGAGCCAGCAATTTTTGTTTCCAGTGATTCATCAATTCCCGATTGGCGGGGTTATTCAAAAATGTTTTACCAAACATTAAAGGCAGCATGCTGGGTACCAGCGGCTCTACGCCGAACAGTTTCACTACTGCTGTCATAAGAGCGTACTTGATAGTGTTTTTTACCGGCTCGGCCTGTGCACTGGTATCAAGCAAAACCAGCGAGCGTAGTAGTTCTGGATACCGCGCCGCCAACGGCATGCCCACCATTCCGCCCATCGATAAGCCCACATAATGCACAGGCTGCTTAGTCAAAGCTTGAATCAAAGCCGCGGTATCTTCCACCAGTCGATCAATTGCAAAATCGCGGCCTGGATCCTGGCTGTTACCTTGACCACGAAAATCAAAACATATCACCCGATAATTATTAATAAATGCTGGCGCGACCAAATCCCACATGATGTTATCCATCAACAAACCATGGGCGAAAACGATGGTTTCATTGCCACTGCCTTGTTCTGTGTAGAACAATTCAATTCCATTGACTTTTATCCGCGACATAAACTTCCCCTTTGCAATAATTATGCATGCGTTCATCACCTGATTTTCAATTCCTGGTCGAACTTATGCCTTACTATGAAACCATGGAGAACAACATGAACAATCAAGACAAACCCAGCCGCGAACAAGCCGAAGACGCCGTTCGTATTTTGTTGCGATGGGCCGGTGAAAATCCAAAGCGCGAAGGTTTGATCGACACGCCGCGTCGTGTCGTCGATGCCTATGGCGACTGGTTCAGTGGCTACAAGGAAGATCCGAAAGAGTTTTTAACCCGCACCTTTGAAGAAGTTGCCGGTTACGACGAAATGATTATTCTTCGTGATATTACTTTTGAATCGCATTGCGAACACCATATGGCACCGATTATTGGCCGGGTGCATGTTGGTTATTTGCCACGCGGAAAAGTTGTCGGCATCAGTAAACTTGCACGCGTAGTCGACACTTATGCGCGTCGTTTTCAGGTTCAGGAAAAAATGACATCACAAATTGCACGTTGTATTGAAGACGTGTTGAACCCGCTGGGAGTTGGCGTGATTGTCGATGCCAGTCATCAATGCATGACAACACGCGGCGTCCATAAAACCTCCGTCAGCATGGTGACCTCAAAAATGCTCGGGAGTTTTCGTGACGACCACGGAACCCGAGCAGAATTCATGCAATGCATCGGAATGAATTCAAGACGTTGATTTGTAGGGTGGGCAACGCCCACCAAGCGCGTGTGTTGTAGTGCAATGGTGGGCAGTGTCCACCTGACCTATTTATTCTGATGATCCAGCACTTTGCGCGCGAGCCACGGCCCGCCTTTTTCAATCAATTCAATTGGAGTCATTTCCCAACCGGTTAATACCATCACTTCGCCCACCGTGAACTCAAGCTGCGCCTTATTGAACTCGCGTTTACCGGCCACAACGGCCTCAAGCACTTCACGCGATGGCATCGGCGCTTCCATTTCTGCCGCTTTGGCCGCAGCAGCTGCTGTCGGGTCGGCACTACCATGTTTCAATAACCATTCAATACGCAACAAGGCCGCCGCCTGCGGATCGTGATGCACAATTTCCGGCAAGGCTGCCGCCAAACTTTTATGCAATGTATTTAACTGCCCCATAATTTTCATGCGCGCCAGATTCGCTGCATCGCGGGCATGCTCGGCATCTTCAACATCCTGCGACTGCTGCGTGCGAGATCCGTCGGCAGACTGCAATTGCTTTATCGCCTGCGCAAATCGCGGAGCCCAGTCGGACTTCGCCAACAAGGCCGGATCATTGCGAATCAATGCGTAACAGTCTTCGAGTAATTTTAGAGTCGGGTTCATTAGGCTTCAATGGTCTTTAAGACATGGGGGTGTGGAATGAAGCATCAGGCCACATTATGGTGTAATCGACCCGGCGCTAGCAATTTTTGCAATCAATATCGCCATAGGCTCACATTAGGGAGGCCTCATGCAGACAACATCCTGTTCGCACTGCGCGTGTGGTTCAGCAAGGGGATATGACGCGTGCTGCGCTCGGTTCCATAATGACGATGAATTCGCGGCAAGCGCAGAGACTTTAATGCGCTCGCGCTACAGCGCTTATGTATTGGCCCTGGAAAATTATTTGCTGGTCACTTGGCATCCGAGTACACGGCCGGCATCGCTGGATTTTTCCGATGCCAATAAAACCAGATGGCTGGGTTTGGAAATAAAGCGGCACACGGTGATGGATGCGAACCGAGCGCAAGTTGAATTCGTGGCGCGTTATAAAATCGGCGGATTACCCGCCGTACGTTTGCATGAAATTAGTGATTTTATTTTTGAAGACGGGCGATGGTTTTATTTGTCGGGTATTTTTCCGGCGTAGGGGCGTCTGCTTGCTGCGCCCAAACCCTGCGACGGAACCATGGGCGCAGCAAGCAGACGCCCCTACGATATAAATTATTGGACAGATTGTGGGCGTGCAAGCAAACGCGCACTACGACTTCAATACGCTATCAAAAAATTCAATCGTTCTTCCCCATGCCAGTTTCGCTGCGGCAACATCGTAGCGTGCAGTACTGGAATCATTATGAAAGCCGTGCTGGGTGCCGGGATACATATTTAGACTGTAGGCAATCTTTTGGGCATCAAGCGCGGCGCGGAATTCATTGATGCCGGCATTGATGCGTTCGTCGTTACCGGCGTAGTGCATCATCAATGGTGCTTTAATCTTAAGAATTTGTTCGGCATTTAATGCGCTGCCATAAAAACAAACAGCGGCATTTACTTCAGTACGTTCGGCTGCACATCGCAAAGCCATGCCACCGCCATAACAGAAACCAACGGCGCCTATTTTGCCATTACTATCACTACGGCTTGCCAGATAAGGAATGCCGGCAATAATGTCGCTATCAATCGTGGCGCGGTCGGTCGCAGCAAATAGGTCGCGGGCTTTTTCCTGATCGGTGGGTGCGCCACCGGCAACACTCAATCCATCGGGCGCAACGGCAATATAACCAGCGATTGCAGCACGACGAGCGACATCTTCGATATGCGCATTCAAGCCACGATTTTCGTGAATGATTAAAAGACAGGGCAATGGTTTTTTTGCTTTCGCCGGTTTAGCGACATAGGCACGTACTGGTCCTTTGGTACCTGCATATTCCACATACTCGATTTTTAGCGTTCGATCTTTCGGGTCGATTTGCTGTGCGTGGGCATCGTTGGGTTCGATTAAAGGCAATATCAAACTGGCGGCAGCCACACTGCCGGCAATGCCCGCCAGGCGATTGAGAAAATCACGGCGCGGCATACTGCCATGAATATAGTTGTTATAAAGATCGATAACGCGCTGGTCCATGACTGACTCCCGATTACAGCTGCCCAAGTTTCCGCAATATAGAAGATGCGATGTGAAATTTTTATTTCAGCACAAGCGTAGGTCGAAAACTGATCCTGCGTTTGACCAGACATGCGTCTGTTAAAAGCCGCATCCCGTCGTCTATGCGGTCGCAAGCATGTGACTACGACTTTTACGTTCCATCACCGCAACGCTGCATGTCAACGATGCCGCTTGGCTAAACCGCAGAACGGCATCATGTTGCCTGTCTAAATGGAGAACCCTATGTCACACGATAGTTTGTTGTTTTCACCCAAGACGATTGGTCAGGTTGCGTTGCAAAATCGGATCGCGATGGCGCCGATGACACGCTCACGGGCAATCAATAATGTCCCCAACGACACCATGCGGGACTATTACCAGCAGCGTAGTGGTGCTGGCTTGATCATTACCGAAGGCACTTCGCCGTCAGCCGATGGACTTGGTTACGCTCGTATTCCCGGTCTTTTCACCCAGGAACAAGCCGATGCCTGGGGAAAAATTGCAACAGCAGTACATGCCGGTGGTTCGAAACTGCTCGTGCAACTGATGCACACCGGCCGTATTGGTCATGATTTGAATTTGCTAGCAGGCAACGAGTTAATTGCACCTTCTGCGGTAGCAGCTGCTGGGCAAATGTGGACTGACCAGCAAGGCATGCAAGACCATCCTGTACCAAGGGCGATGGATAAAAATGATCTTGATCGGGTCAAAAACGATTATATCCACGCGGCCAAACTTGCCATCGCTGCGGGTTTGGACGGCGTTGAGCTGCATGCCGCAAATGGTTACTTGCTAGGACAGTTTTTGAATCCACGCAGCAATATTCGTGATGATGAATTCGGTGGCTCGGCCGAAAATCGCCGACGTTATGTTTTAGAAGTCTTGGATGCCGTCGCCGCTGAAATCGGAGCCGGTCGCATTGGCGTACGAATTTCACCCTTTAATCCGTTTAATGATCTTGCGGCGAATTATGAAAATGAGGAAACCGAATATTTGGATTTAGTTCGTGAACTGGCAAAACGCGACATTGCTTATTTGCATCTGATCGCAACGCCAGGCGCAGTACCCGATAGCGCTGTAATCGCCATCCGTGCAGCGTTTCCCGGTGTGTTAATGCTGGCCGGTGATTTTAATCGTGAACGTGCTGAAGTTGTATTGAACTCCGGTCTTGCCGATGTAGTAGCGTTTGGTCGGCCGTTCATTGGTAATCCGGATTTGCCAGAGCGTTTGCTGAAAAATATCGAACTCAACGCTTTCGATCCCGATGCACTCTACACACCAGGACCACAGGGATATTCGGATTATCCAACGGCCACTGAAATCGCTAACGCCTGATAGTGCCATTGCTGATACAAAAAACGCCGCAATCTGCGGCGTTTTTTTATTCCTGTTTAGGCGACTGCACGATCCGGCTCAGGATTCCGCCACTGCAGCAGCAAATCATCCTTGCGAGCTTTGGCTTTGGCGAAATGCTGTTCTTTTACATGGCCGTAGCCACGAATATGTTCCGGCACTTTGGCGATTTCAATGGCCAGATCGTAATTAGCGGAATTTAAGCTGTTAATTAACTCTTCAATGGTGTTGCGATAATCGACGATTAACTGACGTTCCATTTTACGCTCTTCGGTTTTGCCGAAAATATCAAAGGCACCACCGCGCAGACCTTTTAGTTTGGTAATTATTTTGAAAGCGGTAAAAATCCAGCTGCCGTATTCCTGTTTGATCAAATGACCATTGCTGTCTTTTTTGCTGAACATGGGCGGTGCAAGATTGAATTTGATTTTAAAATCACCATCGAAGGTTTCCTTGATGCGCTTTTCAAAATCGCCGGTGGTGTAAAGGCGGGCGACTTCGTATTCATCTTTGTAGGCCATCAGTTTGAACAGATATTTTGCGGCCGCTTCACTTAGACCAGTTTTGCCTGCCATGTGGCGGCTCTCGGCGCTGCGGATTTTTTCAACGAAAGTTTTATATTGCTCTGCGTAAGCATTGTCCTGATATTCAGTCAGAAATTTCACGCGCAGGGCGATGGTTTCGTCAAGTGATTTTGTAATGGTGCCGTTGTCGAGAAACGCCGATGTTGTTGCAGATTCGGTTGCGACTTCCGTCGCTCCTACAATTCCGGCCGCTTGTCTAACGGCAGCAATATCGTGCACGGCCATCCGGCCCCAGTTAAAGGCTTTGCGATTCATTTCAACCGCTGCGCCATTAAGTTCAATCGCACGCATCAGGGCTTCATGCGAAATGGGCACCAAGCCTTTTTGCCAGGCGTAGCCGAGCATAAATAAATTGGTCGCAATCGCATCGCCAATCAAAGCCATCGCTAATTCATTAGCATCGACCAACATCGGTTCACGGTCACCCAGTGCCGTTTTAATCGCGGCAATAATATCGTTGGCCGGAAATTGCATGTCGGTGTTGCGGGTGAAAGAACCGGGCATAGCCTGATAAGTATTTAAAACGACTTCTGAGCGATCAGCACGAATTTTCGATAACGCCCAATAATCGTTCACGACTACCATGTCGCAACCGAGCACCAGGTCCGCTTCACCGGCTGCTATTCGGACAGCATTAATATCGGCCGGTGTTTTGGCAATACGAATATGTGTGGTGACCGCGCCACCTTTTTGTGCCAGCCCGGTTTGATCGAGCACGCTGCCGCCTTTGTTTTCCAGATGCGCAGCCATGCCGAGCAAGGCGCCAATAGTAACGACGCCAGTACCGCCGACGCCAGTAATCAGAATATTCCAAGGCTCGCTTAAATCCGATTTGAACACCGGCATTGGCAACGCATCGAAATTCACTTCGGCGCCGCTGGCTTTTTTCTTTTTCAAGCCGCCGCCATGAATGGTGACGAAGCTCGGGCAGAAACCTTTGACGCAGGAGAAATCTTTATTGCAATTGCTTTGATCGATTTCACGCTTGCGGCCAAATTCGGTTTCCAATGGCAGCACGGCAACGCAGTTCGACTTCACGCCGCAGTCGCCGCAACCTTCGCAGACCGCCGGATTAATGAAGGTGCGTTTAGCAGGATCGATCATTTTGCCGCGTTTGCGACGACGACGTTTTTCGGCGGCACAGGTTTGATCGAAAATGATAATCGTGGTGCCGGGCACATCGCGCAGACGTTTTTGCACATTATCGAGTTCGTCGCGATGCAAAAATTCAACACCATTCGGGAAAATTTCCGGCTTGTTCCATTTTTCGATGTCATCGCTGAGTACAACAATCGTTTGTACGCCTTCACTACGAACCTGATGCGCAATATCGGGCACGGTCAGGGTGCCATCGACCGGTTGACCGCCGGTCATTGCAACTGCATCGTTGTACAAAATTTTGTAGGTGATATTTACTTTGGCTGCAACCGCTTGTCGAATCGCGAGTGAACCGGAATGGAAATAGGTTCCATCACCAAGATTTTGGAATACATGTTTTTCATTGGTGAATGGCGCCTGGCCGCACCAGGTCGTGCCTTCGCCACCCATTTGGGTGAAGGTGTCGGTCTTTCGATCCATCCAGGTCACCATGTAATGGCAACCAATACCGCCGAGTGCGCGCGAACCATCTGGCACTACTGTGGAAGAATTGTGCGGGCAGCCGGCGCAGTAATGTGCCGGACGTGGAAACACCGGGCGTGGCATCGCGAGTTCTTTTTCTTTCGCCGCCAAAAAATTCAGTCGGTCAGTAATGTGTTCGCTGGTAAAAAAGCGTGCGAGGCGTTTTGCAATCACGCGGGCAATGCGGGCAGGCGTTAATTCATTAGTACTTGGCAGAATCCATTCGTCGCTCTCGTCGTATTTTCCGACAATGCTTGGTCGCGTGGAATGATCCCAGTTATACATATATTCTTTCATCTGCGATTCGATGAAAGAACGTTTTTCTTCGACTACGATAATGTCTTCAAGGCCGCGAGCAAATTCGCGGATACCGACTGGTTCTAGCGGCCAGGTCATGCCAACCTTGTAAACGCGGATACCAATGTCTTCGGCTTCCTGATGACCAATACCGAGATATTCCAGCGCTTGCAGTACATCAAGATAACTCTTGCCGGTCGTGACAATGCCAAGACGGGCTTTCGGCGAATCGAAAATGGTTTTATCGATTTTGTTCGCACGAGCGAATGCAATCGCGGCTTTAACGGCGTATTGATGCAAACGCATTTCTTGGTCCAGCGGTGGATCCGGCCAGCGAATATTCAAACCACCAAAAGGTAATTCAAAATCACCGGGTATTACAATGTCGAGCTGATGCGGGTTGACATTGACTGACGCGGAAGATTCCACGGTTTCTGCGATAGTTTTAAAACCGACCCAGCGCCCGGTGAAGCGACTCATTGCCCAACCGAGCAGCCCCATATCAAGAATATCCTGCACACCTGCCGGGTTTAATACCGGCATCATCGCCGATACAAATTCTAGTTCCGAACCATGTGGCAAGGTCGAAGAACGGCAAGCATGATCGTCGGCAGCCAATGCCAACACGCCGCCAAATTTCGAAGTACCGGCGGCATTGCCGTGTTTAAACACGTCGCCGCAACGATCAACGCCCGGGCCTTTGCCGTACCACATCGAAAAAACGCCGTCGTATTTGGCGCCATCAAACAAATTGGTTTGTTGCGAACCCCAGACCATGGTCGCACCGAGGTCTTCATTTAAACCCGGCGTGAATTCAATACTGGAGGCGGCAAGATGTTTTTTCGCTTTCCATAATTCCAGATCGAAGCCACCGAGTGGACTGCCGCGATAGCCGGAAATGAAACCGGCGGTGTTGATGCCAGCCGCACGATCGCGCATTTGCTGCATCAGTGGCAATCGAACCAGGGCTTGGACACCGGATAAATAAATCCGCCCTTCACTGCGGGTATATTTGTGTTCGAGTGAATATTCTTTATCGATCATGGGGACGGACATGGCGGAACCTGTTGTGGTCTAGAGCAAAGACTCTCAATTATAACCCGAGCGACAACCCTCGTAGGCCCGTTTCACACTCTGCCGTCACAACTTGTGTGCGTTCAGGCTGCCGTTGCCTCCAAATGGGGTAGATGTGATTGTCCGGCCGCGCCGTCCCTCGCTTATGCAGACGGTTATCAAGATCGGCCATTACGTTTGCGATGCAATGGTGAGCCAATGGGTTCGGCTCTCTAACGTGCGAAGCTCACTTAATAAGTGCAGCCGGCATTATCAACGCAATTGAAAGGCACAATTAAACGCCACCGTAATGCGTTCGCCTTCGCCATAAAACGGCATTACGTAATGCGGTATCCACGAAGGAAACAAGACCAATTGCCCGGGCGATAGTGCATAGCCCATGTTGCCCATATTGAATGGATTTTGCAGAGCGGCTGATCCCGCGTCGACACACAATGCGTCCGTTAGAAATGGCTTTCAAAAAGATCTTTGTTGCGAACCGTATAAGGATTAGGATTGGCGTACTTGGCGCCTTCGGTCTCACGCTTCAAGAATAATTCGCGCAACGCCTGATTCATTGAAGCGGGATTGGGATGTTGCTCGAAAGCAAACGGCACGGCGAAATGCGGAACAATCTGATACATATAGATAGGCATCACGGAGAAAATTATGAAGCGTCAAGATTACCTCAAGATGGGCCATCAACCGAGTCTGAATATCTTCATTTTTGCCTTGTTGAGTTTTATTGCTGGCGCCAGTAGTGCCGGTGACCGCATTGCTGGCCGCGACTTTGCTACGCGCTCGGAAGTGATCGCGCCACAAGCCATGGCCGCTACTTCC
>JAYUUM010000259.1:0-7087 GCA_043754555.1 Arenimonas sp. | reverse complement strand
TCGGGCTTTTCGTTCTGGCTTTCAGTGGCGTCATTGGCGATATGATCCAGCTGTCTCAGGCGCAACAAGCGGCCATTGCCGCAGGCACCAACCCACCTGTGCCGAACTTTTCTCCGGCGGCTTTCATTGGCCTGTTTTTTGGCTATATTGTATTTATTTTGATCATGCTGTTTTTGCAATTTGTCTATATGGTAGGCTTTACCGAAATTGCATTGCGTGAAACAACTTCCACCCTGGATGCCTTGAAGCTAGCCTTCACCGGCGTGCTAAAAAATGCCCACAAGCTACTGGTATTTTTGTTTGCGGTTTATATGATCGCTTCAATTTGCATGATGATGATTTTCCTTTTGCTGGCCGTTGTGGTGGGATTGCTCGCTCTGGTTTATCAGCCGCTTGGTTTTCTTGTCGGCGGTATTTTTTACCTGGGCTTTTTATTGTGCATGTATCCACCGATGTTCGCCGGCCACTACTTCATGTGGAAAAGCATGCTTAATGGCGACAATGTACCGGCCATTCCAGATCTAGGCCATGCCAGCTTGCCAGTCTAAAGAGCAAACGCCTGCTTAACGGGCGTTTGTCGCAGACCCTGCCTGACTATACAAACGAAAACGAATTTATGTCGAATCGAAAAATTCCCGCCCTTCGCGGCTTTTACTGGTGTCTTGAAGCGTGGCGAAATCTTAGAGCATCGCCACAGCCGGTATTTTCGATGGCGATGTGGCTAAGTCTTGGCGTGTTCTTGCCGGGCTTGAATTTTTTCGTCGTGATATTGCTTACCGTTTTTTATGGCGGCGTAATGTCCACTTTGCATAAAAAACATCAGGGCGAAAAAGTGTGGCTGGGCGATTTTTTTAATGGCTTTAAGTCTTTGTCGCGCTTTCTAAGTTTGTTTATGGTGGGTTTTCCAACGCTTTTATTGGGTATCTTTGCCGGATCGGTGTTGATGACTGCGCTCGGTCCCGATATGGTGCAAAGCCTGACACAGACAAGCAAACCGCCAAATAAGGAATTAATAGAAGCCGTCGCTCCGGTTATTCTCGGTGTGATTCTGAAACTGTTACCCGTCGGCATTGTGATTGGCTGGATTATCTTTTTGGCAGTGCCACGCGCAATGCTGGATAAACGTGTTGGCATGCTTGCACTGTGGGATGCCGTGCGAGCCATATTTACCAATATAGGTGCCTTGGTTTTATTCAGCCTGTGCATTTTTATTATTGCAGCACTAATGAGTTTTTTGTTGGCAGTACCGCTGGCTTTGATCGGCGGTACAAGCGCTGCCGTGGCAAGCGTATTACAAACTTTTGTTTTGGTATTCATCAGCACGCTAGGCACGGCCTTGTATTTGAATGCTATGTATATCGCCTGGCGCGATATCTTCATGGGCGATGCTGTTGCGCCAATTTCCGTCGTGAAAGATTTACCGGAAACCCAAATCGAAGTTTGATAGTGCGATTGATGTTCGGGCCCAAGTGCCCTCCTACAAAAAGCTTATCGCGTAGAAGGCCGCTTGCGGCGATTGATGTTCGGGCCCAAGGGCTCTCCTACAAAAAACTTGTCGCGTAGGAGGCCGCTTGCGGGCGATTGATGTTCGGGCCCAAGGGCCCTCCTACAAAAAAACTTGTCGCGTAGAAGGCCGCTTGCGGGCAATTGATGTTCAGGCCCAAGGGCTCTCCTACAAAAAAACTTGTCGCGCAGAAGGCCGCTTGCGGGCGATTGATGTTCAGGCCCAATGGCCTCCTACAAAAAAACTTGTCGCGTAGGAGGCCGCTTGCGGGCGATTGATGTTCGGGCCCAAGGGCCCTCCTACAAAAAACTTGTCGCGTAGAAGGCTGCTTGCGGGCGGCTGATGTTCGGGCCCAAGGACTCTCCTACAAAAAAACTTGTCGCGTAGAAGGCCGCTTGCAGCGATTGATGTTCGGGCCCAAGGGCCCTCCTACAAAAAAACTTGTCGCGTAGAAGGCCGCTTGCGGGCGACTGCTGTTCGGGCCCAAGGGCCCTCCTGCAAAAAACAAAACGGATTAAATCGCGGAAATCTGCTGCATCATCAGCCACACCATTAGCACCATAAACAAGCAGCTAGCGACAAAAAACAATCCATGCGCTATCACCACTATCCAGGCCCACAGTGGCATGCCGGTGTTTTTGGGGTCGACATTTTCTACTCGGGTGCTGGCAACATAATCGTGCAAGGCGCGTCGCTCTGGCGTCCATGCGGCCAAAGCATGACCAAGGTTCAAGCTTATCCATGACAAGCTTGCGGCGCAGTAACGGCCAATGGATTGCGGCAATCCAATGGGTTCACCATGGGCATTGGTCACTTTAATTCCCAGCATGCGTTTACCAACGGTAGCCTGATGTCGGGAGCTTTCCATTACCGAGAAATAAATACCGCCTAAAATAAAATAAACACTGGTAGAAAAAATCAGTGCGGGCAGTAATACATTTTTAAGTTGTTGCATCAAAACGTATGGGTCGGGCGGTTCGGCATCGGCACCACCGGCCTTGAGCGAATTATATATTTGCATCAAGGTTTCCATTTCAGAATGTACCTGAAATGAAAAATAGATGGTTGATAGAATTTCAACGGCAATATACAAAATCACAATATCGATAAAGTAAGCGACATAGCGCTTCCAAAAACCAGCCGGTGATGAGGTGTAATTCATTTGTCGCTCAGGACCTTGCGGACAAATCTATTTTGCGATTTCGGACCAATAGTCGAGACGCAATAATCCCCATTTCATAAAGCAGGCACATCGGAACTGCCAGCATTAATTGCGACAATCCATCGGGCGGGGTAATGATGGCGGCAATAATAAAAATTGCGACAATTACATAGCCGCGCCATTCGCTGAGTTGTGCCGGTTTTACCCAGCCGAGTAGCACTGAAATAATGACCGCGATCGGTACTTCAAAGCTCACGCCGCCGGCTAGAAACATCACCAGCA
This sequence comes from Arenimonas sp., assembly GCA_043754555.1. GTDB lineage: Bacteria > Pseudomonadota > Gammaproteobacteria > Xanthomonadales > Xanthomonadaceae > Arenimonas. The sequence goes on along the minus strand of JAYUUM010000259.1, from coordinate 4,139 downwards.
CAAAATCCAGATATTCTCCGATGTCGGGCATCATTACGACGCCTTCGGGTGTGATACTAAATAAATACCCAAATATGACCGGCAACAAACCGAAGTAGATAAACGCGCAGCCAGCATAAAACAATAATGTCGCCACTACTAATAAAGGACGTGCGAGGCGTTTTTCATTTTTGTACAGGCCCGGCGCTACAAAAGCCCAAAGCTGGTAAAGAATCATGGGTACCGAAATCATCATCGCGGCGAAAAATGCACATTTTAATGGCACCGTGAATGCACCAAGGGGCGCGGTGGCGATCAATTGGCCGCCATGCAAATCATCCAGCAAAGGCTTGGCCAGTAGCGAATAAATATCGTTGGCAAACGGAATGAGTGCAATGAAAACAATCGCTAAAGTTAATAAGGCTTTGACCAAGCGCGAGCGTAACTCGAGCAAATGGCTCATTAAACTTTCTTCACCAACGGGCCGGGCTTCGGTCATGGTCGCGGTGTATTTTCAGAATTGTTGTCGGCATTTGTGTCGGCCTCTGCATCGACATCCATAGGCAATTTAGTTTCATTGTCTGCCAACAAATCGTTGTCTAGTGCCTGCATTTCATGCTGCAAACTTTCTTGGTGGGCATTGAGGGTTTGCTGTAGATCGGCCATCGATTCTTTCAAGCTGTTCTTCAACTCTTCATCGGCCATTTCGCTTTCTAATTCGGCCTTCACGGTGTACCACTGCGCGCGTGCTTTTCGAACCCAGAACCCGGCCAGCCGGGCTGCTTTGGGCAAGCGCTCGGGGCCCAAAACAACGAGGGCCACGATGGCGATAATCATAATTTCGCTGAGGCCAATATCAAACATCGTGGTGGCCTAAGGCATTGAGCCTACTCATGAAAGAATCAGGCCTTGGGAGCCTGATCCTGGTCTTTGTTGTCGTTATTGAGTTTCTCGGCGTCTTCGTTGCCGTCTTTCAGGCCTTTTTTGAAATTACCCACCGCGCCACCCAAATCTTTTCCGATGTTAGTAAGTTTCTTGGTGCCGAAAATCAGTAACACGATCACCAAGATAATCAATAATTCTTTCCAGCCTAAGCCCATGACCGTTCTCCTATGCGATGGCTAAGAATAGCTTATTTGGCGGCATTAACAGAATCGGCGGCTTTGGCGGTGCTTTCTTCCAGCTTGTCGCGGAAACCAACGACTGCATCTGATGGCTTTTCGGCACGACCTTCAAGAATCATGCGCGAAGTAGCGTCACGACCATACACGGCAGCATTGGCTTTTTTGTCGATTTGCATCACCGCTCCATCAAGCGAAATACCGGCGAACAGCCCGCGCGCGCGGGAATAGCTGTAAATTTCGGCTTTCAGTTGCTCGTCGGTCGAAGCTTGTGCGCTACGGCCGACTGGGCCTGCAGCTACGCTGGCGTCACCGCCTAAAGTGAATTTGCCATTGACGATCGAGTCGACGCCACGACCATTTCTAAAGACCAGAACCACGTCAGCCGACTGCACGCCGGCCTGAAAACCAATGCTGCCTCCGGTCAAAATCATGAAGCTCGGATTCGACCAGGTGCCATCGGTGCCGCGTACCGCAATCATACCTTTGCCACGACGGCCACCGACCACAAAACCGGCTTTGACTACGTCTGGGATAACGGCAATTGCTTGTGCTTCGTTCAATAACTTGCTGGGAATGGAGTCTTCGGGGATACGCAAAATTTCGCTTAGAACACGGCTGGCATCATTGGCGCGCTTATCTTCTTTTTGTCCTGCAAATGTACTTAATGGCAGCAATAAAAACAGTGTAAACAACAGGGTGAAATGGCGGCGCATGGGCTTCTCCTCGGAATTTTGGACATTATGGCGTAAACCAATGAATAAGAGATGAGTTCATCTTCATTCGCGAAATGTTATTTTGTGCATAGCCAACAAGGATAGTTCCATGAGCTCACGTTTTTTTAACCCGACAACGACCGCCACGACGACTATCACCAATCAACCACGCACAACTGTGCTGTTGGTTAACCTGGGCACTCCCGATGCACCGACCGCCAGCGCAGTGCGCCGTTATCTTGCCGAGTTCTTGCATGATTATCGCGTGGTCGATTTAACACGTTGGCTGTGGTGCGCTATTTTACATTTCGTGATTTTGCCTATTCGCTCCGGCATTGTGGCAAAAAAATATGCCAGTGTTTGGCGTGATGATGGTTCGCCTTTACTGGCATTGAGCAAAAAATTACGTGATGCCGTGCAAGCGCAATGCCCTGATTACGATGTGCAACTGGCTATGCGTTACGGAAACCCGTCGGTAACTTCGGTGTTGCGTGAAGCGCAGGCGCGCGGTATGACGCGGCTTGTCGTATTGCCCTTGTATCCACAATATTCGGCCAGTACCACGGCTTCAAGCCATGATGCAGTCATGAAAGAATTGCAAAACTGGCGCGTGATACCGGAATTGCGTTTGATCAATGATTATCACGACAACAGCGAATGGCTCGATGCGATTGAAGCCAGTATCGAAAATCATTGGGACCTGCATGCGCGGGCCGAAAAAATACTGTTTTCATTTCACGGTTTGCCACAGCGCTTTATTCGCGATGGCGATCCGTATGCAGCGCAATGCGAAGCCAGTGCTAAAAAAATAGCGGGTCGTCTCGGATTGAATGAAGACCAATGGATGTTGACCTATCAATCACGCTTTGGCCGTGAGCCATGGCTAATGCCTGCCACAGACAAGACTTTGGAAGCCTTGGGCAAGCAGGGCGTCAAAACTATCGATATTATTTGTCCAGGCTTTGCCGTCGATTGTCTGGAGACGCTGGAAGAAATCAAGGTAGAAAATCAGGAAGTATTCAATAAAGCCGGAGGTGACAAGCTTCGCTATATTGCAGCGCTGAATGATTCCCCCGGCCATGCATGTGCACTGGCACATTTGATCAAGCGTCATTGCCAGGGATGGAGTAGCTAGAACCAATTTACCGTTAGCCCTGAGAGCCACATCGTTGGTTCAAGACGCTCTATCGAACTTTGTTCTCGACGCCCGCCTCACCACTGACGGTGTTTACGAGTTACTTTACGAGAGGCAATCAATGCAGGAAATTTCACTCAACACGGCACGCGGCATTGTCACCGCATTACAAAGCGGCAATCCCGATGGCCAAAAAATTCTGTGCCTGCATGGTTGGCTCGACAATGCGGCCAGCTTTATTCCGCTAATGCCCTTGCTTGATAAATATAATGTGGTGGCACTGGATATGCCAGGCCACGGCGGCTCGCAGCATCGCATGACCGGTTACGATTACGTGTTTGTCGATTGGATTCATGATGTGTTGGACGTATTGGATTCGCTTGACTGGCAGCAAACGCATTTACTCGGCCATTCGATGGGCGGCGCGATTGCTACTATCGTTGCGGCTTCGGCACCGGAGCGGATCAATAAGCTCTTGTTAATCGAAGCCCTCGGACCGATAGCTGGTATCGCAGAAGAAGCCGGACAACGATTACGACAAGCGGTCGCAGCAAGACGTTATCTGGCCAATGAAAAAGTCGCACGAATTATTCCCGACCTGGAAACTGCGGTTAAAGCTCGACTTGCTGCCAGCAATATGTCGCCTGATGCCGCCAGACTGATTGTGCAAAGAAATTTACAGGCAGTCAGTGGCGGTTATGTCTGGCGTAGCGACCCACGCATGATGTTGCCAACCCATGTACGTACCGATGAAAGTTTTATTCGCAGCTGGATACGCGCTATCGAAGCGCAAACTTTAGTGATCGCCGCCGATCCCGCACCGATTTATTTCACCGCGCAACAACGCGCCGCTCGTCTTGCTGAATTAAAAAATGGACAACTGGCAGTCATTGCCGGTGGGCATCATCTGCATATGGAAAAAGCCGATGAGGTAGCAGACATTATTCTGGATTTTCTGACGGCATAATTCTTGCAGGGTCGCAAGCGGCCTCCTACTTTCGCAAAAGTTCTGAACGCACTTACTGTGTGCAATCATCGAAAGCGATTCATTCAACACAAAAAAGCGAAAAAGAAATACCTCTTGCTCGCCTGATGTATCGACGACGTCGTGGGAGATGTCGGGCCGGGGCCCGACCTTGTATCTCTCTCGTGGCGATGGTTAGCTACCCTTGCCACACCCAAGCTAGG
>JAYUUM010000258.1:0-7091 GCA_043754555.1 Arenimonas sp. | reverse complement strand
CTCATTCCGGCACTCTTATTTCCGCACTCCCTCCTGAATCCAGAAGATTTATTGAACGCAAGCTAGACGGTTCACTTCGTACAATCAAGAAAGTCTCTCAGCAAGCGGCACGTTCAAAGATGGATGCAATTGGTCATCCTCTTTTCCGAGCATACTGCGAGGATGATCTTGCTAAATTTTTAATCGGTAAAGTATTAACCAAAATCTCATCCACGAAACCGCACTACGATAGGCTAGTAAATACAATTACCAGTGGCGCAGCAAACGATGTAAGAACTGATTATCTTCGACACAAGCGAAACTTTTCACAATATAGAAACAAAGTTGGCTGCTGCGCAGTATTTGATGGCAATCACAAGGAAACTGAGGGCTATTCACACTACTTCGAGAACCCAGAGGAACCGGTAGCCTTTATCTATCCTTACGAAGCTCCTGAACGTTTCTTGATTAGAGCCTATCTCGGCGAAAGCCCTAACCCCCCACTTGCAGCTGCATTAATTCATACGCAGCATCACATGCTATTTCAAGAAATGTGTAATCTTGGGATTGCGACGGATGTCAGTGATGCAAGGAATATATGTTATGCGGCATTTGAGCGTAGTACGGAGTACGTTAAACACTACAATGATTTAAAGGATTTTCTCTGGAAAGTAACTGAAAAATTCTCGGAAGATGAATCTCCATGAATTTGTTTCAGAATTTTCAATCCAGTCTTGGCGCGCTTGCCTAACTACGCAATAAAGGGAACCTTAGAGCCGTAGGGCGCAATGCGCTTCACAATTACGCCTAATAAGTACCACACCGATAAATATTACGCCGAGTAATAGTCGCAGGTAATCAGCGTTTTTGTCTGCCATGATATTGATCGGTTGGGACGCCGGGCAGATTTTGTAGCATCGGGTTGCATGGGTTTATGCGGTACAGCAGGTTTGGCGCAATGGTGGAGCGCATTGCGCCCTAAGGTGCTCTGACCGCTTTTCCTGGCAATTTGTTGGTTGTGTTCGCCCTGTGTGACACATCCGGCAAGATGTGCGATATGCGCACCCAATTAATCTACGTGGCCGAGTCTGACAGGAAGCCGGAATTCTTGCGCGTAGAGATCGAGTCTAGCAACACTTGCTTCAACACACTTAATGAGTCTAGATACCGTTCAGGGGTGACTTCGCCTTGAAAGTATTTCGAGAATACCCATTCTCCAACAACACCTTTATCGGCCCAATTCTGGTCGTCATCTTGTTCCCAGCGGCCATCGTCATTTCGATCATATCCGAACAATTTGCAAAGCCAGTAACGGATAGGCATTACGAAGACTCGTCGTTCTATTTTATTTAAGGGTTTAAAGAAGTCGCCGTAATCCATAACGAAATTCACAAGACCGATGGTACGTTTTTCCATAGGGTCCTTTAGTGCGGCATAGCTATGCTTTCGATATGCGCCGATTTCCAGGAAGTTCCATTGATCTTCGTGCGTTTCAATATCTTTGATGAGGTAGTCATCCATGCGGTCAAGAATTGCATAGACTGCACCGACTTCATCATGCGTAAGCATCACGTCAAAGTAGGCTGCGAACCGCATGGGGCAATCGAAATGTTTAGGTAATGCATCGATCGTTTCCGATGAAGGCAAGAAGCCAATGTAATGCCCGAGCCTTGCAACGTCATCGTAATCGTAGAAGCCGAGGTATTCCCTTGCTGCTGGCCGGCTAACCAGTGGCTCAAGGCCATTCTTGATGATATCTGTGGTTTCGCCACCAAGTTTTATGTAGCCGCAGGCAATTGCCAGGTCTACGTATTGATAGATCTTTAATGCAGAGTCAAATGAATCCCTGAAACGAATCTCTTTTTGTTCGGTAATTGACTCATGCCAATGTGCGCGCAGCATTGTAGCCAACTCATCGTCGCTGGGCGGACTGGCGGATTCGAGAATTGAACGAGCATATTCTGCCTCCATCATCGCGGGCATTTCTAATATCTCGATCAGACGTTCGACATCCTCATTCTGTGTGGTCATTGAAGTACCTTCCGCAAAAATACAACAGGGTCGTCCTGAAAATCGACTGGCTTGCAAATTGCCGAATGACTTGTCGGCAAGTAATCAATTTGTTGCTCGTCGCCCGACCATACTTTGACCTGGTTGCCAACTACACCGTCCTCGGTGGCGAGCACCACTCGCGCAGGTGGCCATGGACGTTGATTCCATGCGGATTGAGCTGCTTGAAATAGACTGGTGATCTCGGGGCTGTTGGGGCGTAGTGATGAGCCGATCGGTGCTACCCATTGCCCCAAATGGGCCAAGCCTGCGCCATTCAAAGGGGAGCCCATAAGCCCGATTTTCCGAATGCTGCGGAATGTGTTTGGAGGGCAATCAGTTTGCGATGCAACAAGATGGCGAATTCCCAATGTGCCAAGCGAGTGCCCGAGCAATGCAACACGGCTATAGGGTGCCCCAACGCGCTGGGCCATTACACCGCCCAGCGCGTTGTCTATCTGAGTTCGGATCAGGCCGGCTATGTGAGAAAACGATGGGATTCCATAGATGCCGAGTGTACGGTAGCCGATAAACAAATAGTCCCAGTTCTTTAGCACTGGGTCACTATCAGCATAGGTGTAAAGAAGATTGGAAAACTCTCCCCAGGTATTCAGGAAGCCACCATTAAATCCATGGATGAATACTGCAAGTTGTGTATTCGTATCTGCATCCGCATAAATCAATGCGCGCTTGCCTGATTGCTGGACACTAAATTGCCGCATTTTTTTCTCCTCCGTGGTCTGCATCCAACCTACAGGTTGGAATGCTCGTGATCGGAATCGTTCTAACGATTAATTTGTACAACGGTGACGGGGCAGGCAACCGGACACCTTCTAAGTCAGACTGTGGCTGCAGCACAAAAAAAGGCCATAAGGAGGGTTAGAGCCTTAGAGCCGTAGGGCACAATCCGCTCCACCATTGCGCCTAATAAGTACCACACCGATAAATATTACGCCGAGTAATAGTCGCAGGTAATCAGCGTTTTTGTCTGCCATGATATTAATCGGTTGAAGCGCTGAGCAAATTTTATAGCATCGGGTCGCATGGGTTTATGCAGTACAGCAGGTATTGGCGAATGGTGGAGCGCATTGCGCCCTGCGGTCCTGTGTTGCTAAGTACAAAGCCGGCTGTGCTCCTGCATTTGACAGGCCTTTCGGCAAGGCGGCAGGGCGGCAGGGCACGTAATTGGCGAATAAAAATCATAGGATGCATTTCTAATGCACCAATGCCTCGGCGGTGGGTTCCGCGATATGAAGAGCGAAATATGGACATGTTTAGAGAGAAATCTTTAACGAAACGTCGGCAGATATGGCCTTATTGGGTGGGCTGCTCTGACGCCTTTTTCTCAGAAACGGTTGGGGTCTGTACACAATAGAGTCTACAGAGCACTCAGTAATATGCCATCTGACGTGATTTTGAATTTATTCAAGGAGCTCAACTTGCCACTCCCGCGCTATCACTATCCCTGACGAAGTGTAGCTGTAGCCGTGCGAATGCCCAGGATGCTGCCAAGCAACTCAGGCTTGCTAAAAACCAGCCAATATCACGATTACTAAATGCCGGATGGAGTGACTGCCACCATCGCCCTGCGTATAGCGCGACGACAATGAGCAACAAAATGGATAAAGCAATGAGAAATAACTGGAACAGAACACGTTCACGCTCTAGTTTCGAAATGCTGCGAGTGATCACAAGTTGTGCGACTTCGCTGGCAAAATCGTCCGGCACTTGACTTCGCGGTTTGAATTCCAGTGCCCTTGCAACTATACGATACTGCTCTTCAAGCGGGTCCAACACGTTATCGTGAGGAAGTGCACCCATGCCACTTTCTTGTGCCTGCCATTCGCGCTCGTCGATTGATGACTCTCGGGCGATACTCATCTTATTACTCCCAATCGTGACCCCAATAAGTCACGCAGTTGCTTTCGGCTTCGAAACAGGTGGCTCTTGATGGTGCCCGCTGCTATGCCCGTTATTTGCGTAATCTCGGTGATTTGCATTTCTTCCAAGTGATATAGCGTTAACAGTGTGCGCTGCAATGGCGGCAATTTATCGATGGCAACTAGCAGGTGCGCGGTGATTTCATTGTCAGATGTTTCCGTTTCAAGATCGAAGCCGTCGCTGACCGATTCTGCTGGGGAAAGACCATCTTCGCCGTCTGCCGCATCAGCCAAGGGGATGCGCTTGCGCTCAAGATGTCTCTTTGCCACGGAGTAGGCCACCTGCGCTATCCACGACTTCAATGCACTATCGCCACGATACTGATGCAGCATCTGGTGCACGCGCAGGAACGCATCCTGACACAATTCACGCGTGTCTTCGGGGTGACGCACCATGCGATCCACCACGTGCCAGCACAGATCTTGGTATTTTCGCACTAGTTGCTCGAATGCACCGAGTTCACCGCCGAGCACTGCATCCACTAGCTTCCTATCGGCGTGCAGAATATCTTCGTGACGGGGTGTTGGGCCAGACATAGAACACAGTGATACATCAGACGCGCTATCGGTTGCAAAACTTTCTTCTGCAACCGAACAGACGCTGCCTGTATCTACTGTTACTAACCTCAACCATGGCAGCTTATCGATATGGATCTCAATCTTATCATCCCAATTACCCTGTTCATCTGTCTCACCTATACCATCAAGGCTGTCATCGACGCCTATACGCGCCGACGAATCGTCGAATCCCACGGCTCGGAAGAATTGCTGCGTTCGCTTTTTGACGGCGAAGCGTCCCGCCGCCGCCTCGCGTCCTTGCAATGGGGCAGCGTGCTTTTGGCGTTAGCCCTAGGCTTCGGAGTGGTTGCACTCGTTGGGTGGAGCGAAGTCACACCGGGAGCCATTGCCGTATTGTTGGGTGCCACCGGGCTGGGCAATTTCGCCTTTTACTTGTTGGAGCGGAAGCTGAAATAGCTTTCTTGCACTGCATCACAAGCGGAGGCCCCTACTTGTACTGCATTAAAACTATCTGCAAGCCATTCAAAAAAACAGTCCAGGACAAGCGTTCGAGCGTACAGCACGCTTTGCACACTCACAGCACCGCACCAATGCGCTGTTCAGTCATTAAAAACTAAAGAACAACATGAAAAATTTCGTAACAGCAACGATGGTCGTCATGGCGGTAATGTCATACTCAGCTACCGCCGCGTCCGCACAAAATTTCGATGAGCTTGCGAGTTTCATCCAAAGTACGAAGGATAAAACAGCGCACCCAGCTGGCACGGCAGTTGCCATCGTAAAAGATGGCAAAATTGTCTACGAGGGCTACTTCGGTTTCTCGGACATCGATGGCAAAAAGCCGATTACGCGTGATACTTCCTTTTACATAGCATCGACGACGAAGCCCTTCACCGCATTGAACGTGCTGCTGAAGGCGAATGATGGACGACTCGAGACACGGACTTCGTTGCAAGAGATGTTTCCCGAGTTTCATTTCAAAGGCATTGACGCAGCATCCGTCACCGCGAAGGACCTGCTTGTGCATTCCTCCGGCATCGACAATCAGCCATTGGTATGGGCCACCGCATTCAGCGGTGTACACGATGCGCAATCGCGTCGCGCGTTGATAGCGGCGTCTTACCCAGATCGCGAAACCAAATTGGGAGCTTTTAGATATACCAATGTTGGCTACAACGTCGTAAGCGTATGGCTAGATCAGAAGATGGCGACGCCTTGGCAAGATCAGCTGGATAAGGCTATCTTCAAGCCCTTAGCTATGAGGCGGACGTCTGCCTACATCAGCAAAGCAGAAGAAAAAAGATGGCCGTTGGCCAAGCCGTATTCGTTTGCCAGTGCTTTTGCTAGCACCCCGCTTTATCTTAGTAAGTCAGATGCCACCATGCAGGCGGCAGGCGGCCTTATTTCTACGGCACCTGATCTTGCGAAATTCCTGATCGCCCAGCTTGACGAGGGAAGGTATGCCGGCAAGCAGGTGTTCCCTAAATCTGTCATCACTCAATCCCACGTCCCTCAAGTCAAAGTGGATGGTCGCTATCTGGACTTCAAGCGCACTGGCTATGCATGGGGTTGGTATACGGGTGAGTACAAGGGGAAAACCATGCTCCACCACTTCGGAAGCTTCTCGGGGTTTCATGCCCACCTTTCCTTCATTCCCGAGCAAAACATTGGCCTGGTTGTGCTGAACAATGAGGATGCCCTGAGCGCCAGACTGACCAACCTAATTGCCGACAATGCTTATGGCGTTCTGCTGGACGAACCCGGTATATCGGCGAAAATGTCGGGGCGGTTTGATGAACTACTGATACAGGCAAAAGAATTACAGCTGGCGACGGCGAAACAAAGAGGCGTGATTCAAGCGCGCGCTTGGCATCTATCTCAACCTCTCGAGGCTTATGTCGGAACCTACTCGAACGGCCTGTTAGGACAGATGACAATCGAGTTGAACGATGAAAAAAAACCGCTCATCCGTTGGGGGAAATTGGCAGCAGTCGCCACTGGGTATGATAAGGCAGATCATTTCCGCATCGAGTTTTCGCCCAACTCCGGGGATTTCATCTCTTTCGTAACAAAAGAGGGACGCGTAGATGCCATCGCCTTCGCAGATGCTATATTCAAGAAAGACCTCTAGTCATTACTAGAAAAAGTTTAACTTGCCTCTCTCAATAGGAAGCATCTCAATTTAATAACGTTAGCATTGAGATACATGCGAAAAGTGATTAAGTGTGCGGTTGTTCAGGGGTTTAGTAAGCTTGTGAATGTCATAAGCAGAGTCGTAAGTCGCCATTATTTTCAATAGTAATCGTAACTCAGCCTTTGTTATTCGTAGCTCGTCGCAAGCTACCTTTCCCAGCATTAAAGTTTATGAGATGTTGAATGCGTTATATGCACCAAGTCCGTGATTGTTCGTTTCTTCGTCGATGTGTGCCTGCGTGCTATGAACCGATATTGAGGTATTCACTTATGATTAATTGGTCTCGAATTGAAGAAGTGTCAACGACCAGCTCAGTAAAGGAACTGATGTCGAAGCTTTCAGTTTATAGCAGGGAAATTGGGTTCGATAATTTCGGACTGGCTGTTCAATTTTCCGAGTCTTATTTCGAA
>JAYUUM010000257.1:0-7133 GCA_043754555.1 Arenimonas sp. | reverse complement strand
AGATGGAAAGTGCAGAAGCTGCCTTGAAGGTACTGCACTCGCAAAATGCCCACGGTCGCGTAAGCGCACATTATTTGATCGCCAATAATGGCAAGCTGTATCAATTGGTTGAAGACAATCAGCGTGCATGGCATGCCGGTGTGGGTAGTTGGCAGGGCATTACCGACATCAATTCGGTTTCGATTGGCATAGAGCTCGACAACAACGGCAGTGAGCCGTTTGAAGAACGGCAAATCGTGTCGCTCATTCGCTTGCTGGACGATCTTTGTAAGCGTTTTAATATTCCTCGTGACGCCATTATTGGGCATGCTGATCTTGCCCCCAGTCGCAAAAGCGATCCTAGCCGTCACTTTCCTTGGCAGCGTTTAGCCCAAGCCGGTTTCGGTCAGTGGTATGACGATAATCTGGCCGAAGCGCCGCAAAATTTCGATGCAATTTTAGCCTTAAAAGCCCTTGGCTATGACACCGCTAACTTGCCGGCTGCCGTGAAGGCTTTTCATCGGCATTATCGCGGCATTGAAACCGACGGCCTGGATTCGGAAGACAGCAAGATTCTTTTTAACTTACTCAAGCCGTGAATGCCTGGTCGCCTAGGGTGATCATTCTGTCGTAATCTACCAGCTCCCAATGTTGTATCGGTCGGTTATGAGCACTCTTTTCAAGAAAGTTTTCTGGTTTGCGATGGCGGCATTCGCCGCCGCTTGTCTTGCGGTTCTTGGCTTGCATCGCGGCGAGACTATTAACGCAGCGTGGGTGGTGGGTGCCACGGTCGCCATTCAAATGATCGGTTACCGTTTTTACAGTCGCTACATTGCCGACAAGGTGCTGGGACTCGATGGCAACCGGGCAACGCCTGCCGTTTTGCGCAACGACGGTCTCGATTATGTACCGACCGATCGTTGGGTAGTATTTGGCCATCACTTCGCAGCCATTGCCGGTGCTGGGCCGCTAGTCGGCCCGGTGCTTGCCGCGCAGATGGGTTATTTGCCCGGATTATTATGGTTATTGTTCGGCGTTATTTTAGCGGGTGCGGTACAGGACTTCATGTTGCTGTTTTTTTCATTGCGTCGCGACGGCAGTTCGCTGGGTGAAATGATTCGCAGTGAAATCGGCCCCGCCGCCGGTACGATCACCCTCATCGGCATTCTGATGATCATGATGATCCTGCTGGCCGTGTTGGCGTTGGTGGTTGTGAAAGCACTGGCGATCAGTCCCTGGGGAACCTTCACGGTGGCGATGACAATTCCAATTGCCTTGCTGATGGGGGTCTATATGCGATATTTTCGGCCCGGTCGCGTGCTGGAAGTGTCGCTTCTGGGTCTAGTGTTGCTGCTCTTGTCGATTCACTTCGGCGGCATAGTTGCCAATAATCCGGATTGGGCCCCGCTGTTTACTTTTGATGGCAAAGCACTGGCCTGGATGATTATCGGCTACGGTTTTTTTGCTTCAGTGCTGCCGGTATGGTTACTGCTGGCACCGCGTGATTATTTAAGTACGTTTCTGAAAATCGGTACGGTGCTGTTATTGGCGGTCGCGGTCATCGTTGCAATGCCGCAATTGCAAATGCCCGCCATCACGAAATTTATCGATGGCAGCGGTCCGGTATTTGGTGGCAGTCTGTTTCCCTTCCTGTTTATTACCATCGCCTGTGGTGCAGTTTCAGGTTGGCATTCTTTGGTGTCTTCCGGCACCACGCCGAAATTGATGGCCAATGAACGCGATGCCCGCATGATTGGCTATGGCGCAATGTTGATGGAATGTTTCGTGGCGGTCATGGCTTTAATTGCCGCCTGTGCGTTGCAGCCCGGTATTTATTTCGCAATGAATTCGCCCGTCGCACTGATTGGCAATGATGTGCATCAAGCCGCTGCGGCTATCAGCCAATGGGGCTTCTTGATTACACCGGAAATGCTTACGCAAACAGCCAATGAAATCGGCGAAACAACCATTCTTTCACGTACCGGTGGTGCACCAACGCTCGCTGTTGGCATGGCGCAAATTCTCGACAAGATTATTACCGGACCGGGCATGCTCGCCTTCTGGTATCACTACGCCATATTGTTCGAGGCCTTATTCATTCTCACCACTGTCGATGCCGGTACACGCATCGGACGTTTCTTGATCCAGGATCTGGCCGGTAGCGTTTGGGCTCCGATGAAGCGCACTGATTCCTGGCTCGCCAATATTTTCGCGACGGCTTTGTGCGTATCGGCCTGGGGCTATTTTCTTTATCAAGGCGTAGTGGATCCACTGGGCGGCATCAATACACTATGGCCCTTATTTGGCATGGCCAATCAGATGCTGGCTGCGATCGCGCTTACGTTCGCCACTGTCTGTCTAGTGAAGATGAAACGTGAGCGCTACATTTGGGTCCCTTTATTACCGATGATCTGGCTGGTGATTTGCACGCTGACGACAGGTTGGATGAAGTTGTTCCATGATGATGTGCGAATCGGATTTCTCGCACATGCCCGCAAGTTCTCCGATGCCATCGACGCCGGTACCGTGCTGGCGCCGGCCAAGTCGCTGGCTGAAATGCATCAGGTATTGCGAAACGATTACGTCAACGCAACACTCACAGTGATTCTAATGGCGCTGGTTGTTTCGCTGCTGGTCCTGGGCTTGCGGGCGGCATTGAAAGCCCGTAAATCCCGTGAAATTACTGCACAGGAGGCGCCGTATGTGGCTGCCTGAATTTGCATCGCGCTTGTGGAAACGCGCCAAACAAACGGCACGCAGTGTGATTGGTGTGCCCGATTATGATACCTATCTAAACCACTGCCGCGAGCATCATCCAGAACGTACACCGATGACGTATTCCGAATTTTTTACCGAACGCCAGAACGCACGTTATCGCGGTACCGGTGGACGTTGCTGCTGACTTTCAGTTTTGTAATGGGTCGAACGCAATAGCTGTCGGGCACATAAATCGATCGTAAAAAACGTTTGCTGATCGCGTGCTTTGCACTATCATGGTGCAATGTCAGACCCCGCTAATATTAGTGTTGAAAGCCTTGCTACGCCTGTTGCTTGGCTGTCGACCGCCGGAGCAGTACAGACCTGTAATCAGGCTTTTGCCAGTTGGCTGGGCGTCAGTGTTCGACGTTTACAGGCAATGCCTTTGTCCGAATTAGATGTCGAATTGGGCCGGTTGTCGGAAGTCTTTCAACGCCTGCCCGATATCGGTCATACCCTGCGCGTGCATCGGGCACGTTTGGCATTTCCAGGCGCCAATGAACATTTTGCCGAGCTATGGTTGACCCGGTTGGAAAACGGAGAAGTCCGGCTTGAAGCGCATCCGACCGAAGAATTTTTAGGTGAAGATCCGGCCAAGATTCTTCCTGCCGCATTATCGGCGGCATTAAAAGGTCTGGCGCATGAAATACGTAATCCTTTGGCAGGCATGAAAGGCGCGACACAATTACTGTTGCGGCGCGTGGATGATCAGGATTCAAAAGAACTGATCGAATTAATCGGTACCGAAGTTGAACGTCTCGCGGTCTTGGTCGAGCGCTTGCTAAACCCGGCGCCACCGAGGGAATTTGGCGCTGCCAACATTCATGCGGTGCTTGAACGTGTTTTGCAATTGGCCGACAGCGATGCCGGTTGGGCGGTAAAGTTGGTGCGTGATTATGATCCGAGTTTGCCGGAGTTATATGCCGACGCCGATCGTTTGACACAGGCGATCTGGAATCTTGTACGTAACGCATTGCAGTCGGGCGCCTCACAAGTGGGTTTGAAAACACGTGCCGAACATCATGTGCTGATTGGCGATACCGCGCACCGGTTAAGTCTGCGTGTCGAAATTTCCGATAACGGCCGTGGAGTTCCGGAAGATTTAGCCGAACAAATTTTCCTGCCTTTGGTGAGTGGTCGCGCCGAAGGTACCGGACTGGGTTTAGCGATGGCGCAGCAAGTTGCACGCGAACACGGCGGATCATTGGGCTATCGCTCGCGGCCGGGGCACACCGTTTTTACTTTACTGTTGCCAGTGAATGAAAACGAATTGGAAAGCGATGACGAATAATTCGCGGTTGTGGGTGGTCGATGATGACCGCAGCGTTCGCATTGTGTTGAGTCAGGCGTTACGCGACGCTGGTTATCAGGTGCTGGGTTTCGATTCGGCCGACACCGCTTTGTCGGCTTTAAATACCGAAGTATTGCCGCAGTTGGTGATCACCGATGTGAGAATGCCGGGTACCGGTGGTTTCAGTTTTCTTGAGCAACTAAAAAAGCGTCACGAAAATATTCCAGTGATTGTAATGTCCGCCTATACCGATATTAGTTCGACTGCGAGCGCCTTTCGAGGTGGCGCACACGAATTTTTATCCAAACCTTTCGATCTGGATGAAGCGGTGAATCTGGTTGCCCGCGCATTACCGGAAAAAGAACAAGCTAGCCAACTGAAACAAAATGAAACCGGCAACGAATTGCTTGGTAGCACACCGGCTATGCGCGAATTATTTCGGGCAATCGGCCGACTGGCACAAGCACCGCTATCGGTTTTAATTACCGGTGAGACAGGCACCGGAAAAGAACTCGTCGCACGGGCCTTACACAATGAATCGCCGCGCGCAAAAAAACCATTTATTGCCTTGAATACCGCAGCCATTCCCGCCGAATTGCTGGAGTCGGAATTGTTTGGCCATGAAGCCGGTTCGTTCACCGGTGCGCACAAAAAACAAATTGGTCGCTTTGAACAAGCCGATGGCGGAATTTTATTTCTTGATGAAATTGGCGATATGCCGGCCGCATTACAAACACGGTTACTTCGCGTGTTGGCAGAAGGTGAATTTTTTCGTGTCGGCGGTCGTGAACTCATTAAAGTCGATGTGCGCGTGATTGCAGCAACGCATCAAGATCTGGAAACTTTGGTGAAAGAAGGAAAATTCCGCGCCGATTTATTGCATCGATTAGACGTAGTGCGTCTGCAGTTGCCACCTTTACGCCAGCGTAAACCCGATGTGCCTGCATTGGCACAACGCTTTCTCGAACAAGCGGCCACACAATTGAATGCTCCAAGCAAACACTTCAAGCCCGAAGCCTTGGCGCGGATGGAACAACACGACTGGCCCGGCAATGTGCGCGAGCTGGAAAATCTTTGCTGGCGCTTTGCAGCTCTAGCTCCAAACGAAAGCATCAGCCTGAAAGATCTGAAAGCCTGCTTGCGTAGTAATGAATTAAGCATCGAACCACAACATGTCTGGCAGCAAGCGTTAGCGCGCAGCACTCTGCAATTACTCAGTCATAACGAGCCAAATATTCACGCATTGTTGCGCGAACAGTTCGACAAGGTTTTGCTTGAAACCGCACTGGATTTTACCGACGGCCATCGACAGCAGGCCGCTGAAAAACTGGGCTTGGGCAGAAATACATTGACCAGAAAACTGGGAACATCTCGTACAGGAAAAAATAATGATCCAACCTGAATTTTGTATCCGTCTTGCAACGTTGCAAGACGCAGAACTTTTAGCTGCCTGGGCACAAGCCATGGCGTTGGAAACTGAGCATAAGCATCTGGAAGCCGATACCGTGTTGAAAGGCGTGCTGGCCGGTATTAGCGACGCGAAACGTGCGCGTTATTTTATTGCGATGTCGGGCGACACACCTGTCGGAACATTAATGCTCACGACGGAGTGGAGCGATTGGCGCAATGGCGATTGGTGGTGGATACAAAGCGTCTATGTGCATCCCGATTATCGCAGACAAGGTGTTTTCCAAAGCCTGTATCAGCATGTAAAGGTATCGGCTGAGGAGGCACCGGACGTTTGCGGTTTGCGTTTGTATGTTGAACACGATAATAAAACCGCGCAGCGCACGTATGAAGCGCTGGGAATGCAAGATGCCGGTTATCGCATGATGGAAGTATTGTTGTAGACGCTGCTCAGTGTATTGTGCGGTGACTAGCCCGTAAGTCTACTTTTTGCAGCTGTGGTTTCAACTGCAATTAAATCCGCGATAGATAATAAAAAAGAGCAAGCGAATGCAAGTGCAACTTCTTCTGATAAGCGATATAGCGCCATCGAAAATCTGATTCAGGATTGTTATAAGTTGACAGAACTGCCCGTTTGAAAAACTTCGGTAATCCCAGATTGAAAAATCGTGTTACTTTGTGCGCTTGCTCATGAGCGAGAGTTGAAAAAACCATTGTTCAGCAAGATATTCGACAAGAGGGTACGGGTCAAACCTTCCCGACCGCACCGCTTTATATTGGGTCAACACTGTCGATGTCCACGCGGTTACGACCGCCTTTTTTGGCCCGATACATGGCGGCATCAGCTCGTGCCAACCAATCGTGCCAGTCTTCATCAGGCCTCAGCGTAGCCGCACCTATAGAGCTAGTCACCGGGCCAGCAGGGCCACGCAGTTCTGCAGCAATTTTCCCCAGTAATTTTGCGGTCATTATATGAAGGCCGGCGACCTCGGTTCCAGGCAGCAGCAGTACGAATTCTTCGCCTCCAAAACGGTACAGACGATCTATTTTTCGGGTGGATTTTTGAAGCAAGTCCGCGAAGGCAACCAAAACGCGGTCACCGGCATCATGGCCATACTTGTCATTGACGAGCTTAAAGTGATCCAGATCCAGCATGACCAGGCCAAACGCTGTCTGGTTGCGTTTATGGGCCTCGACGGCCATCTGTAGTTCGCGTTCCATCGCTCGTCGATTATCAACTCCAGTCAAGGGGTCGCGGGTGGCTAGGACTTCGAGTTGGAGGCGCTGGGTCTCGGTTCGCGCGGCGAAGATGAATGCGAATAAGCTCACCAGCGTTGCGGTGATGATAAACGAGAGCATCTGCGGCATGGTTGCAAACGATTTGCCATGAATGGCCAATACCAACAGCGCGAGTGCACTGACAAGGAAGGCAAGTCGGCGGTCAATCAGGAAAAAGTTGGCAAGTAGTGCTGCGACCATCCAATTTCGCCCGATCTCTCCATTGATCATGACCCCTGCAATCGCGCCGGTGGTATCGATGAGGACCATAAATAGTCCGGGCCCCCGAGTGTTGCCGCTACGCCAAGCGTAAATCACCGTCGCCGTGATGCCCAGTACTAAGAAGGCATCAATAAAGCCGATGGCAAGCTCACCAATAAGAAATCGATAAATCGCAAAGGGCAGTAGTGCGAGAGCCGAG
>JAYUUM010000256.1:0-7254 GCA_043754555.1 Arenimonas sp. | reverse complement strand
CCTCGGATTCGCGCTTCTTGCTTTCCAGATTACCTTCAGCCACCAGAATGGTAGTTGCCTTGGTACCCTCGGCGACCAAAATGGTTGTTTCTTTTTCCTGCGCGGCTTCAATGACGGCCATGTCTTTGTTAATGGCGGCGGTTTCTTTGTCTTGATTGGCTTTGACGATTTGCACGTCTTTTGCAATATTGGCAGTCGTCACTTCGGAAACTTTAGTGATTTCCAATTCTTTTTCGGTGGTGATTTTTGCCTGTTCCTTGATTGCTTGTTGCGCCTGCTCGTTAGCAATACCGATAGCTTTATCTTTTTCAGCGGTACGTGAACCAACTTTTTGCAGGGCGTCTTGCAGCTGGACATCGGTTTCACGCTTTGCTTCAATTTCGGCAATGCTCGCACGCTTCATGTTTTCAGCAACTTCAATACGACTTTGCATTTCGATCAAGGATTTTTTCTTCTCCATGATGTTCTTGATGACATTCGATCCCATGGAGTCCCGGATATCCATCAACTCGATATTTTTAACGGTAGAGACACCCCAATTCACCAACTGTGCTTCTACTTCGCGCGTGAAAGATTCACCAAACTGACTGCGGCCCTGCATAATTTCTTCGATATCGGCCGAGGCCAAAATAGTACGCACCGCACCCTGTAAAATAGCGTGCAACTGGCTACGTAACTCGTCGAATGAACTGACGCGCTGTGCCGCTAAATTGGAATCGGAAATTCGGAAGAATGCTTTAACGTCCACGACAAACGGCAGGCGGCCTTTGTCATAGGCCTCGTAAGCTTCGAGGTCACCATCAAATACTGACACGGGCAATACAATTTTGACGATACCAATTTTTGGCAGCCATGAAGGCCATTCGTAATAGGTATTGCCGGCTTCATGTTCCTTGCCGTACGAAACAGTTGCCTTGCCCGATTGAATAATATGGACTTCATTGGTCGGCACGACCCTTCTAAGGAAGAGCGCGACTAGCATGATTAGAAAGATGAAAGCAACGAAAGCCATCGCTGCAATGATTAAATAACTGGTTGGCATTTGGATCCCCTGTGGTGCTGATGGTTTACTAATTGTGATGCTTGTGAATAATTGTATAGGCTTCAAACAGTACTTGATGATATTTTTCTAGGCTTGAAGTGCTATAGGCTCAAATGGCACGATGGAGTCAACCTCGGCAGCGTAATCTACGCCTGCCAAGCCGAAGCCGAACAGTTTGAGAAATTCTTCCTTGTAACTTTTATAATCAGTCAACTCGAATAGATTTTCGGTAGTGACTTGCGGCCAAATAACTTGCACGGCATTTTGCACTTCGTCACGTAATTCCCAGTCGTCCATGCGGATGCGTTGGCTATCGTCGCGGCTGGTATTGGAACTGTAGATTTGGGTACGGAACATGCGGTCAATTTGTTCGATAGTACCTTCGTGAAGCTTCTGGTCTTTCATTACCTTGAAGCAAATCGAAATATACAACGGCATAACCGGAATGGCAGCGGACGCTTGCGTCACGACACTTTTCAGCACGGCAACATTGGCACTGCCATGCAGCGGTGCGAGCAAATTGCGTAGTGCGGCGGCGGCACGGTCCATATCTTCTTTAGCTTTGCCGAGTGCGCCATGCCAGTAAATTGGCCAGGTGATTTCAGTGCCAATATAACTGTATGACAATGTTTTTACGCCATCGGCCAATACATCGGCATCCAGTAATGCCTGCATCCATAATTCCCAATCTTCGCCGCCCATCACGGTAATGGTGTCGGCAATTTCCTGATCATTGGCAGGCTCGACTTCCGAATGGATGATTTTATCTTTGCTCGTATCGATGGCGGTTGATTGATAAACCTCACCGATCGGTTTTAGTGCCGATCGTATTAATTCGCCGGAATCAGGCAAGCGACGCACCGGTGATGCGAGCGAATACACCACCATATCGACCTGGCCAAGATCCTGTTTGATTAATTCGATGGTCTTGGCGCGCATTTCATGTGAGAAGGCATCGCCGTTAATACTTTTTGCATACAAGCCCGCAGCATGTGCGGCTTTTTCAAACGCCGCCGAGTTATACCAACCAGCCGAGCCCGGTTTATTTTCGGAAGCCGGTTTTTCAAGAAATACACCGACGGTGGCGGCATCCGAACCAAACGCGGCAGTAATGCGCGAAGCCAGGCCATAGCCGGTGGAAGCACCGATCACTAAAACTTTTTTCGGACCGTTTTCAATTTTGCCCTTAGCCTTGACCACGGCGATTTGTTCTGCGACATGCGCAGTACAACCGGTTGGGTGCGTGGTAGTACAAATAAAGCCGCGGGTTTTCGGTTGAATAATCATTCTGGTGTTCCCGGTAGTTCAGTCAAAGGTGGATAGGATAACGCGATATGTCATTTCGTAGGGGGCCGAATGCGACCGCCATCGATGGCGGGAGTGCCGGAAATGCAGGAGCATTTTTCCGGCCGGGCGACCTACATACAAAGAATTTAATCGTCAGAACAGTCCGTCGGGCCCAAGGGCCCTCCTACGTATGTTGATTCAAGCCCCATGCAACATGCTCACGCACTATGTAGGACTCATGTTCGGAGCGCGCTCGTAATGCGACAATAATTTCCGGCGAAGAAGGCGCATTGCCGAGCGCAATGGCAATATTGCGCAGCCAGCCTTCATAACCGGTGCGACGAATTGCCGAGCCTTCGGTACGAGTCAAAAACTCGGCTTCGGTCCAGGCAAATAAATCGAGCAAGGTAACGTCGTCCAGATTATTGCGAACGCGGAAATCAGGCTCATCATATTTTTTTGAAAATTTGTTCCAGGGACAAATTAATTGGCAATCATCGCAACCGAAAATCCGGTTGCCGATGGGTTTACGAAATTCTTCCGGAATCGAACCTTTCAATTCAATTGTCAGATAACTAATACAACGCCGTGCATCGAGTTTATTGGGCGCAATAATTGCTTGTGTTGGACAAATATCAATGCAGCGTGTGCAGGTTCCACAATGGGCTTCGGCTGGCGTATCTTCCGGCAGAGGAATATCGACAAAAATTTCGCCAAGAAAAAACCAGCTACCGGAATTCTTGTTGATCAGACAGGTATTTTTTCCGATCCAGCCAAGTCCGGCGTTACGTGACAAAGCTCGTTCAAGCACGGGCGCGGAATCGACAAATACCCGATAGCCCAGAGGCGAAATTTCGGATTGGATACGATCACTGAGTTTTTGCAAACGTGCGCGCAATACTTTGTGGTAATCGCGGCCGAGCGCGTAACGTGCTACATAAGCTTGCGTTGGATCGTTAAGGGTCTGCCAGGCGCCGGCATCGTCGCCTGTGCCGTAATCCATTCGTACCGAAATAACTCGAACGGTGCCCGGAATTAATTCGGCAGGCCGCGCACGTTTGCTGCCGTGAGCTGCCATGTAGTGCATTTCGCCGTGTTGATTTTCTGCGAGCCATTGATCGAGATGGTGTTCGTCATCGCCAAGCTGTACGCCGCTTATCCCGACATCGGCAAAGCCTAAATCTCGGCCCCAATGGCGGATGTCGTTTGCGAGCTGGGTGTAGTCATGCATTGCCTAAGTATAGAATCAACCGATGAATTCTCCGCTTCCTTTATATCGCACCGAACAAGTTCGTAACGTGGATCGCATGGCTATTCGCGATTACGGTACGCCTGGTTACGAATTGATGACTCGCGCCAGCACAGCGGCGATGATCCTGATTCACAAAAGATGGCCGAAAGTAGGCACCGTCGGTATTGCCTGCGGTCTGGGGAATAACGGTGGCGATGGCTATTTATTGGCGCGTCTGCTCAGGCAGGCGGGTATCAAAGTCAAAGTCATTATGTTGCCCGGTGGTAGCCCGCGCACTGCCGATGCAGGCCGTGCTTACAGCGAATGGCGCGCTTCAGGCGAACGCACCGATTCGTTCGACGGGCAATTGCCGGAGGTTGAACTATGGGTCGACGCTTTGTATGGCATAGGTCTATCAAGGCCGCCTGAAGGCGTTGCCCAGGCGCTTATTGAACGAATCAATGCTAGCCATTTGCCGGTATTGGCGCTGGATGTTCCCTCAGGCATCGATGCCGATGCCGGAACTGCAATTGGAATTTGTATTCATGCCACTCGAACGCTAAGTTTTATTGCTGCAAAACGTGGTCTTTACACCGGCTCGGCACGCGATTTTTGCGGCAAGGTTCAACACGATAATTTAGGTTTGTCCGAAATTGTCCAAAGCAGTTCAGCGCCCGCCGCTTTTTTAATGACGCCGGCCTGTTTGTCGGTAGGCTTGGCGCCACGACACGCCAACTCGCATAAAGGTGAATATGGCCACGTGCTCTGTGTTGGTGGTGAAGTCGGAATGGGTGGCGCAGTACGTTTATGTGCAGAAGCGGCTTTGCGTGTCGGTGCGGGCCTTGCCAGCGTGGCAACACGTACTGAAGGCGTGTCTGCTTTGGTAGCAGCACGACCTGAGGCAATGACTCACGCCGTAGAAAATGCTGCGGCCTTATTGCCCTTGATCGAAAAGGCTGATGTATTGGCGGTTGGCCCCGGGCTGGGACAAAACGAGTGGGGTCATACCTTGTTTGATTGTGCTATTGCATCGAAAAAAGCATTGATTCTGGATGCCGATGCTTTGAATTTGCTTGCAGAAAATCCGCAAGCCTTACCGCAAGCCATTCTCACCCCGCATCCCGGCGAAGCTGCGCGGTTATTGGGCGTGACCAATCAGGAAATCCAGTCGCATCGTTTTGAAGCGATCGATGCGTTGGTAAAAAAATACCAATGCGTGGTGGTGTTGAAGGGCGCAGGTACTCTAGTCGGCGCGCCGGGCGAAACGACCCGCGTTATTGATGCGGGCAACCCTGGCATGGCAACCGGTGGCATGGGCGATGTACTCACCGGTGTGATTGCTGCCTTGTGTGCGCAAAAATTATCCCTTTTCGATGCGGCCAGTCTGGGGGCCTTATTGCATGGCGCCGCCGGCGACGCAGCCGCTAAAATTGGCGGAGAGCGCGGCTTGCTACCTTCGGATTTATTTCCGCACCTCAGAAGACTCGCTAATCCCGAATGAAATCTGCGCAATGAAAATAGTCCTGGACGACCAAGAGGCGACCGAAAGCCTGGGCCAGTTATTGGCGCAGGCCAAACCGAGCGTTGGCGTTATTTATTTGTATGGCGAGATAGGTGCGGGCAAATCTACCTTGGCTCGCGCTTTATTGCGCGATTTAGGCGTGACCGGCCCGATCAAAAGCCCCACCTACACGCTTATTGAGCGTTATCCGATTACTAAAGGCGAAGCCGCGCATCTGGATTTATACCGAATTGCTGCGGCAGGCGAGTTGGATTTTCTCGGTCTGGACGAAGTGGCTGAAAAAACTGTTCTTTGGCTGATCGAATGGCCAGAACGCGGGCAGGGTGCGCTACCCAAAGCCGATTTGCTGATTGAATTAGAACCACATGGCGAGGGCCGGCTCGCAGTTTTGCGCTCTGACAGCGAAACAGGAGCCGCCTGGCTAGCCCGTGTCAGTAAAATGGCGGGTTTCAGAGCCTCTTCTTAAAGATTTGCGAACAATAGTGGCCAGGTATCGGATTTTTAAGGAAAAACTGTTGCAAATTGCTTGGCGCGGTGGTTCAATCCTGCAATGCGCATTCCTGCCACATCGCCAAATCTCTGGAAAGTCGGCCTGCTTCTGTTAGCTGCCCCGATTAGTGCGAGTGCTGCGCAACTGCAGGATCTCAAACTGCTTGCAATGGACGGCCAAACTCAAGCCGAGCTTAGCCTGACTGAAAAATCCAGCTACAAAGTCTTTACGCTGAGTAATCCCGAGCGTTTGGTATTGGATTTACCGGCCACCGCCACTTCGGGTAGCTTTAAATTACCGGGCGCCAATGGCGTCATTAGCAAAGTGCGTACCGGTCAACCATCGCCAGGTACTTTGCGTGTGGTGTTTGACCTCAGCCAAAGTGTGCAAACTAAATCGCGCATCGAGGGCAGTGGCGCCAATACCCGTTTGGTCATTGAGCTTATTAGCCCAAACGTAAAAACTACGCAGAATTTTGCGATGAGTCAGAGCCCGACACAGATCAAGCTTACTGAAAACAAGGTGTCTGATAACAAGATTTCTGAAAGCAAAGTGGCCGATATCAAGGCTGCCATGAAAGATGTGCTGACTTTGGAATCCAAGGTTCAAGTGCAGCCTGTTGTTATCGAAACTAAAGAAATCGAGCAGGCCGACATTAAAATTGAAAATAAATCTTCTGCCCGTTTTCCTGCGACTAAAACCGTGCAAAGCGTTTTTGGAAACAGTCAGCGTGAACTGATTATTGCGATTGACGCCGGTCACGGCGGCAAAGATCCCGGCGCCATCGGTCCGACCGGTGTTCGCGAAAAAAATATTACCTTGGCCACCGCGCGCGAGTTGGCAAAACAAATCGATGCCGAACCGGGCATGAAAGCTTTTTTAGTGCGTGATAGCGACAGCTTCGTTGTCCTGCAAGACCGTTATATGCGTGCGCGCAGAGCGCAGGCCGATTTGTTTATTTCCATTCACGCTGACGCTGCATTAAATGGTCAGGCCAATGGTTCATCGGTGTTTGTGTTGTCGTTAAAAGGTGCCTCCTCGCAAGCTGCACGCTGGTTAGCTGATAAGGAAAACGCCGCTGACTTGGTCGGCGGCGTTTCTCTTGACGCGAAAGACAAAAACCTCGCTGCCGTTTTGCTGGATTTATCGCAAAGCGCCACCATGCGGGTCTCGGAGGATGTTGCCGATGAAGTGTTGGGTTCCTTAAAAGACCTCGGCAAAGCCCACAAGCCCAAGGTCGAACATGCCAACTTTGTGGTATTGCGCTCGCCCGATGTGCCTTCAATGCTGATTGAAACCGGCTTCATCACCAATCCAAATGAAGAACGCAAGTTATCCGATCCAGCTCATCGTGAAAAGCTCGCATCGGCAATGGTCAGCGGTATTCGTGATTATTTCTCCGAACAAGCACCACCGGGCACCTGGTTTGCTGCTCAGCAAGAGCGTAACGACGATAATGCGCGCGGAATGCGTTATGTCGTTAGCCGCGGTGAAACCCTTAGCCAGATTGCCACCCGGCATGGCGTGCCCTTGGGCACGATTTTACTGGCCAATAACAAACGCAACGACGATGTACGTGTCGGTGAGCGCCTGATTATTCCAAGCGTGACTGCGCCGAAATAACTCACCTAGATTCGTGGGAGGGCCGTAAGGCCCGAATAAATACAGCGAAAAGTTTCGGG
>JAYUUM010000255.1:0-7402 GCA_043754555.1 Arenimonas sp. | reverse complement strand
ATGAGCAGCATTGATTTCACCTCGTTTCTTAAATTGATGGCGCATAAAAAAGCGTCCGATCTTTTTATTACCGCAGGCGTGCCGCCTTCAATGAAGGTAAATGGCAAGCTTTCGCCAATCACCCAAAACCCGCTCACGCCGCAACAAAGCCGTGACCTGGTGTTGAACGTAATGAGCCCGGCGCAGCGCGAAGAATTCGAAAAAACCCATGAGTGTAATTTTGCTATCGGTGTTTCCGGCGTTGGTCGTTTCCGCGTTAGCTGTTTCTACCAGCGTAATCAGGTCGGCATGGTATTGCGCCGTATTGAAACCCGCATTCCGACCATCGAAGAATTAAGTCTGCCCGCCGTTATCAAAACATTGGCGATGACCAAGCGCGGTATTATTTTGTTTGTAGGTGCGACCGGTACCGGTAAATCGACGTCATTGGCCGCCATGATCGGCTACCGCAACATGAATTCGTCTGGTCATATCATCACCATTGAAGACCCTATTGAATTTGTACACAAACACGAGGGTTGCATCATCACCCAGCGTGAAGTCGGTATTGATACCGACAGTTGGGAAATGGCACTAAAAAATACCCTGCGGCAAGCGCCAGACGTGATCATGATCGGTGAAATCCGTACCCGCGAAGGTATGGACCATGCGGTCGCCTTCGCTGAAACAGGTCACTTGGTGCTTTGCACACTGCATGCCAATAACGCCAACCAGGCACTGGACCGGATGATCAACTTCTTCCCCGAGGATCGTCGTAGCCAGTTGCTGATGGACTTGTCGTTGAACCTGAAAGGTATTGTTGCGCAACAATTGATTCCCACCCCGGACGGCAAAGGTCGCCGTGTGGCGATGGAA
The DNA here is from genome assembly GCA_043754555.1 of Arenimonas sp. Taxonomy (GTDB): domain Bacteria; phylum Pseudomonadota; class Gammaproteobacteria; order Xanthomonadales; family Xanthomonadaceae; genus Arenimonas. The sequence goes on along the minus strand of JAYUUM010000255.1, from coordinate 6,547 downwards.
ATTTTGCTTGGTACCCCGCTGATTCAGGATTACATCCGCGAAGGTGAAATTCACAAGATTAAAGAGGTGATGAAAGAATCTACCAACCTCGGCATGAAAACCTTCGACCAGGCCTTGTTTGAGCTTTATCAGGCCGGCGAAATTTCTTATGAAGACGCTCTGCGTTACGCCGATTCGACCAACGAAGTCCGCCTGAAAATCAAATTGGCACAAGGCGGCGATGCTCGGTCATTGGCGCAAGGCATGGATGGCGTGGAGTTGTCGGAAGTTAAGTAATTGTCACGTTTTAACGATCGAAAAAGCCGGGCATTGCTCGGCTTTTTTGTGCAAATCAACGCCGGGGGCTAAAATACTGCCATGTCGTCTAGCTCCTCGCTCACTGCCCACTTCCTGATTGCCATGCCGGCGATGGACGATCCCAATTTTGCCCAAGGCGTGACTTTGCTGTGTCAGCATAATGACGAAGGCGCGATGGGTTTGATGATTAACCGTGTCTCTGAATTCACCATTGGCGAAGTGCTGGAACAAATGCAGATCATCATTGAATCAGAACAATGGGCTGATATTCCGGTGTTGATTGGCGGACCGGTGCAGCCAGATCGTGGCTTTGTGCTGCATGACGATCCGCGGGAATGGAGTTCAACGCTGCGCTTTGGCAATGGCCTTGCCGTCAGCACTTCGCGCGATATTTTGGAGGCAATGGCCAAGGGCGAAGGCCCAAAAAATGCGGTCGTTGCTCTTGGCTATGCCGGTTGGACAGCGGGGCAATTAGAAGAAGAAATTGCCGCTAATTCCTGGCTTACAGTGGAAGCAGATCAAGCGATTTTATTTCGCACGCCGATCAATGCTCGCTGGCAAGCGGCAGCGAAAACGTTGGGAATTAATCTTGCGCAAGTGACCGATTATTCGGGGCGAGCCTGATGAGCATCACCACCGTACTCGGTTTTGATGTCGGCGCTAAACGAATTGGTATTGCAGTCGGTAATTGTATTTCGAAGAGTGCGCGTGAAGTAGGCGTGCTGGACGTGTTCGATAATCAAATCGATTGGCCGAGTTTAAATCGCTGGATAAAAGAATGGATGCCACAAGCTTTGGTAGTGGGTGATCCGCAAACGCTGGATGGCGGAGATCAATCGTCTCGCCAGCTCGCACGTAAATTCGCAATTGAAATTGGCAAGCGTTATCAATTACCGGTTGAACAAATTGACGAGCGTAATTCTTCGATTGAAGCAGCGCAGCGTTTTGCCGAAGCACGCCGAGCCGGTACTAAAAAACGTCATCAAGCCGCCAATCTTGACGCCTTGGCTGCAGTCATTATTGTCGAGCGCTGGTTGAATGAGCCGGGTGCGCGTACCGCGATAGACCCAGCTTTAAGCAATTCCTCGGTAAAATCTTCTTCAAATCATACTTCTGACGTGGAGCCCACATGAGCCTGCAGTTTTTTCCCGATGGTCGTTTCAAACATTTTTTGAGTCTTGAAGATGTTCCGGCGACCGCCTTGGAAAACTTGCTCAATGACGCGCAAAAATTGCGTGCGAATGCATTAGGTGGAACTGCGCTGCGCCAGCTTTTGTTGGGCAAAACGGTGTGTAATCTGTTCTTTGAAAACTCGACACGCACACGCAGCTCGTTTTTGCTTGCTGCGCAACGTCTCGGTGCCGATGTGTTTACCTTTGATGCATCCACCTCGTCTGGTAAAAAAGGCGAAACCGACATCGATACCCTGAAAAATCTGGAAGCGATGGGCGTCAATGCTTTCGTAATTCGCCATTCCGAAAATGGCGCGGTGGAAAAGCTGGCAGCAGCGGCCAATAACGGCACTAGCATTATTAATGCCGGTGATGGCCGTCATCAGCATCCAACCCAGGGTTTGCTGGACATGCTCAGCATTCGACAAATCAAAGGCAATGATTTTTCAAAATTGAAAATTTTAATTGCCGGCGACATAAAACATTCGCGTGTTGCTCGTTCGGATTTGAATGCATTGCGAATCTTGAATGCCGGCGAAATTCGAGTCTGCGCACCCGCCAGTTTATTGCCGACTGACGGCACCATTGATGGCTGTATTCGCTATGAAAATTTTGATCAAGCGGTAAAAGACGTTGATGTAGTCATGATGCTGCGCCTGCAACGCGAGCGCATGGAAGAAGGCCTGGTCGCTTCACTCGACAGCTATTTTCAGGCATATGGTTTGACACAAAAACGATTGGCTTCGGCAAAACATGACGCTATCGTAATGCACCCCGGGCCAATGAATCGTGGCGTGGAAATTGCCGATGAAGTCGCCGATGGGCCGCAGTCAATTATCTTGCCGCAGGTAAGTAATGGCGTGGCGGTAAGGATGGCCGTATTGAAGGCCTTGCTGGCCTGATTTTATTTTTCATGTGGGGTGGCAAGCAGCGCCCCTACATTCAAAAAGTCTCCAAATCGCCATCGCCAAAATCCCATGTGCGGGTGATGTGCAACACGTCGACGTTGTCGGCAGTATTTGGCAGTGGTGCGAACGGTTCGGTGAGTCGCACAATCTTCATAGCAGCTTGGTCAATAATCACAACGCCGCTGGGTTTATTCAAAACAATATCTTCCACGCTGCCATCTTTACGAATGGCCACGGTCATGGTTAATTTTCCCGACAGGTTTTTAATGCGCGCTTGTTCTGGGTAATTGGCATTGCCAACGCGCTCAACTTTTCGCACCCAGTCGCGCATGTACGATGCGTATTCGTAAGCTTGGGTACTAGCCGAGATGAATTTGCGTTTTGGCCGCTTCGCATAAAGCTCTTTCTTTTGTGCAATTTCCGCTTCCAGGCGCGCCATATCCAGACTTTGTTGCATCAACTCGCGGCCAGTCGGAAGTTTTTGCGGTGTAGTAATCGGATGCTCTTCCGGCTTTATGGTCTGCATTGCACTGGCTGCCGTTGTGCTGAGCACTCGCTCTTTTGGATCAGGCTCTAGTGCGGGAGCCTGCTTCGTCATCAGGATGGGCGCAACGCCCGGGTCCGGTTTTGGCACACTGGCTAGCTGAGTGTCACGTGGTCGGCGGGCTTCGTCTTTGTCGCCCCCCCCTTTATTATTGGCTTGCGCGATAAAATCCGCGTCTTTCGGGGCTTCAGCTGTCTGGGTTTCGGTCAAGATAACGTCCAGCGTTGGCATGACCGGGGCTGCGTCCTCCAAACTAAAGCCAACGCCGAGAATCACCACGCCATGCAAAATCGCAGCCAGAGCCAAAGTAGCGCTCAGGCGCTCATTGGGGCCGATTTTTGGGGCTATCAGAGGCGCCGGGGTTGGCACCGCACTAGCGGTATCAGGATTGCCGCTCAAGTCGTACCTCAATGGCGTCAAACAATTGGCCGGCAATATTCAATCCAAATTGCTTATCCAGTTCGCGAATACATGTGGGGCTGGTAACGTTAACCTCGGTCAGATAATCGCCGATTACATCTAATCCGACAAAAATCATACCGCGTCGTTTCAATTCAGGGCCAACCTGGGCTGCAATCCAGCGGTCACGGTCGCTCAGCGGACGACCTTCGCCGCGCCCACCGACAGCCAAATTACCTCTAAAATCAGTACCTTGAGGAATTCTGGCAAGGCAGTAAGGAACTGGCTCACCGTCGATTAGCAAAATACGTTTGTCGCCCGATGTAATTTCCGGGATATAGCGCTGTGCCATCGTCAGTGCTCGGCCGCCATCGGTCAGGGTTTCGATAATGACATTGAGATTGGAGTCATCGTGACTGGAGCGGAATATTGAACGCCCACCCATGCCGTCCAAGGGCTTCAAGACTACTTCGCCATGGCTAGCGACAAATGCCTTGAGTTCCGCCTTGTCGCGGCTAACCAAAGTCTCAGGGCAGCATTGCGGAAACAACAAAGCGGCTAGTTTTTCGTTCAGATCACGCAAGCCTTGCGGGTCGTTGATGATGAGCACGCCCTCTTTTTGCGCGAAGCTCAAAATAATGCTGTCGTGTAGGTAATGAGAATCGACTGGAGGGTCGGTGCGCATCAGTATCACTTGGGTGTCAGTCAGCGGCTTTGCTTCAAAAGTGCCGAGCTCAAACCAGTTTTCTTTGTGATCGAATACTTTCAAAGAAGCCATTTGCGCCCAAGCCTTGCCACTTCGAACATTCAAGCTTTGCGGTTTGATGTAATACAGTGCATAGCCCCGCCGTTGCGCTTCCAACAACATTGCGAAGGTGGAATCTTTCGCCATGTTGATCGCGTTAATCGGGTCCATCACAACAGCACAAGCAATCGACATTCCAAGACTCCAGCTTCAAGAAGGTGTAGCCTAACAGGGCTAAGCGACGAGATGCAGAGTGTCACGTTTTGTTAAAAAAGTGCTTAGAAGGCTTGACACCTTAATGGGTGATTGAGATATAAGTCAGTGTGTAAATGCCAGACATGGCGCCTGAAACAGGAATGGGGATTGAGATGGAAGACAACAACCTGGCCGGCTTGCGTGTCATGGTCATCGACGACTCGAAGACGATTCGTCGAACCGCGGAAACATTGCTGAAAAAAGAAGGCTGTGATGTGGTCACGGCAACGGATGGTTTTGAGGCTTTATCAAAAATCGCCGACCATCAGCCGCAAGTTGTGTTTGTGGACATCATGATGCCGCGTTTGGATGGTTATCAAACCTGCGCGCTGATTAAAAATAACCAAATGTTCAAAGGCATCCCGGTCATCATGCTTTCATCGAAAGATGGTTTGTTCGACAAAGCCCGTGGTCGCATTGTCGGTTCGGACGAATATTTGACCAAACCTTTCACGCGTGACGAATTGCTGACGGCGATTCGCAAATATGTGAAATCGAGCTGAGGCGGGCATGTCGAAAAATAGTCCTCAACGCTTAAGTTCCTTCGACGTTCTGCAAGATTACGAACAACGCTCCCTGATACATGCACCGGGTCGTCCGGAAATGATTGAAGCAGCAGGACATTGGCGTGGCGTGGGTTATCGATTAGGTAAGCGCCGTTTCGTTTCGTCGTTTGATGAAATCGTCGAAATTATTACTTTGCCCGGTGTCACTGCGGTGCCAGGAGCCAATCCCTGGATGCTGGGTGTGGCCAACGTGCGCGGTAGCTTGCTGCCGGTAGTGGATTTAAAACAGTTTCTTGAAGGTGAGCGTACTGTGCTGCATGACGGTCAACGCGTTCTGGTCATCCGTCAGGCCGGCGGCAATGTCGCGGTCTTGATTGATGAACTATTCGGGCAACGTACTTTTAATGACACCCATAGCGTTGAGCCTGAAGAGCAATACGAAGGGCGTTACAGCAATTTTGTCAGTCAGATTTACCAATTAAATGATTCACAATGGGGTGTGTTCAACATGTCTTTGCTGACACGCACACCAGAATTTCGGCAGGCTGTCCTATGAAGGCGGCATCTAATATTTTTTTACGGGGTGAGGTTTAACTATGAGCAGCAAATTTAGCTCGTTATCGAACAAAGTTTCGGGTTTCGGGACCCGACTCTGGGCCATTATTCTGGTGGTGTCATTGTTGGTGTTTCTTGCCAACTTTTTGCTGGCTGCCCGATTCAACGGACAAGAAAATAGCGCGCGTGCCCTGAGTGCCGAGCTACAAGTACTTTCGTACAAGCTAGCAAAATACTCGCAGGAATCGGTGGAAGGTAAAACCGAGGCTTTCGACGAATTCCAGGCAACCAAAGCACGCATTGCCGTCATCGTGAAGGCCTTGAATGAAGGTAGTCTCGGCGAAGGTGTAGTGGCATACAAAGGTAGCTTGAATGCCCCCGGTGTTAGCTCAGCCTTGACCAAGGTCACCGATACCTGGACCCGCATGTCGAAAGACGCCGACCGTATCTCGCAAAGCCAGAAGCAAATTCTGGAGTTCTCCGATAACGCTGACAGTTTTTCTGCTCGTATCCCGCAAATCTCTGCGCGACTCGACGAAGTGGTTCGCCAAATGGCCGACAGTGGCTCCTCATCAACGCAGATCAATTTGGCTAACCGCCAGATAGTGTTGGCAGACCGGATGTCGCGTCGTGTAACGGAAATCCGGGCCGGTGGCGATAACGCCATCACCGCTGCCGATGCTCTGGCACGTGACTCCTCGGTGTTTAAGCAGGTGTTGGAAGGCTTGCAAAAAGGTAATGCCACGATGGGGATCAATCAGGTCTCCTCCGCCGCTGCTGCTACTGCCGTAGGTGCTGTCGAAAAGTTATATACCGACTCACAAAAAGAGATGGATTCCATCTTGCAAGCTTCGACCGACTTGTTCGAAGTGCAACAATCCAATGCTCAAATTTCTGCTGACTCCAATACCTTGGAAGAAACCTCCAAAGCCTTGCTTGATTCGTTCGATACCATTTCCTACAAACGCTTTTTCCCTAACAACTATTGGGCTATCGGTTCTGGTCTTGCCGCTTTATTTGCGCTCGTATTCTTGTTGAGAGAAACGTCGAAAACACAGCGCGTCCAGTTGAGTGAAACCAAGCAAATCAACCAACGTAACCAGGAAGCTATTTTGCGCTTGCTGGACGAAATCGGTTCGCTCGGTGAAGGTGACTTGACCGTAAAA
>JAYUUM010000254.1:0-7419 GCA_043754555.1 Arenimonas sp. | reverse complement strand
TTTTTTCTGATGGCCAAATAATATTCGAGCGCGTTATTGCCTGCTGGCGCATACAAGCGTTGTTCGCGGAAAGCCGTGCTGGCGAGCTTTCTTAGCTCATCCGATGACATGGCGGCCAACGCAGCCTCGGCTTTTTGTGCGGCTTGCAGATTGGCCTGAGCTATAGCGATTGCAGCCGCACTTTGCTGCGCGACAGCGGGTGTTGCCGATTGTTTTTGGTTGCAGGCCGCTAACACCAAGCAAAACGCACCAACAAGTAACGCTTTGGAAGGGAAATAAGTGGAATGCGGTTTCAGTGTTGAGAACATGTCTAATCCTTTATCAATGCCAAGGCTTGTGAGTCTTTTATTCAGGTTAGAAATTTACTCTTAGAATATGAAAGATTTTCGATGCAAAATGAAACAGTTATCGGTTTGTGATCGAAATCCCGCTTCATGAATCGCGAAAACGATCAACGTCTGTCACAAATAATAAGTAATGCTTTCATAGATAAGTCATGCAGCAACGCTAGATTGCCCAGACCTTAGTGATGGATGCAAAACATGAATCGTTTATCTGCCTTAATTCTAGTGGCTTTATTTAGTACCACGGCCAACGCAGCGCAATGGTCGCTGAGTAATGTCATACAAACGCCAGGCAATAAAGCAGATGCTTCAAAAGTGGATAGAAGATTGTCAGGTCAAAATAGTGCAAATTTTAATCGCTTTGGTTTTTATTCTGATCTGGTTTTCGACAAATCAACAAATACCTGGCTAGCGCTGTCTGACCGCGGCCCAGGCGGTGGTGTGTTGGACTATGCAACTCGAGTGCAAAGAATTGTCGTGCCCACTAATCTGGCCACAGGCGCTATCAGTCAGCCAATCGTGTTTCGCACTATCTTGTTCAAAGATGCCAATGGCGTGCTGTTGAATGGCTTGAACCCCTTATTGCTCAATGCTGACAAGTCACTCCTCGGAGCAAGTTTTGATCCCGAAGGCATTGCCATTGGTACCGCTGGAAGAATGTATGTGGCCGACGAGTATGGTCCGAGTGTGTATGAGTTTGATGCTACTGGCCGTGTGATTCGTAGTTTTGCGACACCCACAAATTTAAAGCCAAGCGAAGCGAGCGGTATAAATAATTATGTGGATGGCCGCCCGACCGTAACCACCGGGCGCCAGGACAATCGTGGCTTTGAAGGCTTGGCAATAAATCCATCGGGCACGAAATTATATGCCGTCATGCAAGACCCGCTGGTGAATGAAGGCAGCAGCAATGACGGACGTCGCAGCCGCAATGTGCGAGTAGTGGAATTTGATATTGCTAGCGGACAGAGCAGCGCACAGTTTGCATATCAGCTTGAAAGCCGTACAAATTTAAACGCTATTGATGCAAGCACTGCAGATGATTTCTCTTCGACACAACAAGGCCGCAGCATTGGCCTGAGTGCCATCCATGCTTTGTCTGATACAGAATTTTTAGTACTTGAGCGTGACAATCGTGGTCTTGGAGTTGAAATAACCGCAGCGCCGATTCACAAGCGGATCTACCGGATTAATTTGCAGGGTGCGACGGATATAAAAAATATATCACTGGCCGGTTCTGATTCGCTGCCGGCTGGTGTTGTGCCGGTACAAAAATTTGCGGAGTTAGATTTATTGGCGGTCTTGAAAGCGCAGGGTATTGCGGTACCAGAAAAAATCGAAGGCCTGGCCATCGGTCCGCGTTTATCGGATGGCCGGTATCAGATATTAGTCGGCACCGACAATGATTACAGTGTTACCTAATCTGGCAGCGGCGAACAATTTGATGTGTGTATAAATCCCCTGACCAATGCGAGAACTCAGGTTGCTTTAGACGCAGCTTGTCCGGCAGGGGCTGCATTAATTCCAGGCTATTTAATGAGTTTTGCAGTCGATTTCAGGTTGTAGGTCGGACCCTGGCCCGACGATTAAACGTATCGACTTATTTATGTCGGGCCAAGGCCCGACCTACAGACCCGAGGCCACCTTCTCTCAAAGGGAGAAGGAATTAAAAAAACTCAACCCAAACCAATCGCTTTTTCCTTGCGTTCGGCCAAGCGTTTTTCGAGGTAATGAATATTGGTGCCGCCCTGCTGAAAGCCGATGTCGGCCATGATTCGTGATTGCAAAGACACATTAGTTTTAATGCCGTCGATAATCATTTCCGAGAGCGCGACCTTCATACGGGAGATCGCTTGGGCTCGGGTGTTGCCATGCACAATCAATTTGCCAATCATCGAGTCGTAATTTGGCGGTACTTTGTAACCTTCGTAAATATGCGAATCAACACGAACACCAGGGCCGCCGGGGGCATGGAAATGTTTGATCAAACCCGGTGATGGCAAAAAGGTTTCCGAATCTTCTGCATTGATCCGACATTCAATGGCATGGCCACGGATCACAATATCGGATTGCTTTAGTTTTAGTTTTTCACCCGAGGCAATCAGTAATTGTTCGCGGACCAAATCAACGCCGGTCACAAATTCGGTAACAGGATGTTCAACTTGAATGCGGGTATTCATTTCAATGAAATAGAAGCGGCCGTCTTCATATAAAAATTCAAAGGTACCGGCGCCGCGGTAGCCAATGCGTACGCAGGCATCGGTACAAATTTTTCCGATCTCGGCTCTTTGTGCTTCGGTGATCCCCGGTGCGGGTGCTTCTTCCACCACTTTTTGATGGCGACGCTGCATCGAGCAGTCACGTTCACCCAGATGGATGGCATTGCCCTGGCCGTCGGATAAAACCTGAATTTCGATATGGCGTGGATTTTCCAAAAACTTTTCCATGTACACCATGTCATTACTGAAAGCGGCTTTGGCTTCCGCCTTCGTTGTCGTGATGGATGTCAATAATGAAGACTCTTCGCGCACGACGCGCATGCCGCGTCCGCCACCACCGCCAGCGGCTTTAATAATGACCGGATAACCAATTTCCTTGGCCATGCGCATGCATTCATCGCCATCTTCGCCCAGTGGGCCGCCCGAGCCCGGTACGCAAGGCACACCGGCTTCTTTCATCGCACGAATGGCTTCAACTTTATCGCCCATCATGCGAATGACATTCGCGGTTGGGCCGATAAAAATAAAACCGGATGATTCGCAGCGTTCAGCAAAATCGGCATTTTCGGATAAAAAACCATAGCCTGGGTGAATCGCTTGTGCGTCGGTCACTTCGGCGGCGGCAATGATCGCCGGAATATTCAAATAACTTTCCGATGAGGGAGCCGGGCCAATACAAACCGACTCGTCGGCCATGGCCACGTGTTTTAAATTTCTGTCGACCGTGGAATGCACGGCGACGGTTTTGATACCGAGTGCGTGACAGGCGCGAAGAATTCGCAGCGCAATTTCACCTCGGTTTGCAATGACGACTTTGGTTAGCATAGGTATGGCGCTCAGGAATGCAACATTAAGTATGAAGCGGGGCTCGGGGCTCGGGGCTGGGGACTCGGGGCTAAATGCACAGCCCCTAGCCCCTAGATCCCAGCCCCGTTTAGCTAATAACAAACATCGGTTCGTCAAATTCAATCGGTTGTCCGGTTTCCACCAAGACGGCACGTACAGTGCCCGATACATCGGCTTCAATCGGATTGAACATTTTCATCGCTTCGATAATGCCGAGCGTGTCACCGGCTTTAACCGTTTGTCCGACTTTGACGTAAGGCGCTGAATCGGGATTGGGCGATGCGTAATAAGTGCCGACCATGGGTGAGCGAATCATGTGGCCGTCGGGCACGTCTTTGGATTTGCCGCCGTGGGATTCACTTGATGGCGCTGCGTGTGAAACCGGTGCAGGCGCAGCAGCACGCGGTGCTTCAACGTGATGAATAACGGGCGCGGCAACAGGTACACCTCCACGTGGCATACGCGCAAGCCTTACCGATTCTTCGCCTTCCTTGATTTCAATTTCGGCGAGGTTGGATTCTTCCAGTAAGTCGATCAGTTTCTTGATTTTGCGAAGGTCCATGCTGGCTTCGTCCTTTATGGTGATGTGATTAGGCGGATGTGATTAGGAAACAACGGCCGTGTGCGGGCCGTGCGAAATGAAAAATTCAAGTGCGAAAGCATAACTGTCGGCGCCAAAACCGCAGATCACTGCCTGCGCCATGTCACTGAAATAAGAATGTTGCCGAAACGGCTCGCGTGCATGCGGATTCGACAAATGCACCTCAACGAACGGTATGCGTACCGCAGCGAGAGCATCGCGCAGCGCGACGCTGGTGTGGGTGAAAGCGGCCGGATTAATCAAGATGAAGCTGGTGCCGTCGGAGCGTGCGGCTTGCACCCGATTGACCAGCTCGTGCTCGGCATTGGATTGGAAGTGTTCAAGTTCATGGCCAGCCTGGGCTGCGCGCGCACCGAGGCGGCTATTAATCTGCTCAAGCGTGGTGCGGCCATATATTCCCGGCTCACGTTCGCCGAGCAGGTTTAAATTTGGACCGTGTAAAACCAGAATTTTTGCCAAGCCAGCGTCTCCCGTGGCAGGGAAGTGTGCGTGAAGTCTCGCGATTTGTCCAGACGATGCCTGCGTTTTCGCAGCAGTTAGCAACCGTTTGATTTTAGTTAAATTGCTCTAATTACACCGTCGAGCTCAAATTTTTGGAAGTTTTGCAAAGACCTGTAACTCATCCATATCGGCAAATTCACCGCGTTTGAGTTTCAATAAGCGACCGTCAGGGCCAATCAGCACGGTGAATGGAATAATGCCACGTTCGTTACCTAATTGGGCAGAACTGTCGTTTTTGTCGACTTTTTCTAGAAATTGCGGATATTTAAGCGGATTGTCTTTCAGATAGGCTTTCACCTCCGCTGCTTCGTCTAGTGCGATGCCAATTAGCATCACATCGCCAGCGGCCCGCGATTGGGCGAATTTATCCAGTAAGGGCATTTCCATCAAGCAGGGACCGCACCAAGTCGCCCAGTAATTGATTATGCGATAGCGGCCAGTTCCGGGAAGCTTGATGGCTTTCCCTTGCAAGTCAGTAATTGCCAAGCCTGCAATGACCGCATTCGAGGCCGCTATAAACTTCGGGTCTGGTCGGGTAGCGAGTTCGCGAGCCTCATTCTGCCAATCACCTGATTTTGACCATAGCATCAGCAAGCCAACGAGCATGGTGAGAATCAGGGTTATTCGAATAATTTTACTGAACATTTGAGGGGACTTTGTTTGGGGCCGGGGAGGTTGTCCACGTAGGGGCACCATTAGGCGCGACAGCTCTGGTGAGATTTTTCGCGCCTACGGACATTATTTTTGAGCTTCGCGCAATGCTTGATCAACAATGCCAGGAGTCAGGATGGCGGGTAAGGTCTTGCCTTCGGGATTTTTTTCCGAGTACACAACATATAAAGGCACACCCACGGCATTGTGCAGCTCGAGAAATTTCGTGATCTCGTGGTCAACATTGGTGTAATCGCCCACCATATAAACCGTATTGGTTTCTTCAAGCAATTTTTTGAATGCCGGCCGCATGAAAACAGTGGCTTCATTGGTCTTGCAAGAAATACACCAGTCGGCGGTCATATTAACGAACACTTGGCGATTGTCTTTTTGTAAGTTCGCTAAGGCTTCAGCGGAATAAGCGACGTGACTTTCCGATGTTACTTGCTTGACGGGCGCGTCTTTAATTTTGTAAATGGCAAAAACCATATAGGCAGTAGCAAGTAGTGCGAGCAAAACAAACACACGCGAAAATTTCTTTTCGCTATAACGGGTGCGCTCCCACAGCCATAGTGCAAATGCAAGGGCGGTTGAAGCGGCGAGGATAAGCAGCACTCCCATTGACCCACGTTGAGCAGCAAGCACCGATATTAGCCACGCAGCCGTGAGATACATCGGAAACGCGAGCACTTGCTTAAGTGTTTCCATCCACGCACCCGGTTTTGGTAAAAGTTTTGCAAACGCGGGAACATAGGCAATCAATAAAAATGGCAGTGCCAAGCCCAAACCAAGCGCCAGAAAAACGCTCATGGCGATCAGTGGCGACGTTGCAAAGGCAAATGCCAGTGCACCGCCCATCATCGGTGCTGTGCAAGGGCTTGCGACAACCACGGCCAATACTCCGGTGAAAAAATCACCTTTGTAGCCCGAATTTTCAGTCAGTTTTTGGCCTACGCCTGCAAAGCCCGCGCCGATTTGAAATACGCCTGACAAACTCAAGCCCACAGCCAGCATTACCAGTGCAAGCACGGCAACGACAACCGGTTGCTGCAATTGAAAGCCCCAGCCAAGTGCCAAGCCAGCGTGTCGCAACCCAATTACAATCGCGCCAACAACAGCAAAACTAATCATCACGCCTGCGCTATACCAAAGCGCTTTTTTACGGGCATTACGCTTGTTATCCGCGCCTTCTACCAACGACAAAGCTTTCAATGACAAAACTGGCAGCACGCAAGGCATCAAATTCAAAATCAAGCCGCCGCCTAAAGCCAGCAGCATGGCTTGCAGCCATGCGATGAAGGTAAAAGAAGTTTGTGTTTTTACAGAAACCGGCACACCGATTTTTCCGCCTGCAGGTAAAGATAAAGTAATTTCGCGTTTCATCGGGGCATAGCAAATCCCGTTTTCCTGGCAACCGATAAAACTTGCTTTCAAGGTGATGTCGCGTGCATTTGAATCGTTTAATTGCAAGGGAAGTTTGGCTTCAACCAGATCGAAAAACACCGCGACGTCACCAAAGTATTCATCTTTATGCGATTGCGCCGGTGGCCACTGCAACTCACCAGCCACCACAGCATTGTCGTCACTGACAATATTGATTTTTGTTTTATCGCGATAAAGATAATAACCAGGTGCCGGCGTGAAGCGCAGCAATAATTCATTTGATGTGTTGACGATAGCTTCAAATTGAAATGCCTGTTCGGCCGGCAAGGGCATGCTGTCGGTAGTAATTTTTGTGCTGCCAAATAAATCTAAGTTTTTATTTCCATTTAAATTTACTGTATTTGAATCTGTCTGCGTGGCTGCTGGCAACGCAAGCGTAATGGTTTTTTTATGCGGCGGATAACACACACCAAGATCGGCACAGCCCTGATATTTAACCAAAAAAGAAACACGGGTTGCATCATCGGCAGCAGTGCCGGTTTGAATGCCGACAATGGTGTTGCGATAAGTTTGTACGTCACCGAAAAATTGATCTTTTTTGTGCGCACCTTCGGGTAATTGCAAGGCATTGGTTTTGAACTTGCCATCTACTGAACTAACGCCCATCCGATGTTTATACAGATAATAGCCAGGCGCAATTTTCCAGGTAAATTCAATCTTGTCGCGTGCGATAACTTTTGCACTCAGCACAAAAGCCTGGTCAATGGGCAACAAGTCTTTTTCATCGACTGCCAGCGTGGCAGGGGCAAACAGCAGCGTGCTTAACAACAGCAACAGATAACGCAGCATTCAAATTCCTTCGGTCGGGCAGCTT
>JAYUUM010000253.1:0-22709 GCA_043754555.1 Arenimonas sp. | reverse complement strand
ATAAAACCAGCTACGTAAATTCTGATGGCGCGGCGCAGTAAATGCGGTACCGGAAATTTGTTCGGCATATAAGCCATGCGCCACTCGTTGTGGCGAATTACGCCCTTCCGGTAATGCCCCAGCTAAGGCTTCTGTCGCAAATTCGTTGCCGAAACCTGATTGGTATTTCAACGTCATAAACATCCTTCATGCTCTGCTCCCCTCTCCAACGGGAGAGGGGCCGGGGGAGAGGGTACGCATTTGTACTACTCTCAAAATTTCATCCATCACAGTTTCAGTATTCAACAAGACATCATTATTCCAAAATCTGATTACCTCAATACCCTGCGAACGAATATAAGCCGTACGGCGCGAATCTTTGCCTGCCTCATGTTGTCCTCCATCAAGTTCAACAACCAGTTTTGCTTGATGGCAATAAAAATCAGTGACATAAGGTGGAACCGGATGCTGCCTTCTCCATTTCAAATTCAAAGTGCGTTTGGCTCGAAGATAATACCAAAGTCGTATTTCAGCATCCGTACTTTGCTTACGCAGCTTCCTGGCAAAGACTAAAGTTGAACTTGGTAATGGTGGTTTGATGTTTTTGTTCATTTCTCAATCATTGTTGATTGAGAAAAACGGGAAAATCAGGTTTTTACTTATTTGCCTATCGGATTTTCCCTACCTGCACTTCGTAATTTTACCCTCTCCCCAGCCCTCTCCCGGCGGGAGAGGAAGCTAGTACTACAGCACGCCACGCTTGATCTGATCGCGCTCAATACTTTCAAACAAGGCTTGAAAATTTCCTTCGCCGAAACCTTCATTGCCTTTGCGTTGAATGATCTCGAAGAAAATTGGACCTACCGCATTGAGCGTGAAGATTTGCAACAACTTGCGTTGTTTGGTTTCCAGATCGGCGTCCATCAGGATTTTATTCTTTGCCAAGCGTGGCACGTCTTCGCCGTGGTTAGGAATGCGTTCGTCCAACACGTCAAAATAACTCGAAGGTGTGTCCAGAAACTCAACGCCGGCCGCACGCATGGTTTCAACGGTCTGGTAGATATTGTCGGTAAAGCAGGCAATGTGCTGAATACCTTCACCTTGATAGGCATTCAAATATTCATTGATTTGCGATTTAGGATCGGAACTTTCATTTAATGGAATACGCACGACGCCATCGGGTGCAGTCATCGCTTTCGAGACCAATCCAGTTTTTAGACCTTTTATATCGAAGTAACGAATTTCGCGGAAGTTGAACAAACGCTCGTAATAATCCGACCATTTCTGCATATTGCCAAAATACAAATTGTGGGTCAGGTGATCGATAAAAGTAAGACCAAATCCAACCGGATTTTTGTCGGCTCCTTCAATAGCGACAAACTCGTCGGCATAAATATCCTTGCCATCTTGCACTAAATACAACATGCAATCACCGATGCCCTTCACTACGGGCGTTGGTACAACTTTACTGGCTTCCTGATCGATGATCGCTTCGCCACCGTTACCCAATACGGTTTGATAAACATCACTGACATTATTTTTGAAACGGATGGCAAAACCGCAAGCGCAGGGACCATGGGCTTTTGCAAAGTTAGCGGCAAATGAATCGGGGTCTTCATTCACCAGAAAATTAACCCCGCCTTGGCGATACATTGTAATGGCGCGCGTATTATGTTTCATCACGGCACTAAAACCCATGCGTTTGAACATGGCGTGTAACAGACTGGCATCGGGTGCAGCAAATTCGACAAATTCAAACCCATTGATACCCATTGGGTTTTCAAAGGTCGTGACATCCATACCAAGGTTGGGTTGGGCGTTCATGGCAATTCCTGCTCGTCATTCTGTGTGCAATAATATAGTTTCATCTGAAACTAATTGCAAACCGCCATGACTTCCGACCTTTTAGATCTGGAACATTTCCTGCCTTACCGACTTTCGGTGCTGAGCAACCGCATTAGCCAGGATATCGCCGTGCTGTATGCGGAGCGTTTCAATCTAGGTATTACTGAATGGAGAATACTGGCCGTACTAGGTCGTTATCCAGGGCTGTCGGCTAATGAAGTCGCTGAACGTACAGCAATGGACAAAGTCGCGGTCAGTCGTGCGGTGGCGTCGTTACTTAGGCAAAAAAGATTGAAACGCCAATTCGATAAAAACGATTTGCGCCGATCCGTTCTGAGCCTGAGTGTGGCGGGTGAGAAAATTTACTCGCAGGTCGCCCCGCTCGCGAAGCAATTGCAAAATGCCTTGTTAGTCAATTTTGACGATAAAGAACGTGTGTTATTGAACTTGCTGCTAGAGAAATTGGCAGCCGCGGAATTGTCCGTACACAGATAACATTTCGGGCCTAGAAGGCCCTCCTACAAAAACCGCTCCCACGGTCAAACAAAAATTATTTCACGCCATGCATCATCTTGTTGATCAATGGCGCAAAAATCAAGAACGCAAAACCAAGACCAAAACCGACATAGATAATTTGCGAATATGTTGTCACGTATTGTTCAATACCTGAACCGCCACTGGCCTGCGCTGCAATGGCGCCCGCTGCGAAATTACCAATCGCGGTACACATGAACCAGGCGCCCATCGCCATACCGGTTTCTTTCGGCGAGGCAAGCTTGGTAACCATGGACAAACCAATCGGCGACAAACATAACTCGCCCATCGTGTTGATGAAATAGGCGATTGCCAACATGATCCATGGAATCTTGCCCGCAGCTGATTGCAGATTACCGATACTCCACACAAGCGTGGTGAAACCGAATGCCACCAAGATCAACGCGATCGCAAATTTACGTGGAATCGACGGATTCATGCCGCGCGCTTCAAGTTTCAACCAGGCCCATGCAAAAACCGGTGCCAAGAGAATAATAAAAATGGGATTTGCTGACTGGAAAAGCGTGAAGTCAAACGGTGCGTCAACATAGTCTTGTGCAAAGAAGTTTAGGGAAGAACCGGCCTGTTCGAACATCCCCCAAAAAACAATCTTGGCTAAAAAGAGTAACAACATTGCGGTGTAACGATGCTGCTGTATTTTGTCGCCACTCTTAATTGCACTGCCGATAAAATAGACGGCAAGCAGTACCATCAAGGCCAGCAGGATATATCCCACCATTTCTTTCTGGCTAAGCATCAGGTAAACCACGGGCACGGATGCCACACAGCCGATTGCAACTTTTATCACGCGACCAGAGGTTTCAGCCTTTGCAGGCGACTCGCCAATATGCCCGAGCCAACCTGTCAACAGATGAAAAACCAGCAAGCCAAGAATCATGCCTACACCTGCTGCAAAAAAGCCCCATTGATAGCCAAACTTTGCACCAATTAATGTGCCGCAAATGATCGGCGCAAAAAATGCACCGGCATTAATGCCCATATAGAAAGTAGTGAACCCCGAATCACGACGCGCATCATTTGGCGGATATAACATGCCGACCATCGTCGAAATATTCGGCTTGAACAAACCGTTGCCAACCACAATTACCGACAGACCGATCAGGAACCACGTGAGGTCGGGAATCAGCAACAGGAACAACCCTGCTGCCATCATCAATCCACCCAACATAATCGATGGTCGATAACCGATGTATCGATCAGCAATAAATCCGCCGAAAATGCCTGTGGCGTAAATTAATGCCGTGTAAGCGCCATACGTCAGGCTGGCCTGGGCTTTCGCTTCGCCTTCCGGCAACATGCCGAAGAATGCACTGGCCACATATACTGCCAAAATTGCACGCATTCCGTAATACGAAAAGCGCTCCCAAAACTCGGCACCAAATAGCATCCAGAGTGATCGGGGATGCCCCAGAAATTCACCCGGTGGCGGCGGAATAAAAGCATTCTGACTCGATGTGTTTGAATTCATTGCATACTCGCTATTTGATACTTGTTAGCCAGAAATATTTCTTGAAGAATTTTTTTACTTCGTACATCGACTAAAAAAACGGCAGCCTAAGCTGCCGTTTCGATTTATCGCAATCAATAACTACTTCACGCCGTGCATCAATTTATTGATCAAAGGCGCAATGAGGAACAACAACACACCTGCTCCAAGCAAAGCCCAGAAACCAAAGGTGTATCCACTCAGTGCAGAAGTGGTCGTCATACCAGTTTCACCACTCACTTCGCTTGCGAAAATACCCGACAGGTTATTACCGATACCTGTGGACAAGAACCAACCGCCCATACCTAAACCTACCAAACGAATCGGTGCCAACTTGGTCACCATGGACAAGCCAATCGGTGACAAGCAAAGCTCACCTACCGACTGAATTACATACACCATAAACAATGTCCAGAATGGAATCTTGTTATCGGCACCCACTAAACTTGATAAAGCATAAATTAGCAAACCAAATGCTATGGCATTGCCGAGTAAACCGAGGCCGAATTTGCGCGGAATCGATGGATTAACATTCTTGCGCTCCATCCAAATCCAGACATAAGCCACGACAGGTGCCAACACAATGATGGCAATCGAATTCACACTTTGAAACCAACCCGTCGGGAAAACAAAGCCGCCAAGGTCGCGATTAACAATTTTATCAGCCAAGAAGGTGAACGAACTACCAGCTTGCTCGAAAAACATCCAGAACAAAATGTTAAACGCGAAGATGATGAACATGGCAATGACTTTGTCACGAGCGACACTGCCATCACGAATACCTTCCATCATTAATACGATGGCAAGACCAATAAACAAAATAGAAAGCACTACTTGCAGCTTTTGTGCGCCAACTGCGAGCAGGAAGTAAACCACCGGTATAACAAATAGCCCGCCAATTGCGACCATTATTACTTTGCCCATCCCTTGTGCATCCGCAGGTGGCGCGCCAATACCTTTAAGCTGACTACGTCCAACCCAAAACCAGACCAAACTAATCAACATGCCGATACCGGCTGCGAGGAAAACAAATTTATAAGCCGGCATTACTTCCGTACCAAAAATTTTCTCAGCGAGAAAGCCTGTAAAAATTGGAGCTAAAAAACCGCCGATATTGATACCCATATAAAAAATAGTGAAACCGCTGTCACGGCGAGGGTCTGCCAAGCCATATAGCTTACCAACCATCGTTGAGATATTGGGTTTGAATAATCCATTACCTACAATAATCGTAGCGAGACCGATTTCAAAAATTCGCGGGTCGGGAATCGTAATAGCGAACAAGCCCGCAGCCATGAACACCGCACCGACTAAAATTGATCGCTGATAACCAATAACCTTATCGGCAACATAACCACCAAAAATGGCACCGGCATAGACCAAGGCCAAGTAAGAGCCATAGGTCAAATTTGCTGGCGCTTGACCCGAGGCATCGCCACCGTGAAATTGCGCCACGATATAAAGCACGAGTGCCCAACGAATTCCGTAGAACGCAAAGCGCTCCCAGAACTCAGACATGAACAACATCCATAGCGGGCTGGGGTGGCCCATAATCTGCTTGAATTCCGGAATTACAACTCCATCGTTAGGCGGGCTAGCGACACCACTCATTAAATTTCTCCCTGGGTTTTGGCACAGAGCCGGTTTAGATCAGACTGAAATGTAACCGCTAAGCGACTGCGCGTCTAATCTTGCTTATGTTGCGCCGCGTCATTTACCCGGACCAATCAGCGTTCTAACTTCAAACAATTCGGGGAAAAAGCTCAAATCCAGTGCTTTTTTCAGGAATGCCACACCTGAACTTCCGCCTGTACCGCGTTTGTAGCCGATGATGCGCTCAACGGTTTTCATATGGCGGAAGCGCCAAAGCTGGAAGTTCACTTCAATATCGACCAACTGTTCACAAAGATGATATGCATTCCAGTTGGCTTTGGTGTCTTCGTAAATTTTTTCAAACACGGGCATTAACGCTTCCTGAAATTGATGGGCTTGCGAGTAGTCACGTTCGACACATTCTTTTGGAATGCCGTAGCCTTGATTGAACAGATAACGTAAAAACTCGTCGTATAAACTCGGCGCTTGCAGAATTTTTTGCAGCCAGGCCTGGCCTTCCGGATCGTAGCTAAATACCTTGAGCATATCGGGGTTTTTATTTCCCAATAAAAATTCGATGCCGCGATATTGCAATGATTGAAACCCGGACGCAGGTCCAAGCACATCGCGAAAGCCCATGTAATCCGACGGCGTGAGGGTTTCAAGTACCGACCACTGTTCGGTCAATTGTTTTTGGATATGTTTAACGCGGGCAAAAATTTTATGGCAAGGGTCTAAATTATTTGCTCGTAAGTGTGCAATGGCGGCAGTGAGCTCATGTATTACCAGTTTCATCCACAACTCGGAGGTTTGGTGTTGAATGATGAACAGCAGTTCATCGTGATGCACTGGTTTGGTCAAAGGCTGCTGTGCCGATAGCAATATATCGAGTTGCAAATAGCCGCTGTAACTTAGGCGTTCGCGCAAGTCGGTGGTGATTTCTTGCTCAATGGGGCGTTGGTTGGGGGGTTGATTCATGTAGGAGTGCAACATGTGAACGAAGTATCAACAGCTTAGCGCATGTTCCTCACCAATACTTTGCAAATGCACCACGAAAAATAAATCGTCATGTTTTAGACGCAATCCTTGGTTAGACTCGCGGGTTGAATTAACATAAGTAGTCAGGGGAAATGTATGCGTTCATGGATTAAAGGGTTGGCATTTGTATTGATGCTACCTGGCTTAGCAGTTGCACAAGTGTCGTTGACCGGCGGAACCTACACGCAGGACTTCAATACACTCGCCAATTCGGGAACCAGCACCGTACTTCCTGCCAATTGGTTGATGTTTGAGTCCGGCACCAATGCCAATACCACCTACACTGCGGGCACAGGCTCTGGTACTGCTGGCGACACTTACAGCCTCGGCGCAACCGGCAATGTCGACCGGGCATTCGGCGGCCTGCAAAGCGGCAGCCTCAATCCCACCATCGGCGCCTGTTTCACGAATAACACTGGCGGCAATCTAAGCAATATTGATATCGCTTACACCGGCGAGCAATGGCGCCTTGGCGCAACGGGTCGGAATGATCGACTAGACTTTCAGCTCAATACCGCCCCAGGCAGTGTAAGTCTCACTGCAACAGGCACTTGGAGTGATATCAACGCACTCGATTTCACCGCCCCTGTTGGTGCTGGCACTGCGGGCGCGCTTGATGGCAACAACGCAGCGAACCGAACTGTATTCAATGTAGGCATTGGCGCGATCTCGATTCCTAGCGGCAGCAATTTCTGCATTCGCTGGAACGACTTTAATGCGACCGGTGCGGACGATGCTTTGGCCATTGATGATTTCACGATCACCGCAGGCACTGCCAGCGCCACACCCAACCTCAGTATTAATGACGTCTCCCTCATCGAGGGTAATAGCGGTACGGTCACCGCAAACTTTACTGTGAGCTTATCGGCGGCAGCACCTGCGGGTGGCGTGACGTTTGATATCGCCACGGCCAACAACACCGCTACCACTGCCGATAGTGATTACGTCGCCAATTCATTAAGTGGCCAAACCATTCCGGCTGGAAACACTACTTACACATTTAATGTGTTGATCAACGGCGACACTACTGCCGAATCGACTGAAAGCTATTTCGTCAACATCAATAATGTTTCCGGCGCTACGGTCGTCGACGGCCAAGGCAGCGGCACGATCACCAATGATGATTTTGTCATCACTCAAATCCACGACATCCAGGGTCCGGGCAACGCCTCACCAATCCCTGGCAGCACGGTTTCAACACGCGGCATCGTAACCGGCCTGCGCAACAATGGTTTCTTCGTGCAAAGCGCCGATGCCGATATAGATGCCGATCCGGCAACTTCGCAAGGTATTTTCGTTTTTACCAGCAGCGCGCCAACTGTCGCAGTGGGCAACCTGGTGGTGGTTACCGGCAATATTGTCGAGTTTTTCCAGCTGACACAAATTACCTCGCCTATCATTTCCCTACTCAGTTCCGGAAATTCATTGCCGATCGCGATCAATTTGACGGCCGCCGATGGTGCACTGCCTTCGCCAGAACGTTATGAAGGTATGCGTGTTATTCCTAACCTTACCGTGGTAGCGGCAGCTGGTGGCAATGAAAACGAGCCCAATGCCACAGCAACCGGTAACGGTAATTTCCATGGCGTGTTGCCCGGCGTTGCACGGCCTTTCCGTGAGCCTGGCGTAAGCGTTCTCGATACTTTTGTACCAGCGCCAAGCGTAACCCGTTTTGACGCCAACCTCGAATTGATTGTCGTGCAAAGCCGTGGCCTGGGTGGCTTGGCAATGAACCCGAATGCGGGCGATGTGCTTACCGGTATCACCGGCATTCTGGATTTCGGATTTGGCTTCTATAAATTTTATCCAGATAGCGGACAAACATTTACTTCGACCGTGACCCCAACCGCCGTTAGCAACGCAACGCCGGAAGAATTTACTGTGGCCGGTTTCAATCTGTTCCGCTTCTTCGACACGATTAATGATCCTGCCAATAGCAGTGATCCTGTGTTAACCAATACTGCTCTGAATAATCGCCTAGGTAAAACAGCCGAAGCCATTTGTAGTTATCTGAAAACACCGGACATTATCGGTGTAGTAGAAGTAGAAAATATCGGCGTGCTGACACAATTGGCCGACACCATCAACAACGGACAAGTTGCAACTGGCAACGCCGTTCCCAGCTGCAACACGGCGCCGGCTTACGTGCCGTATTTGGTAGAAGGCAATGATGTCGGCGGTATCGATGTCGGCTTTTTGATCAGCTCGAAAATTGTTGCTGGTACAACTCCACGCGTAGAAGTTCTGGAAGTCGTGCAAGAAAATGATGCCGAGCAATTGGTTAATCCTGACGGCACCACCAGCACGTTAAACGACCGCCCAACGCTGCGTTTGCAAGCCATTCTTCATCATGCCAATGGCGCTGCGTATCCCGTTACCGTGATGATTAATCACCTGCGCTCGCTAAGCGGCGTTAACGATACTGCCGTCGGTAGTAATGGATGGGCAACCAATGGTGAGCGGATCCGCAACAAACGCTTGAAACAAGCTGAGTCATTGGCACGCCTGGTCAATGCTCGCCAAGTCGCCAACCCGAATGAAAAAATTGTCCTGCTCGGCGATTTCAATGCATTTGAATTCAATGACGGCTTCACGGATTCAATGGGTATTATTACTGGCCAGGAAGTACCGGCATCCCAAGTCACATTGCATTCGGGTTTTGTTGTGGGCACACCACTGACTACGCTCACCACAGTAGACCCTGCGAACCAGCGTTATTCGTTCTCGTTTGACGGAAACGCACAATCGCTCGACCATGCCGTCGTCAACGAAGCACTTTTAATGCAAGACGGTGTTCGCAGCGAGCATGCACGTATTAATGCCGACTTCGCCGTGATCAACTACGGTGTCTATGGTGGTTTGCCAACGCGAGTTTCCGATCATGATCCGGTGCTTGTGTACATCAAACCACGCGCGTTTGTTGACCTTGATCTGGGTGTTGCTGTCAGTAACCCCGACACCAATATCAATGCAGGTAACACCACTACGTTTACTGTTAACGCCAATAACTTAAACGCAACTCAAAACGCGGACAATGCCAACGTGACCTTGGTACTTGATGCTGCCATTAATGGTGTGAATGTGGTTGCTGCTAGTGGCTGGACTTGTGCCGCACCGGCTGTGGCAGCGGCAAGCACTACGGTTACTTGTTCGACGCTAAGCTTCGCAGCGCTGGCTCAAGCGAGCTTTACAGTCGCCGCGACATTGCCACAGAGTTATCCGGGTGGTGTGCTAACCCTAAGCGCAGCGATTTCGGCGGATCAAGGGGATAGCGCTTCTGCCAATAATATTGCTTCAGACTCTGTCACTATCGTTGGTCAGACTGCAAACATTGCCACTCGCGTGCGCGGCCCTGCAACTACTAATGTTGGAGGCAAAGCACGCATTATCGTTACCTCTAATAACTACGGCCCTTATGTTGCCCAAAACGCGTCAATGGCCATTATTACCAACGCAGCTTCAAGTGCTTTCCAACTAAGTGTGCCTGCTGGCTGGAACTGTAACTTAGACCCAAACTTTCAAAAAGCGCGCTATCTGTGTTCGAGAAATACCAGCAGCCCCTTACTGGTAGGAGAACGTCGTGAGTTCGTGCTTACATTTTCGGCACCGGCCTCCATGGCGTCTAGCAATTTGATTATCGGTACCGGTATTTCTTCCGATACCCCAGATGCCAACATCAATAATAATGAAGATAGCTACTCATTATTCATCTATCCGGCGCCCGGAATTGGCCTACCAACGACCCCGAGCAATTGATTTGTGCTTGGTAATTACTAAAAAACCCGGCTTCGGCCGGGTTTTTTGTCCATTCGCCTACGAACGGCTTGCCTTTAGGGGGCTATGACTGCTATTTATCAGACTGCCTGGGAGGGCTTTGACGATGCCAATAGTTGCTAATTTTGAAATTGAATATCTGCAATACCTCGGTACCGATGGTCGTTTGCTCAACGACGATTTACCGGAGTTTGCCAAGGATAAGAAAAACATTCTGGAGTTGTTTAAACAGATGTTGTTTGTGCGTAGTTTTGATACCAAGGCAGTCGCGCTGCAACGCACTGGCAAACTGGGTACTTATGCCTCATGCCTAGGCCATGAAGCCACTCATATCGGTATTGGCAGTGCCATGCAGTACGACGATGTCTTCGCACCCAGTTATCGTGAGTACGGCGCAATGTTTATGCGCGGGGTAAAGCCGCGTGATGTGTTGATGTATTGGGGCGGCGATGAACGCGGCAATAATTTTTCCGGCCCGCCACACGACTATGCTTTTTGTGTGCCGATCGCTACGCAATGTCTTCATGCTGCCGGAGCTGCACTTACATTTAAGTTACGCGGCGAACCACGCGTGGCAGTTTCTTGCGTGGGCGATGGCGGTTCATCAAAAACTGATACCTACGCTGCGATTAACTCGGTCGGTGCTTACACGCTGCCATTTATTTTATGCATCATCAATAACGGCTGGGCGATTTCAGTACCGCGTAAAGCCCAAACCGGTGCAAAAACACTAGCGCAAAAAGGTATTGCCGGCGGTCTGCATTGTGTACAAGTCGATGGTAACGACATTATTGCCGTGCGCGCTGCCATGGACCACGCACTCAAGCTTGCACGCAATGGCCATGGCGGTAGCGTGATTGAATTCGTGACTTATCGTTTAGCCGATCACACCACCGCCGATGACGCGCGCCGTTATCGCGACGATGCCGAAGTAAAAGATGCCTGGGAGCGCGAACCTATTACGCGATTACGTACTTTTTTAATCAATGAAAAATTATGGAGCGAAACTGAAGAAACCGCCTGGAAAGAAGAATGCGGACGCTTGGTTGATATCGAAGTAAATGCCTATCTCGAAACCAAAGTGCAACCGGTTGAAGCCATGTTTGATTATTTGTATGGCGATATGCCGGCCGAAGTTCTCGCCCAGCGTGCTGACGCCATTGCGTGGGAGAAACGCTAATGGCTGCCATTACATTAATTGAAGCGATTACCCAGGCACTCGCCTACGAAATGCGGCACGATGATACGGTGCTCGTACTTGGCGAAGATGTCGGCATTAACGGCGGTGTATTTCGCGCCACCGCTGGTCTGCAACAAATATTCGGCGATCAACGTGTACTCGACACTCCGCTGGATGAAACCACGATCGCAGGCCTGACGGTCGGCTTGGCAACGCAGGGGATGAAGCCTGTTGCCGAAGCTCAATTCGATGGCTTTATGTACCCGATGGTTGATCATATTATTTGTCATGCGGCGCGCATGCGTTACCGCACGCGTGGTCGTCTAACCTGCCCGATGGTGCTGCGCGTGCCTTGGGGCGGCGGTATTCGCGCACCGGAACATCACTCCGAAGCCAATGAATCCATCTTCACCAATGTGCCGGGACTGCGTGTGGTAATGCCCTCCTCTCCTCAACGCGCCTACGGTTTATTACTGGCTGCGATTCGCGATCCGGACCCGGTAATATTCTTCGAACCCAAGCGTATTTATCGCCAGTACAAAGAAGAAGTGCCTGACGATGGCGAAGCATTACCGCTCGATGTCTGTTTTGTCTTGCGTGATGGCAGTGACGTCACGTTGGTCAGCTGGGGTTCGCAAATTAAGGAAACCCTCGAGACCGCCGATGCACTTGCTAAAGAAGGCATTAGTGCAGAAGTCATCGATGTTGCCTGTCTGAAACCGCTGGATTTCGATACGATTCTGGAATCGGTGAAAAAAACCGGCCGCTGCGTCATCGTGCATGAAGCCGCCAAAACAGCGGGCTTCGGCGCGGAAATTGCCGCACGTCTTGCCGAGGAAGCACTCTATGACTTGCATGCTCCGGTAGAACGCGTCACTGGCTACGATACTCACATTCCATTGTTTAGATTGGAAATGAAATATCTGCCGAGTGTGGAGAAAATTCTAGCCGCGGTGAAGCGGACCCTGTCGGTGTAAGAGCCCGCGTGCGGGCGACAATACTGCGAAATTATTTCGAGAAAACAAACATGAGCAACACAAAAATATTTTATCTTCCCGATCTTGGCGAAGGTTTGCCGGATGCCGAAATTGTCGAATGGATGGTAAAAGTCGGTGATGTGATTCGCCTGGACGAACCACTGGTGTCGATGGAAACTGCGAAGGCTGTGGTTGAATTACCTTCACCAGTTTCCGGAAAAATTTTAAAGCTTGCGGGCGGACCCGGTGATGTAATCAACACCGGGACAATGCTGGTGGAATTTGAAATGGACATGAGCCTTCCACAGCGCGCCGAAGCGCAGGACACCGGACATCAACATGGCGCTGCGCATTCACCTGCAGAACCTTCACAAACGAATTCTGCGATTCCACCGACCATCGTTGCACCCACCGAAGAAGTGCCAAAATCCGCCGACGCCGGTACCGTCGTGGGAGCAATGCAAAGCAGCGACGCAATTCGCAGCGAACAAACGCTCGCCATCGGTGGTGTGAAAGCCGTGCCTGCCGTGCGTGCATTGGCCAAGAAACTGGGCATTGATCTCACACGTGTTGCAGCAACTGGCGCCGATGGCGTGGTCACCATGAGTGATGTGAAAAATGCGGCCGCCAATGGCAGCGCGAAACCACAAGCTGCCGTGCGTGCCCCGGCTGCACCCATGGCAACTGCCTCATTGTTTGGTAATGATGCAGCGCCGACACCTGCACTTCGTGCGTCAGCGTCAGTGCCTGCCGTGAAAAAAGCAGATGCGCCACTGGATGTTGATCATCCCATTCGTGGCGTGCGCCGCAATATGATCCGAGTGATGACCGAAGCGCACGCGCAAGTGGTACCCACCACCTTGATGGACGATGCGGATATTCATTCGTGGGCAGCAGGCGAAGACATTACCGTGCGTTTAATTCGCTCTCTCGTGGTCGCATCACAAGCGGTACCGGCTTTGAATTCTTGGTTCAATGGCAAGGAAGGAACACTACGTCGTCATTCAAAAGTAGATATCGGTATTGCAGTGGACACCGATGACGGTTTGTTTGTACCGGCTTTGAGAAATTGCGAGAACATGAATGCGCAAGACGCCCGCAGCGCGATTAACCGTATTCGTGAATTGGTAAAAACCCGCAGCATTCCACCAGAAGAACTACGTGACTTCACGATTGTGTTATCCAATTTCGGGGTATTCGCGGGTAAATATGCAACGCCCGTTGTTACGCCGCCCTGCGTCTGCATCGTAGGCGCCGGACGTTTATTTCATGAATTGGTGCCGGTACTCGGCGGCGTCGAAACCCATCGCATCATGCCGATCTCGCTGACCTTCGATCACCGTGCTTGCACCGGCGGCGAAGCTGCCCGCTTCTTGCGGGCATTGCTGGATGATTTGCAACGCGCGCGTTGATTTTATTATTTTTGTAGGGGCGCTTGCTTGCTGCGCCCCTACGTTTTATTTCTGAATTTAAATTTTTTCGCGCGAACCCAGAACGCAATAATCATCATGATCAAAAATGCCTTATAAGCCGACAAGGTGGCAATCACTTGTGGCCATAACGGGCCTGCATCGCTCCAGTCAAACGAATACGCCCAGCGCATCGCCAGTCCGCTGGCAATCAATGCGATGACGATTGCAATGACATCAAAACGTCGACGCGATGCATTAACGATGTGCGATTTAGGAAACTGCCAGTAACACCAGGTAAGAATGGCAAACCAGGGTGCGAATAAAATCAATGCCAGATTTGCCATAGTTGATTATCATAATTATTAAGTAGAGTGGGCACCGCTCACCTTGATTTTGTGTACATAAAAAGGTGGGCAATGCCCACCCTACGGCCGCTCGCGTTATATCGCTGCCCGTAATTCTAAAAGCGCTTTCTCGATGTCACTTGCATGAACATTATCACCAAAACTTATGGCTGGATTTAATTCAGAATGCCCCATGGCACCCGCTTTCAAATCAGCAATATATTTACCGGCATCCTTAGGCGTTTCAAAAGCGTGACTCTGCAGCAACAGATTGCCATCTGCGTTCAGAAACTTGAAGTAGAATTTTCCGTCGTTTTCACGATATTGCTTGAATACCGGTAAAGCTTTTTTCGCTATAGTTGCTTTATCTTTTGATGCAGTATCACCAAGATTTCTCAAGCCAACAGCATGTCGCAATTCTTTCATCAACGGCGCGGCAATCGCGCGTGCTTTTTCGGCGCCTTGCTGCAATTGCTGTTCGATCAATTTTGGCTGAGCGATCAAGGTTTCGTATTTTTCACGCATGGGCGCCACTTCGACATCAATGGTTTCAAGCAGGGCTTGCTTGGCCTCACCCCAGGACAAACCATCGATCAAAGCCTGACGGAAACCAGCGCTTTTTTCGGCGCTTGAAAATGCTTGGTAAAGAGTAAACAGATGCGAGTTATCCGGATCTTTTGCTTCGCCGGGCAATTTGGAATCGGTCACGATACCCGCAATCAATTTTTTCAATTCGACCTTGCTGGCAAATAACGGAATCGTGTTGTCGTAGCTCTTACTCATCTTTCGGCCATCAAGACCCGGCAAAGTAGCCACGGATTCTTCAATCACCGCTTCAGGAAAAACCAGATGTTCGCCGTACAGATGATTAAAGCGTGCGGCAAAATCACGTGCCATTTCGATGTGCTGAATCTGGTCACGACCCACCGGCACTTTGTTGGCGCCAAATAGTACGATGTCGGCGGCCATCAGAACCGGATACATAAACAAGCCCGCACTAATACCGGCGTCCTCGTCTTCCTGCTTTGCTGTGTTGATATCGACTGCTGCTTTGTAGGCATGCGCACGGTTGAGCAAACCCTTGCTGGCAACGCAAGTGAGTAACCAGGTCAGTTCCGGAATTTGTGGAATATCAGACTGCCGGTAAAACCAGACCTTGTCAGGATTCAAACCTGCGGCCAACCAGGTGGCAGCGATCTCCAAAGTTGAACGCTGCACGCGAGTTGGGTCAGCCGTTTTTATCAAGGAATGATAATCGGCTAAAAAATAAAAACTTTCGGTATCGGGTTTCAGGCTCGCGGCAATCGCCGGGCGAATCGCCCCGGCGTAATTGCCTAAATGCGGGGTGCCCGTGGTAGTAATTCCGGTAAGAACGCGAGTAGCCATAAACGATAAGTAAACCGTGAGTAAACATGGCTAGTTTACCGCGAACTGCACTAACCCCGCATTCAACTTCCGTACGTTTAGATGGGCACACAACAAAGGAGCACTGATATGAAACACCTATTATCCGCCTTGGTCGCCATGACTGCCCTGCTTGCTCTACCTGCATGCTCAAGGGCAAACGAGCACTTAGTGGATGTTCAAATTCGCGATATGGATCGCTACAGCACGCTTGAAAGCTATTTCGACCGCAACCAAACCTATGTTGCTGGTCGTCCCGGCCATCGCTATGCGGTGGTATTGCAAAACCAAACCGGTCAACGGGTACTGGCTGTGCTTTCGGTCGATGGCGTCAATGCAATTAGTGGCCAAACTGCCAGCGCTTCGCAAACCGGTTATGTACTTGCCCCTTACCAACGCATGGAAATTCGCGGCTGGCGTAAAAATATGCAAGACGTTGCACAGTTCCGTTTTACCGATCTACCTGACAGCTATGCTGCACGCACCGGCAGGCCAGACAATGTCGGTGTGATAGGTGTAGCGGTCTTTCGTGAACGCGCTTACCAAACTTACAATAATTATGAAGAAGACTACGGCTATCGCGATGACCGCTATAGAGATAAATCGGCCCCGCGTAATCAGTCTGGAGCTAGTGCCGACGCTGCGGCAGCACCGGCAGCCAAGTCACACCGCTCAATAGCTGAATCTGAATCCCGTCAGGAACTGGGTACCGGCCATGGTGAGCGTAGTTACGACCCTGCTCGCTCGACAACTTTCGAGCGTGACAGCACCTATCCCAATCAGGTGAGCAAGGTATTTTACGATTCTTATGAAGCACTGGTAGATCGCGGCATTATTCGTCAATATCGTGGCCGCGGTCGCGATAGCCGCCCTGATGCCTTTCCGATTGGTTTTGTTCCCGACCCTTACGGCAACTAAATTCTTACCGATAAAAGCAAAGGCCGCTCAAAAGAGCGGCCTTTGCTTACTACCCTTTCGTGGTTACTTCGCTATTTTTTTGACTGTTTTCGTAGCGACGACTTCAGTTTCTTTTTTGATTTCTTTAGCAGCCTTTTTCTTCACGGCTACCGTTTTGGAAGCTGCCTTTTTAGTCGAGGCTTTGGAGGGTAATTTCTTCTTAGTGGTTTTTACTTTTTTCAACATTTCATCGGCGAGCAACACATCCTGCGAAATGAGACCTGCAGCTTTTGCAATCGCGATCTTGGCTTCAACCACGTTTTCATTAGGGTCTGCCAATAACAATTCGCGAATCGCTTCGCGAATTGCCTTGGCCGCATCACGTTGCAATTTAGCATTTGAACCTGTTTTCACCAACCCAAGAATCGCATCTACCACTGGCTTGATAAAACCGGCTTCAATTGCCATAAAGTTCCGCCTGCATTAAAAATATAGGGTTATCAGTTTTTATCCGCTGCATCTTCAATTTTGTCACCGACTTTCTTGACATCTTTACCCACGCCTTCAACGGTGTTGCAGGCAGTCAAAGAAAATACGAACGCAACAACCAAAGCCAATAAAACAATCTTAGTATTTTTCATGGAAGTATCCTCGAGTGGTAAAACTATAGTGTAAGGGAGTCGCAAAAACCGAGACAGTCCGAAAAACAAGGTATGTATCTTGAAATTCTCAAGTTCAATATATCAATGACCGGACTGCCAATTATTCTCTCATTAATGTAGATTTGCCAAATAAGCTTTCAACTAGATCGACTGCTAATTGTGCCGTTTTATTATGATCGTCAAACGCAGGATTTAACTCCATAATATCCAGCGAGCCAATCGTAACGGCATCTGCAATCATTTCCATTACCAGTTGCGCCTCACGATAATTTGGACCGCCGGGCACGGTAGTGCCCACCCCAGGCGCGATTGCAGGGTCAAGAAAGTCAACGTCAAAGCTCACATGCACATGGGTGTTGCTATCAATATCTTCCAGCGCTTCCTGCATCGCACGCCTAATGCCAATTTCGTCGATGTAGCGCATATCGTAAATATCCAGACCGTATTCCTTGACCAGTTTTTTCTCGCCGGCATCGACCGAACGGATACCAATTTGGCGAATATCTTCGGCATTCATCGCCGGACTAAAACCACCCAGATGCGTCAATGCTTGCGGCCCTAAACCACACAAACACGCGACCGGCATGCCATGAATATTGCCGGACGGCGTGACTTCGTGGGTATTGAAATCGGCGTGAGCATCCAGCCAAATCACGCGTAATTTTTTGCCTTGCGCACGGCAATAATTGGCTACCGCAGTAATACTACCAATGCCAAGGCAATGGTCACCGCCAAGCAAAATCGGTAATTGCTTTTTCTCGAGTGCAGCGCTCATAGCCTGCATCACACTTCGGTTCCAAGCGACCACTTCGTCCAAATGCCGATAACCATCCACCGGCAACAACCACGGGTTTATCGGGCCACTTAAATTCCCCGAATCGATCACATCAAAACCGCGCTCACGCAAAGCTGATTCCAGCCCCGCAACCCGCAAGGCTTCAGGCCCCATCGAGGCGCCACGGTGACCAGCGCCAATATCGGTAGGGGCGCCTATCAAGACAATTTGTGGTCGGGCTTGCGACATAAAACATCCAGCATTTTGGTGGGTACTTAGGGTATCAGAAACCTCGTTACCAGGTTTGTCGTATTGAACACCCCGCAATCAAGCCATATAGTCTTGTTTCGACTGCAATTTCGTTGATCCTTTGAAAGTGCCCCCAAAGGTCCCTCGATTCAATCCATTTCCCAATACAATGATCGCGCAGACGTTTTTATGACCTTTATTTCACGGCAACACTCTCAATACCTTATTGAGTTTGGGTTTTATCGATATGCTAGATGAATTTACAATTCACAATTCGTAATTTTTGATGAATAAAGACAGGTGTAATGAGGGGTTACGTGCGACAACGAACCGAGGCAAGAATAGAATAAGCGGATCGTGGCAGCTATACAAAAAATCAGTGCCGTTTTACCACCTGTTGAACGGTCCTTGCTAGTTCAATTCAACTTACGGCTTTTTATCCATGACTTTGCCCGGAACACGTCAAATGAATATCCCAGTGCTGAAAACCGTTTTCGGATTGCTGTTTGCCTCTAGCGTGATGGCTCAGGACCCTGGCGCAGTGAATGTCGATTCAGAAGCCGTATTGTCCACCGCATCGTCGCCGGACTTCGGTTCGATGCCTGCATCGACCGAGATAAGGCAGATCAAGCAGTGGATAGCCGATTCGGGTGATAACGGTAGATTGCCTTTTATCCTGGTCGACAAGGTTAATGCCAGAGTTTATGTGTTCAATTCCGCGGGTCAATTGCAGGGCATGGCGGCGGCGTTGCTTGGCATGGCGCGCGGAGATCATTCCCCTTCGGACATCGGCGACCGATCATTGTCAGAGGTAGCAGTGCAGGATCGCATCACTCCGGCTGGTCGTTTTGTTTCGTCATTGTCCTATGATATGAACGACAAACAAATTCTCGTGGTTGACGATGCACAAGCCCTGAGTTTGCACGCGGTAGTCAAGGGAGTACCCGCTGAACGACGTGCCCAACGTTTACAAAGCGACACGCCTCTGGATAATCGCATTTCTTTTGGTTGCATCAATGTGCCGGTTCAGTTTTTCAAAAATATCGTCAGCCCGGCATTCACGCGTACCAACGGCATCGTTTACATACTTCCCGAAACGAGTCCGTTAGATACATTATTCGGAGTTAATAAACAGCAGAGTGAAGTATCCAGCACGACCCGATCGGGCAATCCGTTGCTCACAGCATCAGGCTCGGGAAAACTCCAGAACAACTTATCCGGCGTGAACCGGTGAGCAATAAAATAGGTGGTCCAACCTGACTCTTTTTGGTTTACGACTTCCCGCATTGATGTTTCTTGGTATAGGGTGCGCGTATCGCGCACCAATAAACAACATCGCAACACATGACGATGGTGCGCCATAGGCACACCCTATAAATCTATGCACTTTATCGCGTTGTGTTATTTTTTGAATTCGGCTTATGGCCATACATTATTCAAACAAGGCGGCATGCGTACCTGTGCGGACAAAAATAACTTGCTCATTTTTGCCTTTGCCATCAAGCCGGTAAATTAAAAGAAAATCACCATGTACGTGGCATTCTCGGTGATCTTTCCATGCCCCTTTTAACTCATGATCTAACCATTCCGCATCCAAGGGGCCATCGTTATTGATTAAAGCAAGCATCAATAACTTGAGCCTCGTCATGTCGAACCGGCCTGATTCATTCAGGGCTACCCAATCCTTAACAAATTGATTAGTTCTGTCGCTAGCGCGCGGCAAGGTTGCGCGCTTATTATTTGCTGGCTTTTTTGAGCTCATTCATCAATTCTTTAGCCGTGTTGAATCGAGCACTACCCATTTTGCGGGACTCTCTCATTGCAGCCTGCGTGATAGCGTTTGGCTGAGTCAACTCAAAGGGCAAGCGTTTTTCCTTCGCCACACGGACCAGCAATAGACGAATAGCATCCGACACCGATAACCCCATCATATCGAGTGCAGCCGTTGCTTCATTTTTTATCTTCGTGTCCATTCGAGCACGAACGATGCTGTCAGCAGCCATAAGATTCTCCATTAAAACTGTAGCCACAGTGTAGCTACAGTGTTAGATAAAAGCAACCGCCAATGAGCACAAAAGGGGTCAGGTTCATTTATCTATAACAGGTCTGCCGCGCGATGTCGTTGCTGCTACTCTTCCGTGCAAAGATTCAATATGTTCCTGGAACCTTCGAGTTCCAAGGGCTCGGCCTTGCTGTAGATAAGACCGGATTTCTTTTAACTCGGCTTCTACCAAGGCTTCGGAAACAAATGCAGCATAATATAGACAACGATCCACTTCCAATTTTCCTAACGCCAGATAAGTTTCATGCGGCGTGACGAGCAAGTTGCAATCGCCATTTGCATTATGTGAATAACTGGACCAACGGTACTCAGTTGGGCTACTTACCATTCTCGCCCTCAGAGGGTTGAGTTCAATATAACGATAGCAACGCAGCACGTAATCCTGAGAGTCCACAAGACAGGACTTGTATCGACCTTCCCAAAGAGTTCCTGTTCGTCGATATTGTCTGTTGAAGTAGCTTACGTAACGACGGCCTAGTGCCTGCATCATGCGGCTGATGGCACCCGATTTTTCAGGAGTCGCTAATAGATGAACATGGTTGGTCATCAACACATAGGCGTGAATGGCGCAGCCATTTTCTCGGGCAACATCTCTTAAATCCTGAAGATAACGACTATAGTCCAAGTTGGCTGCGAAGCAGGGCAGCCTGTCGTTGCCGCGTTGAACAATGTGTTGAGCAACGCCGGAAAGATCAAATCGTGGAAGTCGGGCCATAAAAAATCCTGTTGTCGTTAAACAACAGGGTGGCAATTTTATCGAAGGCAGATTGTCAGGAATAACACGTTGTAAATGTAGGAAAACCCTTAATCATTAGATTAAATGAACCTGACCCCTTTTTTACAAAAATTGATCGACAAAAAAACGCCGTCGCGATGAACGACGGCGTTTTGGTGTGTGAGATTCAAAAGCGGTTTTGCAGGAAGACGTTGCCGCAACATCACCGAACCACAATCGTTATCGCATTTCCTTGAAGGGAAATCCTGACAGTAGCGTCAGGCGATGTGGCTTGGTGGGTGTCCCAATCTTTTTTACCCGCATTTTTTGCATTATTTTTTTAGTTTATCTATATATATATCTTTGCTTTGAAAATCATTTCTAGGTGAATCAGTATCAACGAGAATTTTGACTTCAGTAAGTTTCCCTAACTTTATAAATTCATAATAACGTTCATTTAAATGAATTACTTTTCCCTCAATCATACAATAGCGATTTTTGAATACTCCAGCCAATTGTGATGCTTTTTTAGGCTCTATATCCAGAAAAAAAGCAGTGTCATTATCACGCGCCATATAAGCCTCACGCGAAGGATATGCAGTTAACTGGCCGCCATCAATGTTGATGTAAGCTATTGTACGAATAACTTTCCCCGAATACTTATCTGGGTTTGAGACCAAGCGAATCATACTTACATTTTCAAAACCTTTTTTATTTTCTCCTGCTTCAATGGCTTCCTTGCATGAGGACAAACCAAAAATCGCGAAAACAAAGAAAACCACGATTCCTATTGAATGAAAATTATTTAAAATCTGGCGCATACGTATTTTGATTCCTATAAAATTCGTCAGTTGTCATATTCTGAACACCGTTACGTGATGCATCAAATTTCCGTCCGTAACCTTCAGGGTAAAATAGATAAGCATCCTGCTTGAGAGATTGTCCTCGACCAAGAACAAAAGTACTGTCGCCACTACCATCAGAGAACTGTTGATGGTTGAATCTCAGATCTGGATGGGTATGAATCCAAGCAACGGCAGTAGTTGAGTAAGGTACTGTGACCTGCCACCCATAATTTGTTTTATTCTCAAACTGTTCACTTTTACTACTAACAATATCTGCTAATTTGAACTTATCTTTCACGGGATTATCGAGATAGTCCATTACAGGCTCGACATTTCCACCGAATTCAACTCCTAAATAACCTGACATTGATGCAAACAGATCTCTGAATACTCTTGCAGCCGCTTCGGGCGATGAAAATATAGCGCCATCACCCCTGTCCAAAATTTCATTGACAGCACCGATATATCTGTTTGCCATCTCCATTCTCATTTGCGCAGAAACAGTATCTTTTATAGTTGTTCCGTTTCCGACTCTTACCGCATTAGGGCCTAGAGTGTCCGCTGTAGCTGTTGTTGAGTTTCCAGATGATTCTCTGGATACCGCGCTTAAAGGCTGAGAAGCACTTTGCCCCTTTGCACCATTCGCCTTCGCATAAAGACTCAACGTCTGCCCTCCCCCCCCACCCATCGACCCCATGCCACCCACAGTGTCATGCAATTCCTTACCCAACACGGCCAACTTATTCTGCCGCATCTGGCAACTTTGACGACCATTGCAACCACTCGGATCTACTACCGACTTGTACCCTGTCGGATCGGTCCCACTCAACGGATTATTCATGATGTAAAGTCTGTGACCCGTCGTGCCTTTCCAGCGCCGACGGTGCGAGGCCTTGATGCGATGCGGCTTGGCGAGA
>JAYUUM010000252.1:0-2531 GCA_043754555.1 Arenimonas sp. | reverse complement strand
GCTTTGACTGCGCCTACGCGTGAACATATCGACCATTGGGTGGCGAAATTTCCGCTGGATCGCAAACGCTCGGCTGTGATTCAAGGCTTGATGGCGGCACAAGAACAAAACGGTGGTTGGTTGACCGATGAGTTAATGGCTGCCGTTGCAAAATATCTCGATATTCCGCCGGTATGGGCATACGAAGTGTCTACTTTTTATTCGATGTTCGATCTGGAACCGGTGGGTAAACACAAAGTGGCCATCTGCACCAATATTAGTTGCTGGTTGAATGGCGCCGAAGATTTAGTGAAACATGCCGAGAAAAAACTCGGTTGCAAAAGTGGTGGCACGACGGCTGATGGTCGTATCACATTAAAAATTGAAGAAGAGTGTCTAGCCGCTTGTTCAGCTACGCCGATGATGGTCATAGATGGCCATTACCACGAGCGCCTGACGCCTGCGAAGATGGATGAACTTTTCGACGGACTGAAGTAAGGACGATACGATGGCTCATAACGAACATCTCGGCCCGGTTGGCCCAGCGCCGCAAGAACATAGTGTGGTTTACACCACGCTGCATTTCGACAAGCCTTGGTCTTACGAGAATTATCTCAAGACTGGCGGTTACGCGGCATTGAAAAAAATTCTGACGGAAAAAATTCCGCCCGAACAAGTCGTGGACATGGTCAAGCAAAGCGGTTTGCGTGGTCGCGGCGGCGCAGGTTTTCCAACCGGATTGAAGTGGAGTTTCATGCCACGTTCGGCACCGGGTCAAAAATATATTTTGTGCAATTCGGATGAATCCGAGCCGGGCACTTGCAAAGATCGCGACATTCTTCGTTACAACCCGCATTCCGTCATCGAAGGCATGGCAATAGCCTGTTACGCGACTGGTTGCACGAAGGCTTATAACTACATGCGTGGCGAATTTCACCACGAACCTTACGAGCATTTCGAAGAAGCATTGAAAGACGCTTACGCCAACGGCTGGTTGGGCACGAATGTTTTAGGTTCGGGTGTCGATTTCGATATCTGGAGCGCGCTTGGTGCCGGTGCTTACATCTGCGGTGAAGAAACCGCGATGATGGAATCGCTAGAAGGCAAAAAAGGCCAACCACGTTACAAGCCACCATTCCCCGCCAACTATGGTTTGTTCGGCAAGCCAACCACGATTAACAACACCGAAACCTATGCCTCGGTGCCCGCAATTATTCGTAATGGTGCCGAATGGTTTTTGAATTTAGGCAAGCCCAATAATGGCGGCCCGAAAATATTTTCGGTGTCGGGTCATGTCAATAACCCAGGTAATTTTGAAGTTCGTCTAGGTACATCGTTTGCCGATTTGCTGGCATTAGCCGGTGGTGTGCGCGAGGGTCGTAAATTGAAAGCGGTTATTCCTGGTGGTTCTTCCATGCCGGTATTACCTGCCGACAATATGATGGCATGCACCATGGATTACGACTCCATTCAAAAAGCCGGTTCCGGCCTGGGTTCGGGCGCCGTTATCGTGATGGACGACACCACCTGCATGGTGCGCGCCTGCCAACGCATTGCACGTTTCTATTACAAAGAAAGTTGTGGCCAATGCACACCTTGCCGTGAAGGTACTGGCTGGATGTATCGGATTTTGACTCGCATCGTTGAAGGTAAAGCCACGATGGACGATCTGCATATGTTGAAAGGAGCTGCCGGACAAATCGAAGGCCACACCATTTGCGCATTCGGTGAAGCCGCGGCATGGCCAGTACAAGGTTTTCTGCGTCATTACTGGAATGAATTTGAGTACGCCATCCTCAATAAGCGTTTCCTTGTCGATGACGAGGCCGGTATTGTGGAGAAGGCAGCATGAGCGCCCAACCCACCGTTCCTAACACACCGCCCGATTCAGTAAATATCGAAATAAATGGCGTGCCGATGTTGGCACCGAAAGGTTCGATGATTATTCATGCGGCCGATAAAGCCGGCATGGCGATTCCCCGTTTTTGCTATCACGAAAAATTACCGATCGCGGCCAACTGCCGTATGTGTTTGGTCGATGTCGAAAAGATGCCAAAACCGGCACCGGCTTGTGCTACTCCGGTGATGGAAGGCATGAAGGTTTATACGCAAACCAAACGCGCGCTTGATGCCCAGCGCAACGTAATGGAATTCTTGCTGATTAACCATCCGCTCGATTGCCCGATTTGCGATCAAGGCGGCGAGTGCGATTTGCAGGATATTGCGGTGGCTTATGGTACAAGCGGCTCGCGCTATACCGAGGAAAAGCGCGTGGTGTTTAACAAAAATATCGGGCCATTAATCAGCACCGATATGACGCGCTGCATTCAATGTACACGCTGCGTGCGCTTCTTAAAAGAGGTGGGTGGTATGCAGGAGCTTGGCCTAGTTGGCCGTGGCGAACATGCTGAAATCACCGCTTATGTGGATAAATCGGTCAATTCTGAGCTCTCGGGCAATATTATTGATTTGTGCCCAGTAGGCGCGCTTACAAGCAAGCCTTTCCGTTATTCTGCCCGCAGCTGGGAGCTGACGCGTCGCCCTAGCATTGC
>JAYUUM010000251.1:0-7452 GCA_043754555.1 Arenimonas sp. | reverse complement strand
TCCACCGGATGCGCGCGATGGCTGACCGAGGAAGCAACGGCATTTTGTGCCGACACTTGAACCTGGCTTGGATTTTTCAGGAAATCGATCGCGAGCTTATTGATTTGATCTTCGAAGGTAGCCGAGAACAAAAGTGTTTGACGAACTTTCGGCAAATAGGTGAGTACGCGACGGATAGCAGGCAGGAAGCCCATATCCAGCATGCGATCGGCTTCATCGAGTACCAGCATTTGGACGTCGCCTAATTGCAATGTGCCTTGTTCGATATGGTCGATCAGACGACCCGGTGTTGCAACCAAAATATCAACGCCGCGACGCAGAGCATCGATTTGTGGGCTCATGCCGGCGCCGCCGTAAACGACGGTTGAAGGCATACGCAGATATTTACCGTACTTACGGATGCTGTCGTGCACTTGCACGGCCAATTCGCGAGTAGGGGTAAGAATCAATGCACGTGGACGACGTGATTGACGTGGTGTGGTCAGTTCGCTGATGCGTTGAAGCATTGGCAATGCAAACGCGGCCGTTTTACCGGTACCGGTTTGAGCGCCGCCGAGTAGATCGCGACCAGCAAGAATAAGGGGAATAGCTTCGGCCTGAATTGGCGTGGCAGTGGTGTAATTACTTTCGGACAGCGCGCGCAGCAGCGCAGGCGATAGCCCAAGCGTTTCAAATGACATGTGTAACTCCGTTGTACCCGGAGCTTTCCCTGAAACCGTGCTCGGAGCGTAATATTTCGCCTTGGAATGAAATCAGACTAGGCGGTTTGCGCGACGAAACGTACGGGAGAGGTGGCTTGTTCGGTCCTAAGGACCGCCGGCCAGCCAAGGGGACAACGAACCCGGAGCAGCAAACGGGGCGAATTATGCCCTAGATTCTCAACATTTACCAGCTAGATGCTTATTAATTGGCGGTTTTGAAGTTTGGTGCGGTAGGAGCGGCTATAAAAAACCCGCCGCTGTTACGATCTGATATCAAGTTATCACCAGCAATATGGGCATTGGCAAGTATGAAATCGTGAACCCTTCACCTTTAACGCCGTCTCTTAGGGTGTAGTATTGGAACTGAAATGACAAAAACCCTCCGCACCATGCGCTCGCGTTACTTTCGCTTACTGGCTTCTACGCTGGTGATGTTGGCGATTTTGAGTAATGGCATTGTGCTGGCACAGACTGATTTTTCGCCTGCAGAAAAAGATTGCTGTGCCGAGGTGATGGGGCACGAAATGTCTTCGGATGATATGGCTGACAAAGCAGACTCATGCCCCTCGTCTGATTCAACTTGTGATGATCAATGTATGGCACGTTGTTTGAATACCCATATTCTGTTGTCGGTCCAACTTGTTATTGTTCCCAGTATTTTTGTGATGACCACGTTGCCTCAGCTGAAAACGGCTGAGCATTCTCTGGCCGAACTCGGCCCCGGGTTACGACCGCCTATTTTCGCCTGACGTCTAACACTTGGTTCGCGGTGCATGTAGCCCGCGCGTGTTTGCGTTTCAAGGTGAATTGCAATGAAAATTTTTTCTTCAGCCGTTTTACGGCTGGCTGTGCCCATGTCTGTGGCAGCCATCGTGTTGTCCCTTCTGGTTGCGTGTGATCGTAATGAATCAACACAGGAACCCGCATCGAACACATCGAATGGTGCGGCAAACAGCAAAGCCGTCGTAACCGATGCGCTGTATGTGTGTCCGATGCATCCTCATATCAAAGAACATGGGCCGGGAGAATGCCCGATCTGCGGCATGGACTTAGTCAAAAAAACGGTAGCAGTAGCATCAAGCGAACCGTCGTCT
Organism: Arenimonas sp.; assembly: GCA_043754555.1. Classification (GTDB taxonomy): domain Bacteria; phylum Pseudomonadota; class Gammaproteobacteria; order Xanthomonadales; family Xanthomonadaceae; genus Arenimonas. The sequence continues at coordinate 5,657 of JAYUUM010000251.1, read as the reverse complement.
GAAATGCAGAAAAAAGACGATGCAATGAAGCATGATGGTGTGAGTACGAAAAAGATTTTGTATTACTACGACCCGATGCGACCGGAAGAACATTTCGATAAACCCGGTCCATCGCCTTTTATGGATATGCAGTTGGTGCCGAAATATGCCGAGGTTAATATCGACGCCGGAGACGGCATTGCTGTCAGTGCAGCAATCATTCAAAGCCTGGGTATTCGTACGGCGAATCCGGTGCGTCGTGATGTACGACAAAATATTCGCGTACCGGCAAGAGTAGTGGCCGATGCCCGCGGCCAAGCGCGGCTACAAGCCCGCGTCAGTGGTTGGGTCGAACGTTTACATGTGCGTGCAGTTGGACAACAAATTTCGACCGGCACTGTTATTGCGGAAATATATTCACCCGAGTTGATTCAAGCCCAAGAAGAAATGTTGTTGGGTGCCGAGACCGCCGGCCCTGCGGCAGAACGTTTGCGTCGATTTGGCATTGCCGATGTCGATATTCAAGTCGTACGACGTGCCGGCAAAGCCTCACGCCGATTGCCAATACGCGCCACCGTTGGCGGCGTGGTGACTGAACTCGGCGTTCGTGAAGGTTCCAGCGTGACGCCTGACACCATCATTATTGATTTATCTGCTCGCAGTGCGGTCTGGATTGAGGCGCAATTATTTCCGGCACAACGATTGAGTCTTGGCAACGCGATGCGCGCGCGTTTTACGCTACCGGGTTTGCCGGGTCGTGAGTGGTTGAGTGAGGTTGGCACGGTCGTTCCTGTCGTTGATCCAATCACGCAAACCTTGGCGGTGCGTTTTTCAATTAACAATAGTGATGATCTTCCGCTTGGCACCGTGCTTGATGGTGAAATTGAAGGCGCTACCCGTTCAGACATTTTGTTATTGCCAGCATCTGCTGTTATCCGCACCGCGCAAGGCGACCGCGTGATGGTGCAGCAGGATAACAATCGTTTTATCGCGAAGCCGGTCAAAATCGGTCAGCGTTACGGTAATGAAACGGAAATTATTGAAGGCATAGTACTCAGCGATCGCGTGGTGACTTCGGGACAATTTCTGCTCGATGCAGAGGCTAGTTTGCAATCAGGCTTTAGTCGTATGGAACCAGAAGAAATGGATTCGAAAGGATCCAAGCCATGATCGAAGCCCTGATCCTTTGGTCGATTAAAAATCGCGTTTTAGTGTTGACCGTTGCTGTCCTGTTGACCATTGCCAGTATTATTTCGGTCCGTCAATTGCCGCTCGATGCCATTCCGGACTTATCCGATGTGCAGGTCATTATCCGCACACCGTATGCCGGACAGGCGCCACAAATTATTGAAGATCAGGTCACTTATCCGATTACCACGCGTATGTTGGCGGTGCCGAAAGCCAAAGCGGTGCGCGGGTTTTCGATGTACGGCGATTCCTTCGTTTACATCTTGTTTGAAGATGGCACCGATCTCTATTGGGCGCGTTCGCGGGTGTTGGAATATCTCTCGCAAGTCCGCAGTGAATTACCCGATGGCGTTGAACCACAGCTCGGGCCGGATGCCACTGGTGTCGGCTGGATTTACCAATATGCCTTGGTTGATCGTAGTGGAAAACATGATCTGGCCGAGCTGCGTTCACTGCAAGATTGGCGCTTGCGATTTGAATTGCAACGCGTGCCCGGTGTTGCCGAAGTTGCCAGTGTCGGTGGCTTTGTTCGGCAATATGAAGCTGTAGTGGATCCGAGAAGACTTCAGGCGTATGGCATCGGTTTTAATCAATTGATTGCCGCAATTCGCGCGGCCAATAGTGAAACCAGCGGTGCCCGATTGGAGATGGCCGAAAGCGAATACATCGTGCGCGGTGTCGGTTATATCCGTTCGTTGGAAGCGTTAGGTGCGGTGCCGACTGGCGTGATGAAAAACGGCAAGGCCATACTGATTCGTGATGTCGCCGAATTACGCTTTGGTCCCGCGCCGCGTAACGGTATCACCGAACTCAATGGTGAAGGTGAAGCCGTTGGCGGCATCGTGGTGATGCGCGATGGTGAAAACGCCAAAGCAGTGATTGATGCCGTCAAAATTCGATTGGAAAGCGTTCGTGCCAGTTTGCCTGAAGGTGTTGAAATCGTAACGGTGTATGACCGATCGAGTTTGATTGAACGCGCGGTCAATAATTTAAGTTTCAAATTATTCGAAGAATTGTTGTTAGTGTCATTGGTCTGTGCCTTGTTTTTATGGCATGTACGCTCGGCCTTGGTCGTCGTGATTAGTTTGCCATTGGGTGTCTTGTTTGCCTTGGCCATCATGCGTTGGCAGGGATTAAACGCGAACATCATGTCATTAGGCGGTATTGCGATTGCGATTGGTGCAATGGTCGATGCCGCGATCGTCATGATTGAAAACGCCCACAAACATCTGGAAGATTGGGCAAAAGAACATGATGGCAAGGCCGCCGAAGGCACCGATCAATGGAAAGTGATTGCGGCAAGCGCGGTTGAAGTCGGGCCGGCCTTATTTTTCTCATTGCTTATTACTGCCTTATCATTTTTGCCGGTGTTTGTTCTGCAGGCGCAAGAAGGCCGCATGTTTGCGCCATTAGCCTGGACAAAAACCTGGGCATTGGCGAGCGCTGCTGCGCTGTCGATAACGCTGGTACCGGTATTGATGGGCTATTGGATTCGCGGACGTTTTGCCGATGAGTCCGAACATCGTTTTACCCGCTGGTTGACGGCGGCTTATCGTCCCGCGCTGGCGTTCGCATTACGAAAACCCAAGACCATCGTGTTAATTGCCTTGTTAGGTCTATTAAGTGCTGCATTGCCATTGAGCCAATTAGGCAGCGAATTTATGCCCGAGTTGGAAGAAGGCGATGTGCTGTATATGCCGACCACCTTGCCGGGGCTATCGCCAGCAGAAGCACAAGCCGTCTTGCAACGCACTGATCGCTTGATTAAATCAGTGCCGGAAGTCGCGAGTGTGTTTGGTAAAGCCGGACGAGCCGAAACCGCGACCGACCCTGCACCCTTGACCATGATCGAAACTATTATTCAATTCAAACCCGAGGACCAATGGCGGGACGGCATGACCCGCGAAAAGATCGTGGAAGAGTTGCAGAAAAAACTGACTTTGCCCGGATTGACTGCTGCTTGGGTACCGCCCATTTTGAATCGAATCAATATGCAGGTCAGTGGTATTCGCACGCCGTTAGGTGTGCGGGTGACGGGACCGGATTTGTCGACCATCAGCAAGAATGCTGATCGCATTGCGGCAGTTTTATCAAAAGTGCCCGGCACGCGTTCCGCCTTCGCCGAACGTGCTGCCGATGCACGCCAAATCGATGTGATTCCCGATCGTGAAATGCTGGCGCGTTACGGCGTGTCGATGGCCGATGCACAAGAGTGGTTGGCATCGGCGATTGGCGGCGAGGCGATTGGGCGAGCTTTTGAAGGTCGCGAGCGTTACCCGATTGCCTTGCGCACCGAGCAAAGTTGGCGCGATTCACCCGAAGCTTTGATGGCCTTGCCCGTCGTTACACCATCCGGCGCACAAGTGCCCCTGGGCGCCTTGGCAGAAATAAAACTATCGGATGGGCCGCCGATGATCCGCAGTGAAGATGCACAACTTGCGACGTATGTCTTCGTGGATTTAAGCGATGACGATTTAGGTGGCTATATCAAACGTGCCGAAAAAGCCCTAAATACCGATGCCAAATTAACGCCGGGAGTGAGTTGGCATTGGGCCGGTAGCTATGAATTCTTGCAGCGTGCCAGTGAGCGGTTACGACTAGCGGTACCCTTGACCTTATTGATTGTGTTTGCACTTCTATATGCGGCGTTTCGTCGGGTGGCGGAAGCCAGTTTAATCATGCTCACTGTTCCATTCGCCTTGGTCGGTGGTTTATGGTTTATATGGATATTGGGATATGCGTTTTCCGTAGCGGTGGCAGTCGGTTTTATTGCACTGGCGGGTGTCGCGGCCGAGTTTGGCGTGGTCATGCTGATCTATTTGGATAATGCGGTAAAACGCGCACAAGCTTCGGGAGCATTGAAAGATATTGCGGCACTGGACGCTGCATTGACCGATGGCGCCTTGCGGCGCGTGCGACCCAAAGCGATGACGGTAGTTACCATTCTGGCAGGATTGCTTCCCATCGTTCTGGCTACTGGCGCAGGTGCTGCCACCATGCAACGCATTGCAGCGCCGATGCTAGGCGGCATGCTGAGCGCGCCATTGCTGTCGCTGATTGTGATTCCGGCGATTTATAAACTTTGGTTGAGTCGCAGTTTACCAACGGCAAAAAAGGACGTGTTATGAAATCTATTTTGCTAACGAGCACAATCGCGCTTGCCGTGTTTTTAACGGGCTGTACGACGGCTCCCATTCGCGATGATTCACGCCTGCAAGATTCCATCGGCACAGCCGGGATGGGCGCGCCAAGATTGCCTGCGAAAGGCGAGAATTATTTGGACGATGCCTGGTTTGCAGAACCATTAACTGTGGAGCGAGCCGTACAAGCAGCATTATTAAATAATCCGGAAGTGCGCGCAGAGCTTACACGTTTGTATGCTGCTCACGCCGAACGCATTCAAGTCGGCTTGCTGCGTAATCCGATGGCTTCGTTGATGCTGTTGCGCCCGGAAGGCGGTGGCCGTTTCGAACTGGATTATGGTTTGATGCAAAGTCTTTTCGATCTATTTACGCGTTCACGGCGAGTCGCTGTTGCTGATGCAGCGCAAGCGCGTATTCAAGCCGAAGTGATGATGCAATTGGTGCGCATTGCACAAGATACCGAAGCAGCTTATTTCGAAGCCATAACAGCTAAGGACACTGTGCGCCTGCAACAAGAATTATTGGCCTTGGAACAAAGCATTTTGACGCTACAAACACGCCTTGCGCGTCAGGGAGCCGTGTCGAGCAGCATGGTAATTGCACAACAAGCAGCTTTTTCACAACAAACACAGTTGCTACGAACGGCAGAGGCTGAGCAAGTCAAGGCGCTGTCAATGCTTGCGCAACGGATGGGCTTAGCGACGAGCAAGCGCATGCTATTGCCAGATCGTTTGCCGGCAATGCAGTTGTCAATATTTAATGAACCCGAGTTGCAAGCGCTGGCGCAAAAACATCGGCCGGAATTGCTTGCCAGCAATGCAAATATCGAACAAATGCTCGCCGAGAAAAAGTTGCAAACCGGCGCATTACGCAACACCGAACCATCGCTAGGGCCTGCCGGAATTCGTGAAAGCAGCGGGTTTTCACTCAATGGTTTGAGTGCGCAGATTACACTGCCGATTTTTGATACCGGGCTTGCGCGAGGTGATTTAGCCGATGCCAAAATTGCCCAAGCGCAATTTCAGGCAGAAGCGGCGCGTCGTCTTATCCCGCTCGAAGTGGAGCGTGCATTAGCAATATTGATTGCCAGTACAAAAGCGCTAGAGCAATCGGAACGTAATTTGAAGCAACAGCAACAGCTTGAAAAATTGGCCGTGGGTAATTACAAACAAGGCAATGGCGACTACCAGCGCATTGTCGATGCAAAACGCAATCGACTGGCATCGCAGGTGCAGCAGATTCAAGCCCAGCAAACGCTGCGTAGCGCACTGGTTGATTTGGAGCGTGCTACCGGTATGGCAATGCAATGATTGTATTTTTCGTGGGAGGGCCGTAAGGCCCGAATAA
>JAYUUM010000250.1:0-2541 GCA_043754555.1 Arenimonas sp. | reverse complement strand
TTGAAAACCCATAAAGCCACTAACCCCGGCATCGCCCTGAATAATATTCATGATTTTTCAAGTGATCATCCAGGCTTCAAACTATCAATGAAAACCGGTGCTCACGCTGCTGATATCAAACGTATTGATCAAACTGACAAAGCGCAATTAATTGAAAACTCTGGCCTTAAATTTCCGCATGACGTACATCTGTCCAAAAAAGGTATTAAAAGCCCCGATGGTCGCAGTGTTATGCAGTGCAGTAATTGCCACACTCCCGATGAAGCCGGTGTGCGCTTCAAGCCCATCGCAATGCAAACGCACTGCGCCAATTGTCATCGCCTTGAATTTGAACCAGCCGTCACCGCACGCCAGGTTCCGCATGGCGATGTTGCTGAAGTCATGACCACATTACGCGAGTTTTACGGCAGCCAAAGTGTCAGCGATACGCCAATTGATGTTGCAACCATCGACGGTTTTTTGCGCCGGCCCGAACAAGCCAATGACAAAGCAGCGCGCACGGGCGCGCGAGTCTGGGCAAATAAAAAAGCAACCTCGGTTGCCACCGATTTGTTCGAGGTCCGGGTTTGCAACACCTGCCACGAAGTGAAGCCCGTCAACAATAATGCGGAGCTGCCGTGGACCATTACGCCGGTCAATATTACGGATCATTGGTTGCCTAAAAATAATTTCGCTCACAATCAGCACAGCAATACCGAATGCTCCACTTGCCATAACACGGCCCAGTCCAGACAAAGTAGCAACATCAGCATTCCCGATATTACTACCTGTCGCAGTTGTCATGGCGGCGCAAAACCTGCTCGCAATAAAGTCACCAGCACCTGCGAGTCCTGCCATGGCTTTCATTTGCCGAGCCATCAAAAAATACCGATCGAAAAACTTAACGCGGCACGCGATAAGCCAACGCCAATGCTAAAGGCCAAAGGAACGCCATGAATCGCCTATTATTAATGCGCTTTTTCTGGCTAACGTCGGTTACCGGATTATTGCTGGGCGTAGGCCTGTGGTTGCGAATTGAAAAGCCCAAAGCACCTGTTGCTATTGCGGCACCTGTTGCCACTGCCACTACAACAGCGACCAGCTGCCTGGCAAGCGTCAACCCTGACGGCTCGACAAAAAGTTGTGGCGTAGCGTCTATGCGACAGCCATGGCAAGCGCCCATAAAAGCGCCTGCCAGTCCGTCGCCGCCTAGCGCGTCGGCATTTCTGAGCATTGCCGAAGTAGAAAAAATAGTTAGCCAGGCGGTTGGTGAAGCCCAGGCCCGCGGCGTGCGCGGCACCATTGCGGTAGTTGATCGTGTAGGCAATGTACTGGCGGTCTTCCGCATGACCGGCGCCAGCACCACCTTCACCATCAACAGTGGGCGTGGCGTTTCGGGTGGCCTGGAAGGCATTTCCATTTTGCCCGATAGTTTTGCCGCTATTTCCAAAGCCATCACCGGCGCTTATTTATCCAGTGAAGGCAATGCCTTTAGTACGCGTACCGCCAGCCAGATCGTGCAGCAAAATTTCAATCCCGGTGAAATTTCTGCTCCGGCCGGCCCGCTATTTGGCGTACAGTTTTCGCAGTTTTCCTGCTCGGATTTAATGTCGCGTCAAGCCGATGGCAGCATGGGCCCAAAACGCTCGCCTTTGGGATTGTCGGCCGACGCCGGTGGAATGCCGCTTTATAAAAATGGCTTTCTGGTCGGTGGTATTGGCGTAATTACCGATGCGCTGTATTCATTGGATTTGAATATCAAAAATTTTGATATTGATCCTGACGAGCTGGTTGCCGTTGCCGGCACTGCAGGTTTTTCTGCACCGACTGATATTCGTGCCAATCGCATAACTGCCGATGGCCGCACACTTCGCTATACCGACTCGGAAGCATTAGCCTCCAATCCGGCTGCGTCGGCACCCTTTGCGTCGCTGCCAGGCAGCTTGATCGCCGTGCCGGGCTATGTTGCTGCCAGTACAAATGTAGGGACCGGCTACGGTAGTGCAACCTCGGGCATCCGCCCGGACACCGGTAGTTTTGCGGGCTTGAATGCTTATATTTTAGTAGATGCTTTTAACGCGAATCGTTATCCAGTGACCGGCGGCACCGATAGCTTATTGGCAGCAACGGAAGTTAATCAAATACTTCGCAGTGCATTGGATGTCGCCAATCGCGCGCGTGCACAAATTCGTCGTCCTACGGGTTCGGCTGCCCAAGTCACAATTACCGTTGTAGATACGCTAGGCCAGGTGCTGGGTCTGGTTCGCACACCCGACGCACCGGTGTTCGGCATTGACGTGGCATTACAAAAAGCACGTACCGCTGCGTTTTTCTCAAACACCAGTGCGGCTGCCGAATTAAATTCGCTGGCCGCTGCTAATTATCTGGTGCCTGTAAGCAGCTCATCAATCTCCACTTACGTGAATCAGTTGCAAACTTTTTTGAATGACCCGGGCAGTTTGAGTAACGGTATTGCCTATAGCAATCGCGCGATTGGTAACTTGGCGCGTCCGTATTTTCCCGACGGCATTGCAGATGCGCCCTTTGGTCCGCTATCAAAAT
>JAYUUM010000249.1:0-7645 GCA_043754555.1 Arenimonas sp. | reverse complement strand
CTTATCGTTTAACGCTACAAACCCGCGAACAACATATCCGTCGTGAAAAAGCGACCTCAAATATTTGTACCGCACAAGTTTTGCTCGCCGTGATCGCTTCGATGTATGCGGTCTACCACGGCCCGGAAGGTCTGGCCGCGATTGCACACGATGTACACACACGTAGCAAAGTATTGGCTGCCGGTTTGAATAAACTCGGTTTCAAACTTCAAAACAAAAATTATTTCGACACCATTACGATTGATGCCGGTTCGCAGCGCGATGCCATTATCGCCCGCGCTGTCGCCGAAAAAATCAATTTCTGCGTTGTTGGTTCGACACAGCTGAGCATCGCGCTGGATGAAGCGACTACGCCACAAATTATTGAAGCGGTTTGGCGTGCGTTTGGCGGTGCATTGAAGTTCGCCGATATCGCAAACAACGACAGCGCAATTCCAAACGAACTTACGCGCAAAGGCGCCTGTTTAAAACATCCAATCTTTAGCCGTTACCGTTCCGAAACCGAACTGCTGCGTTATATGCGCAAATTGTCGGATCGCGATCTGGCTTTGGATCGCGCGATGATTCCGCTCGGTTCGTGCACGATGAAACTCAATGCTACCGCCGAAATGATTCCGGTCACCTGGCCAGAATTTGGCGCGCTGCATCCATTCGCGCCAGCCGATCAGGCCAAGGGTTATTACGAACTATTCGATGATCTGAAAAAATGGTTGGTCGAAATCACTGGTTACGACGCAGTAAGTTTGCAACCCAACTCCGGCGCTCAGGGCGAATATGCCGGCTTGCTTGCAATCCGCGCGTATCACCATGCCCGCGGTGATTTGAATCGCAAAGTTTGTTTGATTCCATCATCGGCACATGGCACTAATCCGGCTTCCGCACAAATGGTCGGCATGGATGTCGTCGTGGTGAATTGCGATTCCGAAGGCAATGTCGATGTTGACGACTTGCGCGCAAAAGCGGAAAAGCACAGCGGCAATCTATCTGCATTGATGGTGACCTACCCATCTACCCATGGTGTGTTTGAAGAACGTATCGTAGAAATGTGCGACATCATTCACCAACACGGCGGCCAGGTTTATATGGACGGCGCCAACATGAATGCACAAGTCGGTTTGTCGCGCCCGGGCGATTTCGGTGCCGATGTTTCGCATTTGAATTTACATAAAACTTTCTGCATTCCGCATGGTGGCGGTGGCCCGGGCATGGGTCCTATTGGTGTCAAAGCGCATCTCGCACCCTTTCTGCCCGGCCATCCATCACTCGATGGTGGTAAATCAGCTGTCGGCCCGGTATCGGCGGCACCGTTTGGCTCTTCGTCCATTTTACCCATTAGTTATGCCTATATTTTGATGATGGGCGGCGATGGTTTAAAACTTGCAACAGAAGTCGCGATTCTCAGTGCGAACTACATGGCCGCGCGTTTGCATCCGCATTTTCCGGTGTTGTTTCGTAACCACAATGGCCGCGTCGCACACGAGTGCATCGTCGATCCACGCCCATTGAAAGATTTGTGCGGGGTCACCGTCGATGACATCGCAAAACGTCTGATCGATTTTGGTTTCCACGCACCGACCATGAGTTTCCCGGTCCCGGGGACGTTGATGATCGAACCAACCGAATCGGAAGCGAAAGTCGAGCTCGATCGTTTCTGCGATGCGATGATCGCCATTCGCAATGAAATTACCGAAGTGCAGAACGGTCGTTTCACGATCGAACAAAGTCCACTTCGCAACGCACCGCACACCGTGCATGACCTGGTCGACGCCGAGTGGAATCGTCCCTACTCACGCGAAGAAGGCGTATTTCCGAAGGGCAGCTCACGGCAAGATAAATACTGGAGCCCGGTGGGCCGCGTTGATAATGTTTATGGAGATCGAAATTTAATTTGCATCTGCCCAACACCGGACGAGTATCGCGACGAAGCGGCTTGATGTAGGGGCGCATGCTTGCTGCGCCCTGATTTACCGCAGACCTGGATGCAGCAAGCATGCACCCCTACGGTTAAGAACACGGAATTGAGTAATGAACGACAAAACTTACAGCACCTCGTTACTTCACCTGTATCAAAAATTCACGAAATATCCACTGGGTCATTGGATATTTTCAAAAGCTGTCTGTTTTAAAGCACCCTATTTCGGTACTATCTCACCCAAAATTACGTTGCTGGAAAACGGTCGTTGCGAAGCGATCATCAATGACCGTCGTAAAGTGCATAACCACATCGGCACCGTACATGCGATTGCGCTATGCAATCTTGCCGAACTATGTGCCGGCGTCATGACCGATGCCAGTTTGCCTAAAGGCATGCGCTGGATTCCAAAAGGCATGACGGTGTCTTATCTGAAAAAAGCCAGCGGCACACTGCGTGGCATCGCAACGCCAATGATTCCATTGGAAACTCGTGATAGCGCATACGATTTACCCATCAATGTCGATGTGCTTGATCAATCGGGTGCGAAAGTATTTCACGCTGAAATTCGTATGTGGCTGAGCCCAAAGCCTCTTTAAAACCAGCCACCGCTAGAACCCTTTTGTCCTCAGTAGGGCTTAATCGACTGGTCGGACATTTAGCTATTTCAAATATTCCGCCTGGAAATTCGCCAGCAGCTTGTTACTGGCATCGTAGAGCTCCAGGGTTTCGCCTTTTATTTCATAGCGAGATGTATCGGCTATAACTTTAAACAATGCAGCCTCTTGTTGCATCGGGCCGGGTTCGCATCCCATTTTCGTTGACATGGTGGCAGCGAACTTTATCGCATTGCCATTCAAGGTAAAAGCGGCCGAGCCACTGTTACAAGCGGTGGAAATACGAGCGCGCGACTCCTCAGAACTTAAAGTCAATGAAGCCATACGTTGACCTACTGCACTCTGCACCGCTTTGCCATTGATGCTGGTTAGCTTCCACAAGGTATTGCGAAGCTTGGTTGATGACCCAGAATCACCCGTGCTTGCATCGGAGGTACTTTGGCAAGCAGGCAGTGACAAGATTAAAACCATAAGGCCTAACTGAGCAAACTTTTTCATAAGACGCCTCAAGTTCAAAAATATTGGCTTAAGCTAACATAAGTAACATTAATATAAGCTCACAAAAAGTAACGACAATCGTCATTCAATGATATCTAGATCGGGTGATCCACGATCATTGCCGCCGCTGGCGATGGCCTTTCTTGCATTGGTTGCCAAGGCTTCGTACTTGGTGCGGAATGCATCCAAGGTTTTTTCATCGAGCTCTTCCAGATCAAGCAAGGCATTGTGCGCGCCTTCTGTACAGCGAATTAATTCATCGAGTTTGATTTGTATTGCCTGGGTATCGCGGTTCTGGGTGTTTTGAATCAGGAACACCATCAGAAAAGTAATGATGGTCGTCGTGGTGTTGATCACCAATTGCCAAGTGTCGCTGTAGTCGAATACCGGACCGGTTATCAGCCAAATGAAAATAATCAGTATCGCCAAATTGAAACAGGCCGCGCGCCCAGTAAAACGGGCAGCCGCTTTAGCCATGCGGGTAAAAAAACCAGGCTGGTTCATGGGGTCTTTCCTTCAAATGGTTGCAAACGTAAATAGGATATTTCCGGCGGCACGCCAAAACGCACCGGCAAAATACTGGTGCCGATGCCCGGGGTAACGAATAAATGGCGATCATTTTCCTGGATATGCCCGATGGCATAACGCTCGCCATATTTTGAAGGCACTATGGCTCGACCAATAAACGGCAAACTGACTTGCCCACCGTGGGTATGACCGGCAAGTAATAAAGAAAATCGTGTCTTGAACAAATCCGGAAAGATATCCGGGTTATGAGTAAAGGCTAAGGTCGCCGAACCTTCAGGCACCATGGAAAACGCCTGACGATATTCAAGCTTGCCTTCAGTGTAATCGCTTAAACCTACCAACCAGAATTGACATTGTTTTTTAGTGATTGGAATGGCGCGATCTTCCAAGACGGCAATACCTGCATTTTCAAATGCCACTTGCACACGCTTGCTATCAAGCCAGGCATCGTGATTGCCGAGTACTGCATAGACTTTTGACTGCAGCAACAATGGTTTTAGATGCTGCGCCAACGTTTCCGGCGCAATAAAACTGCCGCCGAGTACTTCCTGAATGACAAAATCCCCTGGCAACAAGACCAGATCCGGTTTTTGTTTCTGAATCATCGCCACCATGCGGTCGATTTTTTCCAGACCGATATACGGCGCACCGGCATGGATGTCTGAAACCACGGCGACTCGATAATCAGCGCATGCAGCAGGCCATTCCGGCAATCGAAGTGTGTAATCTTTTTCGGTCAGTCGTGAGGGTTCCCAGATAAATGCCCAACAAGCAAGCGCGACGCCTATCAGAAGGATTAATCTGATGAGCCTGGGGAAAAAATTTTTGGTTTTTGGCATCATGCAAAACTATTTTTCATCTTGTAAATTGGCTTGCAGCTGACCTACTTTCCAGGCACCGAAACTCATGCCAAGCGCTACCAATATGCCAACTCCGAATACGGTGAACGAACCAAAAGCCGAAATAAACTTATGCAACCAAACGAAGGTTAAATCGCCACCACGATAAATGGCGGTATCGATAAAGGCTTTTGCCTTATAGCGGGTTTCTCGATCTACCTTGGTGTAAATTGTTTCGCGCGCCGGTTTGCTCAGTGAAAATTCGCCAGCCCGCGTCATGATTTGCACCACCACCACCAGCATCGGCAATGGCGCGGCCGCCAGCAGGCAGTAACCCAGTGTTATGGCAGCGGCGGGTAATAATAATAGAGGTTTAACGCCAAAGCGAAACAGCACAAAAGGCGCAACCAATAGCTGGATAAATAAAGTAACGCCATTAATCCACAAGTCGATGTTGGCATAAAACGCGGTACGGGCTTCATCGCTGAGAATTTGTTTGGCGATGATGGCCTGTTCGTTATAAAGCAGCGTACCGACACCCACACCGAAGAACATCAAAATCGCCATGGCACGCAGCAATGGTGTACTCATTACGATACGAAAACCGGCCCAGAAGCTTCCGCCTATCGCGATATCATCATTATCTTGTTGTCGTAGTTGTTCGGCGCGCTTAGCCCATCGGCGCAAAAGTAAAATACAAACAAGGCACAGGCTTAAAAAGAAAATGGAGACCAGTAACAGTTGCGATACTTGCAAATGCTTGGACAACATTTTGGTCAGCATGGGGCCGGCAATAGCACCCAGGGTGCCGCCAACGCCGATGTAGCTATAAAATAATCGCGCGGCTTGTTCGGTATAAATATCGGACATGAAGCTCCAAAATACCGAGACTGCAAATAGATTAAACACCGCTACCCAGATAAAAAACGCCGCACCACGCCCGGCTATTTCCATATCAAATAAAGCATAAAACACCACCAGGCACAGAATAAAAAATCCGTACACAATCGGTAAAAAAACGCGGCGCGGATAACGACTTACCAAAGCGCCGTAGATCGGTTGCAATGCCAGCATTGCAATAAAAGTGCCAGTAAACAATATTTGCAGGGTTAGATCGCTAAGCGCTAAGCCGTGTGCCAGCGACCATTGAATTAACCACTGCGGAAATACAGCCTCTACTTCGGGGCTGGCACCGAAAGCATCACGCACCGGGCGCAGTAGGTAATAGCCACAAAGCAGGCAAAAAAAATACAGCGCTGAAATCGGCAACGCCGGCACTTCAGTCATCGCTTTTTTTAAGTCTTCCCAGCCTAAGCGCTTTACTTGCTCTTGCATCCTGCGGTCACCGTCACACAATGAGGGCTAAGCTTATCCGATAGGGCAATTTTTCGCCTAATGGAGCAATTACTCTAGCCCAAGCGCCTAGCCTCGCTGCGTTACGGAATAAAGACAGAGTGCCTGTGTACGATTATATTATTGTCGGTGCCGGTTCCGCCGGTTGTGTCTTGGCTAATCGTTTAAGCGAAGACCCTAACATCAGTGTGTGTTTGCTTGAAGCGGGCCCAAGTGATTGGCATCCGTTTATCCATATGCCTGCCGGTCTGGCCAAATTGGTCGGCAAGAAAGGCGTGAATTGGGATTACAACACCGCACCCGACCCGCATATGAATAATCGCTCACTCTGGTGGCCGCGCGGCAAGGTGCTCGGCGGCTCCAGCTCGATCAATGCCATGTGTTACATCCGTGGCAATACCAAAGACTATGACGAATGGGCCGAACTCGGTGCAGAAGGCTGGCACTGGAATAATGTACTGCCGTATTTCAAACGCAGTGAGGGCAACAGTCGGGGCGAATCCGAATTTCATGGCGGCAACGGCCCGTTGGGTGTTTCGGACCCGGTTCACAAAAATGTATTGTCTGAGGTGTTCGTTAAAGCCAGCCAGCAAGCAGGCTTTTCTCTAACCAGTGACTTTAATGGTCCAGAACAAACTGGCTTTGGGTTTTATCAAACCACGACTCGCGCGGGCTCGCGTAGCTCTTCGTCCGAAGCGTATTTGAAACCTATTCGAAAGCGCCAAAATTTGACCGTCGTTACCAACGCGAAAGTAAGTCGAGTTTTATTTGAAGATCACAAAGCCGTTGGTGTGAAATATTCCATCAAAGAAAACGCTACGCTTGAAATAAAAGCGAGCCGCGAAATTATCTTGTCCGGCGGTGCGATAAATTCACCGCAATTATTGATGCTTTCGGGCATTGGTCCGGCATCGCACTTACAATCGCATGGCATCGAAGTACTGGTCGATGCTCCTGGCGTTGGCGGTAATTTACAAGATCATTTAGATGTTTGTACCTTGCAACGCTGCACACAAAAAGTGACTTACGACAAAACCAACGACATCGCGATTGGCTTGAATTTTTATCTCTTCAAAAAAGGCGCCGGCACCAGCAATATTGCCGAAGCCGGTGGTTTCGTGCGTAGCAAATTGGCCGAAGATGAACGCCCGGATATTCAATTCCATTTTGTTCCGGCCCAGCTAGACGACCACGGTCGTAATCGCTTGCCTGGTTTTGGCTATACCTTGCATGCTTGTTTCTTGCATCCAAAAAGTCGCGGCAGAATTTTGCTGGCGAGCGCTAATCCCAACGACAAAGTCAAAATAGAATCCGGTTATTTAAGTGACGCCGATGGTTTTGATATAAAGGTGATGCGCGAGGCCCTGCATCTATCGCGAAAAATTCTTGCGCAAGCTGCATTTTCCGAGTTTCGCGGCGAAGAATTATTGCCCGGCGCACAGGTGCAAGACGACGAAGCCATCAATGCTTTTATCCGCCGCAAGGGCGAGTCTATCTATCATCCTATAGGCACCTGCAAAATGGGTGCAAATAATGATGCTGACGCGGTGGTCGATTCACAATGCCGCGTGCGAGGCGTCAAGGGTCTGCGGGTCGTGGATGCCTCAATCATGCCAAAATTGATTGGTGGGAATACCAATGGCCCCACCATGATGATCGCTGAACGGGCTGCCGATATGATCTTGGGCAAGGCCTTATTGTCGGGCTAAACGCTAGGAAGTGACCTGGCAGGTGCTAATAAAGCCGCTTTACGCTAGGCTAGCCTGAATTGAGGACCTAAAAATGACACTGAACCCTGCTCGTAAAAACTTTGCTGTGATCTTAGCCGCAGCACTTTCACTAGCCGCCACGCTTTCCGCTAACGCGCAGCAAGCGCCCATCGTAAAATTGCCCGGCCA
>JAYUUM010000248.1:0-7647 GCA_043754555.1 Arenimonas sp. | reverse complement strand
TGCGCTTCATACCCATCAATTGGGACGGTGAATCATCAACAATCAAGATACGTGCCATTTATTACTCTCCAAGGATTGTTGCGATTGTAATCCTGTCCGGGGTGTTTTGCGCAAGAAATTCATCACAATTTAACGATAGTACGACCAAATGAGTCCCCAGCCAACATGGAAGCGAACACAACAGGCAATTGGTCCAATGTTATCTCACGAGTGCAGATAGCGGCCAAGTGCGCTGGTTTCCATTCCCTGGCCAGTTTTAGCCATATTTCATCGCGTATGTGTCGAGCAGTACCTGCAGATGCAATACCCAGCAAGGACACGCCCCGAATAATAAAAGGCATCACGGTCGTCGGCAGTTCATGGCTGGCAACCAAGCCTGCGCTAGCTACGTTGCCATAAGGTGCCGTTTGCGCCAACAGCCCAGTCAGCGTGGTTCCACCAACATTGTCTAATGCGCCACCAAACTTGGCACTGTCCATGGGTTTGTTGGTAATCGCTGCTTCACGAGATAGTACTTTGCTTGCGCCGATACTTTTAAGAAAATCGGCATGCTGCGGCTTGCCGCTTAGCGCATGTACTTCAAAACCGGCTCGACTGAAGATATCCGTGGCTAGCATGCCTACACCACCGGTTGCGCCCGTTACCGCAATTGGGCCCAGTTCGGGTAACTGCGAGTTTTGCAGCATGCGATAAAGCGCGAGGGCCGCAGTAAAACCAGCCGTACCAAGAATCATGCTCTCGCGTAAGGACAAGCCATTCGGTAGTTTGACAGTCCACTTTGACTCGAGCCGAGCGTATTGGGAATAACCGCCATCACGCGTTTCAGATAGACCACAACCCGTGCAGAGGACTTCATCTCCTGCCTTGAAATCTATATCGCTGGACTCAATGACTGTGCCGGCAACATCAATACCGCCATTAAGTGGAAATTGCCGAAGGATTTTTCCTTGCCCGGTACCGGCCAATGCGTCTTTGTAATTGACGCTGCTGTAAGCGGTTTTAATAATAATTTCGCCAGGCGATAAATCGCTCAGCAATAGTGTTTCCAAGTTAGAGCGATAACCAGCATCAGTGTCGTTACGAATGCGGAAGGCTTGGAATGAAGTATTTTGCATTCAAGAAAACCCGTGGGAGCGGTGTAAGCCGCGAATCATGATTTCGCATATTTGTCGCAGCTTACACCGCTCCCACGATTTGGATTAATCAATTCGCCTTGTGAATCGCACGTTTATCGACTGCAAGCGCGGCCTCATGTACGGCTTCTGATAAAGATGGATGCGCGTGGCAAATACGGGCGAGGTCTTCGGCCGAGCCGTTGAATTCCATCGCGACCACGCCTTCATGGACGAGTTCGGAAACATTCGGCCCACATAAATGCAGGCCCAGAATACGGTCGGTATCGGCATGGGCAATCACTTTGACCAAACCTGCAGGTTCGTTCATCGCAACAGCGCGACCGACAGCGGCGAATGGAAAAGTGCCGACTTTATATTCGATACCAGCGTCTTTACATTCTTTTTCAGTTTTACCGACCCAAGCAATTTCTGGCTCGGTATAAATAACCCACGGCACGGTGTCGAGATTCACATGGCCCGGTAGACCAGCAATAATTTCGGCAACCGCAATGCCTTCTTCACTGGCTTTGTGCGCCAGCATCGGGCCGCGAACACAATCGCCAATCGCGTAAACATTTTCAGCACCGGTATGGCAATGCTCATCGACTACGATACGACCGCGCTCGTCCAGTTGTACGCCGGTGCCTTCAGCCAGCAAACCTTGCGTAGCAGCGCGACGACCGACCGCCACCAATAATTTATCGCAGACTAAAACCTGTTCGCCACTGGCATCGGTGTAGGTCAAATGTACTTCGTTGTTCTTGATTTCGGTTTTGGTGCATTTAGCGCCAAGGCGAATATCCAGACCTTGTTTTTTAAATTCCTTGAAAGCTGCTTTGGAAATATCGGTATCAACGACGGCCAGGAAATCCGGCAGGCCTTCAACAATCGTGACCTGAGCGCCAAGACGCGACCATACGCTGCCAAGTTCAAGGCCAATAACGCCGGCACCAATCACGCCAAGGCGTTTTGGCACCGCGGTTTCGTCCAGGCCGCCGGCATTATCAAGAATAAATTTATTATCATATTTTGCGAACGGTAATTCGATAGGCACCGAACCGGCCGCAAGAATCACGTGTTTGGCAGTAATTTCTGCGACCGAGCCATCGTGGCCTTTTACCGAAACAACACGATTGGCTTTCAAAGTGGCAAAGCCAGCAATCGGCGTTATTTTATTGGCTTTAAAAAGTTGAGTAATGCCGCCGGTAAATTGCTTAACAATTTTATCTTTACGCTCGATCATCTTGCTGATATCGATTTTCGCGTTATCGGCAGTGATGCCATGCACAGCAAAGTTATGCGTCAAATTGTGAAATTGACGGGAAGAATCCAGCAAAGCTTTCGATGGAATGCAACCCACATTCAAGCAGGTACCACCGAGCGCGGGTTTACCGTCTTTACCAATAAAGGCATCAACACAGGCAGTTTTCAGGCCCAGCTGAGCTGCGCGAATCGCGGCTACATAACCACCAGGACCTGCACCGATCACTACAACATCAAATTGTTCGCTCATTTTTTCTCTCGAGAGACGTTAGGCAGTAGACGTTAGAAGGAAGACGTAAGGCGTAAGACGTAAGAAGTTAGAGCGGGAGCGGGGTTCGTCTCCCGTCTCCCGTCTCCCACATCTTGTCTCTCGTTTACAGGCCAAGCAACATGCGATGCGGATTTTCCAACTGATTTTTGATATCGACCAGGAACAGCACGGCATCCTTGCCATCGATGATGCGGTGGTCGTAGCTAAGTGCGATGTACATCATCGGCGCGATAACGACTTGACCATTTTCAGCAATCGGACGTTCTTTAATCGCATGCATTCCGAGAATTGCTGATTGCGGTGGGTTAACGATAGGTGTGGACATCAAGGAACCGAACGTGCCGCCATTGGTGATTGTGAAAGTACCGCCTTGCAGATCTTCCAGCTTCAAACCGCCTTCGCGCGCTGCTTTTGCATAGCCGGCAATCGCATTTTCGATTTCGGCGAAGCTCATATTTTCGACATTACGCAGCACTGGTGTGACTAAACCTTTTTCAGTCGCAACGGCAATGGAGATATCGGCAAAGCCATGATAAATAACATCGGTGCCATCAACTGATGAGTTGACGACCGTGTATTTTTGCAAAGCATTCGCAGCGGCTTTCGCAAAAAAACTCATAAAGCCCAATTTGATGCCGTGGGTTTTTTCAAACGGTTCGCCTAATTCTTTCCGCATCGCCATCACTTTGCTCAAGTTCACTTCATTGAAAGAAGTGAGCATGGCAATGGAATTTTTCGACTGCATCATGCGCTCGGCAATGCGTTGACGAATACGGGTCATCGGAACACGTTGCTCGGGACGGGCGCCACCACCGCCTTTAATGTGATTGACCAAATCTTCTTTGGTTACCATGCCGCGACGGCCAGTACCGGCGACATCGGCCGGATTGATGTTGTTGCTTTCCGCCACAAACCTACCGGCAGGCGACAAGCTGCTGGTGTCTGTGTTGGCTTCTGTAGGAGCGGCTTTAGCCGCGACCGATGTGGTAGGAGCGACGGAAGTCGCGACAGAAGCCGTAGGCGCTGGCGCCGCAGCAACAGCGCCAGCTTCAATAATGCCAATCACTTGCTGGCTGTTGACGGTATCGCCGACATTGAATTTGATTTCTTTCAGGATGCCATCGACGGTTGATGGTACTTCCAACACCACTTTGTCAGTTTCAAGATCCACCAGATTTTCATCGCGACGAACAGTATCGCCGACTTTTTTATGCCAAGTGGCAATAGTGGCGTCGGAAACTGATTCGGGTAAAACCGGGACTTTGACTTCAATGCTCATGGACTTTGTCCTGTGAAAAATAGTGATTAAAAATTATTCGGCTGTCTGGGTGACAGGCGGGTTGATTAAGGCGTCTTCGATCAAGCGAGTTAGCTCAGCGACGTGCGTATTGCTATGTCCGCAGGCGGGCGCTGCAGAGCGTGCGCGACCTGCATAACTCAGGCTTTGTCCGGTACCCAAGCATGCATTGAGATGATGCTGAATTTGATACCACGCGCCCTGATTTTGCGGTTCTTCCTGACACCAGACGATTTCTTTCACATGGGCAAAACGTGCAAGCTCCGCCGCCAGTTCGGGGCGAGGGAATGGATACAGTTGTTCAACGCGTACAACGGCCACATTTTTGATGTCTTTTGCTTGCATGGCTTCAATTAAATCGTAATAAACCTTGCCGCCGCAAACCACTACGCGTTTTGCTTGTAGTGCATCGGCACATTGGTTGTCTTTGATTAAGTTCTGGAATTCCCCATTAGCCAAATCATCCAAGGTTGAAATAGATAATTTATGACGCAACATGGATTTTGGTGTCATGACCACAAGCGGTTTGCGGGTAGCACGTAACATTTGACGGCGCAGCATATGGAACATTTGCGCAGGCGATGTTGGCGTACAAACTTGAATATTATTCAGCGCACAAAGTTGCAGGAAGCGCTCTAGTCGGGCCGAACTATGTTCCGGTCCTTGACCTTCGTAACCGTGCGGCAGAAATAATGCCAAGCCGCACATGCGGCCCCATTTGGACTCACCCGAACAAATAAATTGATCGATAACCACTTGCGCGCCGTTAGCGAAATCACCGAACTGCCCTTCCCAAATATTGAGTGTCATGGGTTCGGCAGTGGAGTAGCCGAACTCAAAACCCATGACAGCTTCTTCCGATAGCAAGGAATCAATAATGACGGCATGTTCAGGATTTTGAACCAACTCACGCAGAGGCATGATCGCCTGACCAGTGACTTGGTCGTGCAAAACCGCATGGCGATGGAAGAAAGTGCCGCGACCGGAATCCTGTCCAACCAAACGCAATTTATAGCCTTCTTGCAATAAGCTGGCGTAGGCGAGATTTTCTGCAAAACCCCAGTCCATCGCCAATTCACCAGCAAGCATTTTATTGCGATCTTCGTAAATCTTCGCCACACGTGGATGCAATTTGAGTGTGTCTGGAATGGTATTGATTTTTTTGGCGAGTGCATCAAGTGCTAAACGCGGCATACCGGTTTTAACAACATCCGACAATTTACCTTTCAGCCATGGGCTCCAATCCACATTGGCAACATCCTTGTCTGCTTGTGCCAATTCAGTGGTGACATCACCTTTGTCGAGCTTATTGCGATAATCGTCAACCATCGCTTTACTTTCATCACCGGTCAAAATCGTTTGCGCGATCAATGCATCGGAATATAGTTCGCGCGTGGTTTTACGGGCGCGAATGTTTTGGTACATCAAAGGTTGGGTTGCTGATGGTTCGTCGGCTTCATTGTGGCCATGGCGGCGATAGCAGACCAGGTCAATCACGATGTCACGATTAAACGTGCGGCGGAATTCATGCGCAAGTTTTGCGCAAAAAATCACTGCTTCCGGGTCATCACCATTCACGTGTAAAACGGGGGCGCCGATTATTTTTGCCGGATCGGTGCAATACAAAGTGGAGCGGGCATCATCGGTACGACTGGTTGTGAAGCCAACCTGGTTATTGATAACGATATGCAGCGTTCCGCCAACTTTGAAACCGCGGGCCTGCGACATCTGGAATAGTTCCATGATCACGCCTTGACCGGCAAATGCAGCATCACCATGAATCAAGATGGGCAATACTTTTTCGCCTTTGGCGTCTTCGCGACGCATTTGACGTGCGCGGACCGAGCCGGCAACAACCGGGTTGACGATTTCAAGATGCGACGGGTTGAACGCTAGTGCGAGATGTACGGCACCGCCGGGTGTCGCAACATCGGCCGAAAAGCCCATATGGTATTTCACATCACCGGAGTGCTCCGGGCTGTCGATATGGTCAAACTTGCCTTCGAATTCGGCAAATAATTTTTCCGCCGGCTTGCCTAAAGTATTCACCAACACATTCAGACGACCGCGATGGGCCATGCCAATCACAACGTCTTTAACACCGACACTTCCAGCTTCACGAATAACGGTATCCATCATCGGAATTAAAGAGTCACCACCTTCCAGCGAAAAGCGTTTTTGTCCGACGTATTTTGTGTGCAAATAGCGCTCTAAACCTTCAGCGGCGGTAAGACGCTCAAGAATGCGTTTCTTTTCGTCTTTGCCAAAGGCAAATTTACCAGCAGAGCCTTCCAGTTTTTGTTGCATCCAATGCCGCTGAGCAGCATCAGAAATATGCATGAATTCAGCGCCGATCGAACTGGAGTAGGTCGCAGTCAGCTTGCCGAACAAATCACGCAGCTTGTATTTTTCTGCGCCAAAATAGCTGGCAACGGCAAATTCGGAATCAAGGTCGCTGTCGCTCAAGCCATGGAACGATAAGCTCAAATCTGGTGCGGGTTGTTGCGGCATCATTGCCAATGGGTCGAGCTTGGCACTCAAATGCCCGCGTGAACGAAATGCAGTCACTAATTTACCAACGGCAGTTTGTTTGCGGGCGCCTTCTTCATCCACCGCGCCCACAGCTGATTGGTGCTTGGCTTGAGAGGCGGCGCGTTGAACGCTTGCCATAATGGCCGAATGTGGGACATCGCCGGCTTCGCGACCTTTGAAGGCATCGAAATACGTCTTCCACTTCGTACCAACACTGTCAGCATCGAGCAAATATTGCTCGTAGAGATCTTCGATAAAGGCGGCATTGCCACCGGATAGTTGAGAGCTTTGACTAAACTGTTTTAACAGGCTATCCATCAGACGATCCACGTTCCTAGCTGGGCTCGCATCATATGCGGCTAAGTGATTGTTGTGATTAGGGTTGTGAGGCCCCAAACAAGAACGTGAATTATAACCCGAGCCGGAATGCTTTTGTAGGAGCGGGCTCTGCTCGCGAATAATTATGTCGAGGAGTCTATCGCGAGGTTGAAAAATGCTCCTGCATTTCAACACTCCCGCCATCCATAGCGGTCGCAAGCTCGCTCCTACATGGCCTTTACAAGCCTAAGGCCCGAAACTCGGTGCAGGGACGACTACGTTCCCAAACCCGAGAGAAATGTTCGACTAGTTGTTTATTGCGAGCGGGTAAGGATGGGCTCCAATCGCCTTCGAATCGGCCGTCGAGCAGGCGAAAACAATAGGCGTCGCGGTCGCTGGCTATAAATGCAGACGGATATTGCAGATCTTCAGGGTCGATAGGTGTACGGAACTGAAATACGCTCGATAAGCGTTGCGATAAACCCAGTAACGGATGTGGTTGGCTTCGCGCCGCCATCGTGTCTTGCACTAATACGCGTACAAGCCCACCGCGGCTTTTTATTGCGAATTGCTTTAACGCGTCAACGATTTCTGTTTGGGCATATAAACTATGCTCTAAATCGCGGGTGTATATCGACAAGCTGCGTTTTGCCGTTGCAATGACCTGCAACGTGGCATCCTGTAATTGTGCAGAGGTATCAAAATCCTGCATTCGCGCCGACATGCTTTTACCGGGCGGGCGATTGGCCAGCTCGAAAGGTTCCAGCGTCAATTTCATCTTGCGATGCTGGATGCCGGCTTCTTCGAATTCTTCGCCAAAAGTGACAAAGCCGAATTTTTCATAAAAACCA
>JAYUUM010000247.1:0-7667 GCA_043754555.1 Arenimonas sp. | reverse complement strand
ATTTGTATGGAGTGGAAGATGAAATTCAGCGCGCCATGCAAAAACAAGTGCCGCTTAAGTCGGGTGGCTATCTGGTGATTGATCAAACTGAAGCCATGACCACCATTGACGTGAATACCGGTTCATTTCTTGGCCAGCGTAATCTGGAAGAGACGGTCTACCGCACCAATCTTGAAGCCGCGCAATCGGTAGCGCGTCAATTAAGGCTGCGAAATTTAGGCGGTATTATCATTATTGATTTTATCGACATGACCGATGACGAACATAAACGTCAAGTGCTGCGCACCCTGGAAAAAGGGTTGCTGCGCGACCATGCTAAAACCACGGTGTATGATTTTTCGCCATTGGGTTTGGTCGAAATGACGCGCAAGCGCACCACCGAAAGCCTAGAGCGACAATTATGCGAGCCTTGCCATGAATGCGGCGGACGCGGCAGTTTGAAAACATCGGAAACTATCATCTACGAAATATTCCGTGAAATTACCCGGGCAGTACGCCAGTTTGAAGCCTCGCAATTATTGGTTATTGCATCACCAATCGTAGTGACAAAAATTACCGATGAAGAATCGACCGCGGTAGCGGAACTGGAAGAATTTCTGGGTAAAAGTATTCGTTTTCAGTCCGACGATCAATATTCACAAGAACAATTCGACGTGGTGCTGTTGTAAGTCATGGTATCTGCAATGCAACGCCGGTTTCGTCATGCGCGCCGCATTACTGGTTACAGCGTTTTGGTGTTGTTGATTTTTCTTGCTGTCTTGGTTGGCTTGGTGAATCAGGCGTTGCCCTGGGTTGAAGAACATCCCGAGCAAATCAAACAATGGCTTAGCCAGCGTATTGGCGAGCCAGTTAATTTTTCCAAAGCAAAAGGCGGATGGACAAGGCGTGGCCCTGTATTTACCTTGAACGATTTACGCGTCGGCGAAGGCGATCAAACACTTAAAGTGGGACATGCTGATTTATTGATTGCGATTTATTCCGGCATGTTGCCCGGTGAGCCGCTGACCGAACTAAAGATTAATCAACTATCTTTGCAATTAGTGCAGACCGAGGACCTGCGTTGGGCCCTGAAAGGCTTGCCCGGGCAAACCGATCCCAATATCGATCCACTCGAAAGACTCGAGGGTTTTGGCGAGCTACAAATTGAAAAAGCGGCGCTCGGTATTCGAGCGCCACGTTATCAATTGAATGTTGATATACCGCGCGTCGATTTACGCATGCGGGTCTCCAATAAGCGGATCAATGTAGGTGTGTCGGCCTGGGCTTCCACTAACAGCGCGCCACTGAGCGCGGTACTGGATCTGTCGCGCAGCCAATATGACGGTACCGTTTGGGTTGGAGGAAACAATCTTGATATGAAAGATTGGTCGCCCTTATTAAAAGCGACCGGTATTATCCTTGAAAGTGGCGAAGGCGAAGCAAACGCTTGGGCCGATGTGAAGGGTCAGCGCATTACCAGTTTGCAAACGCAGGCAGATCTTACAAATATCCAGATTGTCTCTAGCAAATTAATTACGTTGGACAAGGCTAATGCCATCTCGCCGGACGCAAAATTTGACCGGCTTGAAGTGAGCGCCAAGTGGTATGAGTTAAAAGGTGGCTGGCAATTTACTGCGCCGGTATTGCGTTTTCATCGTAATAAAAAAGTCGCATCACTTGATGGCTTGTTAATTGCTGGTGGTGAAAATATTATTTTGCGTGCGCCGCAAATTGACTTGCAGCCGGCATTCACGCTTTTGTCGCTGACCGACCGCTTGCCCGAAGGATTGAGGCAATGGTTAGTGCAGGCTTCGCCAACAGCGCAGCTTAGTGATGTTGATTTACACGGACCGCGCGATGGGCCCTGGAAAGGTTCGGTTGTTATTCGTGATTTGAATATCGAACCGGCCGGCACGCGTCCAGGCTTGCATGGCTTGAATGGCCGGCTACAAATGGACGGGCAGGGCGGCGTATTTCAAATTGATCCCAAACCTGTCCAATTATTGTGGCCGGTGGGTCTTCGACAAAATCTGGATTTAACACTCGACGGCAGTTTGGCATTTTGGCGCGATGGCGATGCGTGGACCGTTGGTACCAGCGCTTTGCAAATTAGTGGGCCGGATATAGGATTAAAAACACGTTTTCAAATAGGTTTCCAGGGCGACGGTACCGCGCCAATATTGGATTTGGCGGCTGACCTGGAGCCGTCAAATTTCACCCAGGCAAAAAAATTCTGGATCTTGCACAAAATGCCGCCATCAACCATAAAGTGGCTAGATGATGCCTTGATCAAAGGTGATGTCTTAAATGGTCGCATTGTGATGAATGGCGATTTGGATGATTGGCCGTTTAAAAATAAAGAAGGTGTATTTGATGCGCGTGCACGTATTCGTAATGCACAAATAAAATTCCATCCGGAATGGCCGGTTGCGAATCCTCTGGATGTTGATGTGGCATTTGATGGCCCGGGCTTTAGTTTGGCCGGCACCGGCAACTTGATGAATAACAAAATAAGCAGAGTGACTGGCGGCATTGAAGATTTTGCTACGCCGCACCTCAATCTTGATATTTTGGCTAACTCCAAAGCGGAAAATTTACGTAGTCTGGTGCTGGCGAGTCCGTTGCAAAAAAAATATGGTGAGCATGTTAAAGCCGGAACTGCCAACGGTCTGGCCGATGTGGGCTTGAATCTTCAAATCCCCTTGAAGAAAGAATTAGGCGAAACAAAAATGACGGGCACGCTGGATTTAAAGAATGCAGCTCTGTCGGATTCGCGTTGGAATATTGCGTTTACGCAAGTGGCGGGCCGCACACGTTTCGATCAGACCGGCTTTGCTACCGAAAACCTTAACGTCATGTTTGATAAGCGACCGGCAATATTTAATTTATCGGTTGGCAGTTTTACCAAAGACAATAAAATTGCAGCAATTGCCGCATTGGACGGCAATTTGACTAGTCAAAGCCTGCTAAGCCGTTATGAAAACGTCGCATGGCTCAGACCTTATTTGGGGGGCAGTAGTAATTGGTCGGTGCGCGTTAACATTCCCAATAGCCAAAACGGTAAAACGCCTGCGTCTCAACTTAGCTTGAATTCTGATTTGATCGGCACCCCAATTGATTTGCCTGCGCCCTTGAACAAAGCGGCTTCACAAAGTGTGCCATTACAAATTAACAGCACTATTCCGCTGGAGCAGGGATTTATCGTTTTGCGTTACGGCAATGTGTTACACATGCGTGCCGCACAAAAACCTAATCAAGCCATGAATGGCTTGCTGCAGTTTGGCGGTGAGGCAGCAACGAGTTTGCCCGCAAAGGGTTTGGTCGCACGTGGCAAAGTCGCCCAGTTGGATGCCGCTGGCTGGATGGCATTTGCAAGTGGAGGCGAAGGTGCATCGGGTTTGAATGATGTCAACCTGGTGGCTGACAAACTACTTTTTTTGGACCAGCCTTTTGCCAATAGCAAATTGTTATTGAACAAAACGAGTGCCGGTACCCGTCTGCAAATTGATGGTGTTGGTATTGAAGGCAGTGTGGATATTGCCGCCGATACAAAAAATGGTGTGTTAGGTCGCTTTAGTAAACTGTATATGCAAGGTGCCGCGACCTCGCCAACAACAGTGCCGACAGCAGCAGCAAAGGTCGCTGTCGAAACCGATCCGGCCAAAGTGCCATCACTTAAATTTAGCATCGACGATCTACGTGTCGGCGTCTCGCAATTGGGTAAAACCGATCTGCAAACAACACCAATCAACAATGGTATGCGCATTGATCGTTTCGTAACAAAATCGAAAAATTTCAGTATCAATGCTTCTGGTGACTGGATAAAAACCGGCACCGGTACACGTTCAAACTTGAAACTCGATTTCACCACCGACAGTCTGGGTAAAATGATGGATGGTCTCGGCTTTGCCGGTATGGTTCAAAACGGGAAAACCAAAGCTTCCTTGAATGCCTACTGGCCTGGTTCGCCCGGTGCAATCAGCTTGGGTAATATCAATGGCAATTTAAAAGTCGAAGTCGGTGAAGGCCGCTTGCTGGATGTAGAGCCGGGCGGTTCGGGTCGTATTTTGGGCCTGATTAGTTTGGCTGAAATACCAAGACGCTTGACCCTGGACTTTAGTGATTTCTTTTCTAAAGGTTTTTCGTTCAATACTATGCAAGGCGACATTGCGTTTTCCGATGGTTTAGCGACCACTAAAAACCTGCGCATTAATGGCCCGGCTGCAGAAATTAAAGTGAGCGGTACCGCCGATGTACGCAAGCAGGAATATGATCAAAAAATTGAAGTCTTGCCGAAAGCCGGTGGCTTGCTGCCAGCATTGGGAATGTTGACTGGCGGGCCTGCAGGCGCTGCGGTTGGTGTTGCGGCGCAGGCGGTTCTGCAAAAACCGTTAAAACAAACCGCGCGTACGGTTTATCATGTGACCGGGCCTTGGAAAAAGCCGAAGGTCGATGTGGTCGAAAAAGGTCCTGCTAAATCTTCCAATGCCAACAAACCTGCGGCCGTGGGTCCCTAAATTCAGTGACATCAAGAGAAAGACAGCGAGATAAATAATGAGTAATTCTTTAAGCCTGGTGCAGTCGCGATTATTGGCGCCTACCAATATGGTGCTATCAGATTTAGACGCGGCATTTTCGGCGCTGATGGGCCCTGGCGTCGATTTTGGCGATCTATATTTTCAGCATAGTCGTCGCGAAAATTGGACCGTGGAAGACGGCATTGTCAAAGACGGCGCGCATTCGATTGAACAAGGCGTTGGCGTCCGCGCCATTAGCGGCGAGAAAACCGGCTTTGCCTATTCTGACGATATTCGCAGCGAAGCATTAATCCAGTCGGCCAGCGCGGCACGCGCGATAAGTCGTGATGGTTCGCAGTCGAATGCCGGTCAACGCATCGTTGTACCGGGTCGTGAGTTGTATGCGCCGATTGATCCGATTGAAATGATGCGGCCTGAAACAAAAATCAATATCCTCCGCGAGATTGATATTTTTATTCGCGCGCAAGATGCTCGCGTTAAACAGGTAATTGTTAGTTTGGCTGGCGCTGTGGACACCGTTTTGATTGCACGCAGCGACGGTATTTTGGCATCGGATATTCGACCCTTGGTGCGTTTCAATGTGCAGGTGATTGTTGAAGAAAATGGTCGTCGAGAATCGGGTTATGCCGGTGGTGGCGGACGTTTCGCTTACGAGGAATTATTTTCAAATTCGCGTCCACAGGAAATAGCGAAAGAAGCGCTGCGACAAGCATTGGTGAATCTTGATGCAGACGACGCACCAGCGGGCACAATGACCGTTGTGCTCGGCCCGGGTTGGCCCGGCGTGTTATTGCATGAAGCGGTAGGTCATGGACTTGAAGGCGATTTCAATCGAAAAGGCACTTCAGTGTATGCCGGAAGAATTGGCGAGCGCGTTGCCGCACCCGGAGTCACCATTGTCGATGACGGCACATTATCGGGACGTCGTGGTTCGCTGAATATTGATGATGAAGGCACCCCGACACAATGCACCACCTTAATTGAAGACGGTATTTTACGCGGCTATATGCAAGACAGTTTGAATGCGCGTTTGATGGGCGTTGCACCGACCGGCAATGGCCGTCGCGAAAGCTTCGCCAATATCACCATGCCGCGCATGACCAATACTTATATGTTGGCCGGTAATTATCCGGCAGAAGAAATTATTGCATCGGTCAAAAAAGGTTTGTATGCCCCGAATTTTGGCGGTGGCCAAGTTGATATTACCTCGGGCAAATTTGTGTTCTCTGCCAGCGAGGCGTATTTGATTGAGGACGGAAAAATTACCCGCCCGGTCAAAGGCGCCACACTTATTGGCAACGGGCCGGAAACCATGACGCGTGTCAGCATGATTGGTAATGATTTAAAACTCGACGCCGGTGTCGGCGTTTGCGGCAAAGACGGCCAAAGTGTGCCGGTCGGTGTGGGCCAGCCCACATTAAAAATCGATGCGATGACAGTGGGTGGTACGCAGACTTAAATCGTTTTAGATCATTCGTGGGAGCGCCGTAAGGCGCGAATTAATCAAGATATTCGCGCCTTACGGCGCTCCCACATTGTACTTATTTATGCTTCTGCATCAGGCAATGTTTCATCATCCTGATGCTCACTCATCAATTCACGCAGCTCTCGAAATAGATCACGAAAAGCATGTGGTGGTTTGTTCTTCAATTTTTCTTCTTTGGCATTACGTGCCAACTGCCGTAAATGTTGGCGGTCTGCCGAAGGAAACTCGTTGAGTAATTCGGCCAATGCGGCATCGCCTTCTTCAATCAGGCGATCACGCCAGGCTTCAACACGATGCAGCGAAGCAGTTTCCTGTCGGGAAACATTCTTGTCGAAATCCAGCGCGGCTCGAATCGCTACCAATACTTCATCGTCTTGGCGACGTAGTTGCTTGGCCAGAAATTGCATTTGGCGTTTGCGGGCAATTTGCGAGGTAATTTTCTTCGAAGCAAGCGTTAGATCCACCAATTCGGCGCTCATTGGCAATTGCGAAATACGCGAATCATTTTGCTCGATCATTTTACTGGCGAGCTCAAGCACCGCCAGCGCTTCACGGCGTTGCTCGCCGCGACTGGGGCCTAAATACTCGCCCGATTCTTCATCTACACCGCGCATATGGGTTCTCGTAACTACCAGAATGTTGCATAGTATGCGGATGAATACACTTATCGACAAATCCCGATCAAATCCCCCTTCACAAGGTGAACAAGCCGATTATCTCAGCGAGCTCGCAGAGCAAGTTCTGGGCCTTTGTAGTCAACAGGGCGCCAGTGAGGCCGAAGTGTCGTTGAGCGAAGACAGCGGGCTTTCAGTGAATGTGCGCATGGCCGAAGTAGAAACCGTTGAACGTACCCAAGACCGTGGTGTGGCGGTGACGGTTTATTTTGATCAACGCAAAGGCACCGCGAGCACCGCCGATATACAGCTAAGTAGCTTGAAAGCCACAGTAGAACAAGCTTGTGCGATTGCGCAATTTACTGAAAAAGACAGCGCTTCTGGCTTGGCAGAACGTGATCGTATGGCGACCGTTTTTCATGATCTGGATTTGTGGCATCCGCATGCAATTTCTGCCGATCAAGCCGTCGAAATGGCATTGCAAACCGAATCGGCGGGCCGTGATTTTGACAAGCGCATTTCAAATTCCGATGGCGCCAGTATGGGTTTTGGTGACAGCGTTGCGGTGTACGCCAATAGTCACGGCTTTAACGCGGCCGAGCGCAGTACGCATTTTTCATTGAGCTGCTCCTTGATCGCCGGTGCTAACGATGCCATGCAACGCGATTACTGGTATTCCAGCGCACTGCGTTATTCCGATCTTGAAGCCGCTAATAGCATTGGCAAACATGCCGCAGAGCGTACGATTCGTCGCTTGAATCCACGCAGTGTCGATACCGGAAATTACCCGGTATTATTTTCTTCTGAAACCGCACGTAGTTTAATCGGCCATTTTCTTGGCGCAGTATCGGGCGCTTCGCTTTATCGGCGCGCCAGCTTTTTGCTGGACTCAATCGACACCCAGATTTTTCCGGAATGGTTTTCCTTGCTGGAACAACCGCATATTCCTCGTGGACTACGTTCGGCCAATTTTGATGCCGAAGGCGTAGCAACCCGTGATCAATATTTGATCCAAAACGGCGTGTTGCAACATTATCTGTTGGGAAGTTA